>JBJSXJ010000360.1:0-5223 GCA_046086325.1 Planctomycetota bacterium | reverse complement strand
GCTTCCTTTTTTTCCTTTGGGGGAGTAAGGGCTGGGGATGAGGGGGCCCTTGTGGCCAGCAGCTCGCAGACCAGCCAGCAGGTTCGGGTAGTTGATTTCTCGCGAGACCAATTCTTTGTGTCTGTCTGCCGCAAACTAACGAATGCGACTGGCTGAGTAGGTGTGATCCGAGCTTGCACTCAACGCCGCGATCAAGCCGGTGTGCGTGCTGCCAGCGGCGCTCTGGCCCCTCGTCCCCGGCCCCTTGCGAACGCGAAACGTGGCGGTGCGGAACCGGACGCTAACGCGTTCCGGCTGCGCGTTCCGGCTCAGCGTTCCGGCGGAGCGTTCCGGCTGAGCCGACGAGCGTTAGCTCGCGGTTCTCGAAACGCGATACAACGCGGCGGTGCGGAACCGGACGCTAACGCGTTCCGGCTCAACGTTCCGGCTGCGCGTTCCGGCTCAACGTCGCGGCTCGTGGCGAACGCTGAGTTTCTGACCACTGCGTTCAACCCTGCCGCTGGCGTAACTTGTTCGTGTTACAGAAAGGCCGCGAGTCGCATCGGTTGCGGGTAGCGCGACGCACGCCAAACTAAATCATTCGAGCCGCGAAGGGTGGTAAGTGCTGCGAGAGAATCCTAGACTGATGCTGGTATTCGACCCACCGGCATCGACTTCTAGCTGCGAATTCTCGCGGTGAAGGTGCGGGTAATCGTTCTCAATAACACCCTAACGACTGCTGGAACTAAACCGTGGTGACGCGACGACTAAGTCAGGTTCGCTGGGCAGGAGGCATCGCGCTGGTGGCGCTAGTGCTCTGGCCCCTGCCCACCGCGACCGTCGGTCAAGCTCCCAGTGGCTCGGCAACCAGCAACTCCACGACTGCGGAGCGGTCGAGTACGGCGATGGTCGCCAATCGGCATCCCTGGGGTGCCTTTCGAGTGGGCGCTTGGAAGCGCGTCCGCGTGGTCACCGAGACACTCGATGGCGACGGCAAAGTGTTAACCGTCAGCACTACCGAGACGACGAGCACATTAGAAGCAGTGACCGATCGCGAAATTGCTCTGCGAGTGGCATCGACCATCGAAATTGGTGGCAAAAGTTATCCCTCGCCGCCACAAGTGCTGCGACAAGGTTTTTACGGACAAGCGGCGGGCCAAGTTGCCAACGTCAAGAAAACGACCGATTCCCAAGTGACCATCAACGGACAAGCCATCCCTTGTGAAACGTTTGAAGTGACCGTGCAGGGCGACGATAAGAAGCGTGTGACGCTGCTGCAGATCTCCGAAAAACATGCCCCATACGTGCTCGGAAGCGCCACGTCGATGGTCAAGGGCGAAGGCCAAAAGCCGGTCGCTCTCTCGATGTCGGAAGTCGTAGCGCTGAACATGCCTTACAAGGTGCTGGCAGAAACCAAAAGCACGGCGTTCGTAAAGACAACGCATGTGCGCGATGATGGTCGAACCATCACGACGCTTGAGATTCAAGCGGCCGACGTACCCGGTGGCATTGTGGCTCACACCTCCAAGGAAACCGATTCCCAGGGACGACTCGTCCAGCGCAGTACGCTCGAACTGCTGGATTTCGGCACCGAGAGTGTGCCGTCGGTACCGCGGCGGCGCATCTTCCAGCGCAATCGCACGCGCGGCCCAGCGGCGGGCAATAGCGGTGCCAGCGAACGACCGTGAGTCGAGTCGGCACGTTGTCAAGCCGCGTTCACGTCGGCATAATGCCGTGTCATTCCAATATTTCTTGGGAGGAGTGTCGCCGCCCCCGGGGCACTCGCCCAGCCAACGCCCTAGGGGTCTCGCGCCATGGATGACAAATTCGGTCGTACCGCCATTACTTTCGACGATGTGCTGCTGGAACCTCGCTATAGCGAAGTCGTGCCAGCCGAGGTGAAGGTGGAGTCCCGATTGACGAATCGCATCGCGCTCAAAATCCCCATCCTCAGCTCCCCGATGGATACCGTCACCGAAAGCAATATGGCAATTGCTTTGGCGAAGACAGGGGGTTTGGGCATTATCCACAAGAATCTGTCGATCGAGCGGCAGACGGAAGAAGTCAACAAGGTGAAGCGCAGTGCCAACGGAATCATTCGCGATCCGGTGACTCTGCCGCCCGACGCACCGGTCTCCCGCGCCAAGGAACTCATGTTCCAGCAACATGTTTCCGGCATTCCGATCACTCAGGCCGACGGGCGACTGGTGGGCATTATTACCCGTCGTGACCTGCGTTTTCTCGAGCAAACTACGCAGCCGATTGCGGAAGTAATGACACGTGAGGGACTGGTTACAGCCACGGGGACCGTATCGCTTGAGCAAGCTGAGAAGATTTTGACGGCAAAAAAGGTGGAGAAACTTTTACTGGTAGACGAACAATACCATCTGACGGGACTCATCACGATCAAGGACATTGACATGATGAAACGGTTCCCGGACGCCTGCAAGGACGAACAAGGTCGGTTGCGGGTGGGAGCGGCCGTGGGAGTGTTCGATTTTGATCGGGTGGCGAGTTTGATCGAGAAGGATGTTGACGTCCTGGTGGTCGATTCGGCTCACGGTCATTCCGCGAACGTGATGGAGACGGTGAGGGAGATCAAGAAACGCTGGCAAATTGAAGTGGTAGCGGGCAATGTCGCTACGGCTCAAGGCTGCCGGGACCTGATCCGTGCCGGAGCGGACGCGGTGAAGGTGGGAATTGGTCCGGGTTCGATTTGTACCACGCGAGTGATTTCCGGAGTGGGAGTACCTCAGGTAACGGCGATTCATGAAGCGGCTCTGGCAGCTCGCGACACGAACACGCCGATCATCGCGGACGGTGGCATTCGGTTTTCGGGAGACATTACCAAAGCGCTGGCGGCGGGAGCTTCGAGCGTGATGATAGGTGGGCTCTTTGCCGGCCTGGCAGAGAGTCCGGGAGTGACAATTTTATTCAAAGGCCGAACCTTCAAGGCCTACCGCGGCATGGGTTCACTGGGCGCAATGGTCAAAGGCTCCAGTGAACGCTATCGCCAAGGACAAGAGGATCAGCCCGGCAAGCTGGTCCCCGAAGGAGTGGAAGGCCGAGTGCCTTTCAAAGGTCCGCTGAGCGATTTCATCTATCAACTGGTAGGTGGATTGCGAGCGGGAATGGGATATTGCGGCACGCGTACGATCGAGGAATTGCGTACGGATGCGCGGTTCATTCGCGTGACTGCAGCGAGCGTTCGAGAAAGCCATCCTCATGACATTTCGATTACGCAGGAAGCGCCGAATTACAGTCACGAGTATTCCTCGTCCAGCGACCCGAACTAAGGTTTGGCAGCGCTGGCTTCAAACCGCAGCCGTGTTCGGCGGAATGTGGTCGCTGGCCAGCGGTTTGCTCCTGCCAGTTGCGGCGGACGAGGCGCGGGCCAGTCGCCATGGCTCCGCCGCCACCAACCTGCAGTCTGACGACATGCATTCTGGCGACAACGAGTTTGCACCCGCTCCGATGCAAGGCGGAGTGAGCGTGCAGCAGCTACGCGTCTCGGGCGGCGAACCGGTTCGCTTCGTCTCGAACTCGGTACAACCCAGCAGCAAGTCGGTGCAGTGGAAAGTTCGGGGGAGCTCGTCAAGTTCCTCCGCTGCCAACAATTCCACGCGTGCTCTGCCGGCGACCAGCCCGCGGAACGCCGCCAACTCGATGCTCGAAGCCCTGGCCGACTCACCTGCCGCCGATCCATTCCGTGATCCGTTTGGAGATCGAGCTTCCAATCAGCTGCGTGCAGTTGCTCCCCAGAACACCACCGCACCCCGAGCCACTCAACAAGCGGGGATGCAAGGACGCCGCACTGCCGGTGCGGGCGTCACCCGACTCGCTAACGCCACGGAGGATATGAATGCTGATGCTCACCCTGCTACTCGTGGCGCTGATCCGTCGTTTAATATGCCGCTGAGCAGCCAGCAGGATGACGGTGCTGCCGGTGACGCTGGCGACTCGGGGTTACAACCGCCGCAGCCACCGGTAGTGATCGACGAAACACGGGATGTTGGTGGCGGCCTGGGGATTGGTGACTCGGGCTCGGCTCGTTCCCTCCCCGCCGCTCCGCCGCGAGCGGTCGACCCCACGAACACCACGCGCGGTGGCAATGGTCGCACGGGCAGTGCGAACAGCGCTAGCGGAAAAAATCGTGGAGGTAGTCCCGGTGCGAATGCGGCCGACATTGCCGGTGACGCGCAGACCGCGGCTGGCGGCAACGGTGCCGATGGCAGCAGCAAGAATAACGGCGTGCGTTCCGCCACCTACTGCCGCCGACTCTACAACGAACGCAACTGCTGCAATGACGAGTCGCTCTGTAATGAGCATCGGGAACGAGTGAAGTCTCATCCGCTGTCCAAGATTTCGCTGGACATCACTCCCACCGCCAATCTTTCATCTCGACCGGGTGCCGATCAAACCGGCAGCGGCTGGCCTTTTGAAAACGCTCCGCATCGCATTTGGCGCAATCGCGAGGGGGAACAAGTGGCCGAGGGCCGCGTGACGGGACTGGCGAACTTGCGTGCGGAAGTGACGGACGATAACGGTGGGATCGTGCGTTTACCGCTGCGGGATCTCAGCGAAGATGACATCTGCTTCTTGGCAGCATTTTGCGGAGTGCCCAGCGAATGCCGACTGGATGATATGCCGCTTGTCGCTCGCAACTGGTCTCCAATTACGATGACCTGGAAGGCGTCGGGGCTCTGCCATCGTCCACTCTACTTTGATGAACAGCAGCTAGAACGCTATGGTCACACGCTGGGACCACTTTTCCAGCCCGCGTTGTCCGGTGCTCACTTCTTTGTGAACATCGCCGTACTGCCCTACAAGATGGGCGTGCATCCACTCAACGAATGCCAGTATCCGCTCGGCTACTATCGCCCGGGTAACTGTGCACCCAAGATGATTCCGCCGGTACCGCTGAGCTTGCGCGGAGCTTTGTGGCAGACCGGTTTCGTGGTGGGTGGAATCTACGTTATCCCCTAGTCAACTAGCTATGCCAGCAGCGATCATCCGCTTCTCTACGGTGATCGCAGGCTTTGATTTTGTGTAAGTCTCGTTCGGGAGCGATTGGAAGCAGACGGCGAGTCACCCTTGGGTGCCTCGCCGTTTCGCATTTGTGTTCCAGTCGAGATCTCAGCTGGTGGCGTTTTGTAACCCACTAATTCTGGCAACCGCCCGTCCCGCACCAAGGCGCTCCACAGCCACCGGCTCGCGGTGCCGGATTGCAAACCGGCAGTTCCG
>JBJSXJ010000359.1:0-29424 GCA_046086325.1 Planctomycetota bacterium | reverse complement strand
CCCGTGCGTCGTCCCGTACAACGGACTTCCAGTCCGTTGCCGCTGCACGACGGACTGGAAGTCCATCGTACAATCCGCGTCATCCCGTGCGTCGTACGATCTGCGCCGTCCCGTGCGTCGTCCCGTACAACGGACTTCCAGTCCGTTGCTGCTGCACGACGGACTGAAAGTCCGTCGTACGATCTGCGTCATCCCGTGCGTCGTCCCGTACAACGGACTTCCAGTCCGTTGCCGCTGCACGACGGACTGGAAGTCCGTCGTACGATCTGCGCCGTCCCGTGCGTCGTCCCGTACAACGGACTTCCAGTCCGTTGCCGCTGCACGACGGACTGGAAGTCCATCGTACGATCTGCATCGTACGATCCGCGACGTACGATCTGCATCGTACGATCTGCGCCGGTACGATCTGCGCCCGCACCGGGCCGCTAGGTCCGGGTGAGCGTTGGAGTTTGAATTCAGCGGCGGTTGCTTGTCGGTCCGGGCAGGTTACACTACAGGACGCTTGATCGCGGGCGTGGCCAGCTTGGTCAGGCCTCCCACCTGAACGACTCACCTCCCTCCCCTGTCGACAAGGGACTTGGATACATGCCCGTCACGCAGTCTTGCTTACGAACTTCGCGGCCTCATCCAGCGCTGGCTTTACTTACTCTGCTGCTTGCTGCCACGGTCGTTATCGTGGTTCACGGCGACCGTTTTTCCTCGCCGCTGCTGGCGCAAGAGCCCAACACGGAGGCGTTTTTTGAGCAGAAGATTCGGCCCGTGCTCAGCCAACATTGTTATTCCTGTCACTCGGTGGAAGCGGAGCAAAACAAGAAGCTGCAGGCTCGTCTTTACCTGGATACGGCGGATGGATTACTGACGGGTGGTGAGACGGGACCAGCGCTGGTGAAGGGCAAGTCGGCCGAAAGTCTACTGATCAAAGCCCTCGCCTATGACGGGCTGGAGATGCCGCCGGTAGGACGTTTACCCGCCGAGGTCGTTGCCGACTTTCGCCGCTGGATCGATGCGGGTGCCATCGACCCGAGACAAGGTTCCGCTCCCACCAAACCGAAACGTGTCATCGATCTGGCCGCCGGCCGAAATTTCTGGTCCTTCCAGCGACTTCATCCGGCTGTGCCCCCCGCTGCTGCTATTGCACCTGCACCTGCTCCCGCAGCCGCTCATCCCATCGATCGCTTTTTAGCTGCCAAGCATCAAGAGCAGGGATTGCGGCCGGCGCCTGCGGCGGGAAAAGAAACACTCATTCGACGGGCCTACTTTGATCTGATTGGACTGCCGCCAACGCCCGAGCAGATCGATGCGTTCCTGGCCGACAACTCACCGGCCGCCTTTGAAAAAGTGATCGATGGTTTGCTGCAAAGCAGTGCCTATGGTGAACGCTGGGCTCGTCACTGGCTCGACGTCGCTCGCTTTGCGGAGAGTGGTGGATATGAGTTCGATGGTTTTCGGCCCGGTGCGTATCATTATCGCGACTGGGTGATTAAGGCCCTGAATGCCGATCTGCCGTATGACGAATTCGTGCGTATGCAGCTGGTGGGCGATCTGCTCAAGCCAGGTTATGAGGGACTGTCAGCCGTGGGATTCCTCATGGCCGGTCCCTACCCGGGTCAAATTACAGCCAAGACCGTCGAGCGAATTCGCTACGATCAACTGGACGACATGCTCATGACGATCGGCGGTTCGATGCTGGGCCTGACTCTGGGCTGTGTGCGCTGTCACGATCATAAATACGATCCGATTCCACAGGCCGACTACTATGCACTCGCGGCCAACCTGGCGCGCGCGTCGCACGGTTCGGTGACGATCGATCCTGATCCGGCCGCCACGGAGCGAACGCTCGCCGCTCATGCGCAGGAGCTGGAAAATCGTCGTATCGCGCAGCGTACCTTCGGTGCCACTCAGTTGACTGAGCGCTTAGCAAAGTGGCAGCGCGACGTATTACCGCAACTCAATTTAGAGCCGCGTTGGCAGTTGCTCGATGTCCGCTCGGTCACTTCCGAAGATACCCAGCTCAACACGGCCGACGGAGCGGTGGTGATCGTGGATGGACCGCGGCGCAAAGATAGTGACAAATATATTGTGCAGGCTCGGACCGACCAGCGCAAGATCACCGGTGTGCGACTCGATGCGTTAACTGCGGCCTCGTTGCCGCGCAAGGGCCCCGGTTTAGGTGGCGATGGCAGCTTCGCACTCGGCGATTTCAAAGTCATCGCCAAGCCGCTGGATGCAGCCAGCAAAGAGCAGCCGGTAACAGTCAAGCTGAAGCCGATCATGGCGGCGTTTGAAGAGATGAATCAGCCGCTCAAGTTGGCGGTGGATGATAATCCTGGTACGGCCTGGCGTGCGAATCAGGATGGCGGCAAGGACAATGCCGCGCTCTTCGAGATTGAAGGTGGTTTAGCAGGATTCGACGGCGGCACCGAACTCACCGTGGAACTGAAATTTGCCGGACCGGGTCTCGGTCGTTTTCGACTGTCGATTACCGTGGAGCCGGGAGTGCCTACCTGGGCCGGTGAAGTTGGCACTCAGGACCTCGGTGAACTCAAAGCACTCCTCGCTCACTACAAGAATTCCATACCCGAATCACGACGCACGGATGCAGCGCATTGGTTCGCCGCCTTCGATCAGGATGCTCGTATGCTGCGGCAAGCGATCGAGCAGCATAGTCGTGCCAAACCGCGACCGGCACTGACGGATGTCTACACCACGGTGGCTGGCGGTCAGGATGTGTTCCTGCTGCGGCGCGGCGAAGTCGATAACAAGCTCGGTAAAGCTGAGCCCGGCTTCCTGCAGGTACTTAGTTCCGCCGCTCCCGCTCCCGAAAAATCCACCTCACCCGCTGCGCCAAACCCGCCTGCCACGCCCGCCTCTCCCGGCCAGTCGCGCGAAGCGCTCGCGCGGTGGATGACCGATCTGGAACAGGGTGCCGGACCGCTGCTCGCGCGTGTGATCGTGAATCGTATGTGGCAGCATCACATGGGCGAGGGCATCGTGGGTACTCCCAATGATTTTGGAGCCCAAGGCAGTTTGCCCACTCACCCGGAACTGCTGGAGTGGCTAGCGGGTGAACTGGTGCGCGGTGGCTGGAAGCTGAAGCCACTGCACAAACAGATCATGCTGAGTGCTGCGTATCAGCAGTCGAATCAAACGACACCCGAAAACCTGCAGCGCGATCCCGAGAATCGTTATCGCTGGCATCATCGTCCGCGACGTCTCGAAGCCGAAGCGATTCGTGACGCACTGCTCGCAGTGGGCGGCAATCTTGAAGCTTCGATGTACGGCCCAAGTGTGCTTGATAACGTGCCACGTCGCAGCGTCTATCTCCGCGTAAAACGTAGTGAATTGATTCCGTTCATGACGATGTTCGATGTACCCGAGCCGACGCAAAGTGTCGGGGGAAGAATCATTACAACCGTGCCCACGCAGGCCCTCACCCTCATGAACTCGCCTTTTGTTCGCCAGCAAGCCGAGCGGCTGTTGAGTCGTATCAAAGTGGCGCCTGAGATGCCTGCCGAGCAAGCCAACGAGCAAGTGATTGAGCAAGCCTATCGGCTCGCCTTTGGTCGTCGACCCAGCGCCAGCGAACGGGAACTCATGAAGAGCTTCATTGCCCAGCAAATGCAGCTCACCGGTGGCGCAGCGCCACCGAATCGCCAGCCAGCGCTGCTCGAATTTTGCCATGTGGTACTTTGTTTGAACGAGTTCCTGTATATCGATTGATGATCGGGGATGACCATGTTTCGTGATTTACCCGTACCGTCCCGACGACGATTTCTACGCGATTCCGGTTTGGGATTTGGTGCGCTGGCACTAGCAGATTTACTGCATCGTGAATCGACTGCGGCCCCTGTCGATCCACTTGCACCCAAGCCGGCGCATTTTCCGCCCAAGGTGAAATCGGTCATCTGGTTGTTCATGACCGGTGCTCCGTCGCAGGTGGACACCTGGGACTACAAGCCCGAGCTCCAGAAGCGCGATGGCGAGACGCTGGCGGGTGCCGATCCGAAGACCGGTTTTTTTACCACGAGCGGTAAATGTTTGAAGTCGCCGTTTGGTTGGAAGCAGTATGGTGAATCGGGAAGCTGGGTGTCGGACCTGTTTCCGCATTTATCCCAGCACGTCGACAAGATGACATTTTTGCATTCGATGTATCTGCGGCAGAACAACCATGCTCCGGCATCGATTGAACTCATGTGCGGCACGAATCGACCGGGACTTCCCGCACTCGGTGCGTGGCTCACGTACGGTCTTGGTTCCGAAAATCTTGATCTGCCTTCGTATGTGGTCATGCATGACACTCGACCACGTGGCGATGATCAAATCTGGTCAGCTGGTTTTTTGCCGAAGAGCTATCAAGCGCTGGCACTCGACGCGCGCCGCAAGGAAGCGATTGACAACCTGGCGCGCGATGGTCGACACAGCGAGCAGCAGCAGCGCTCGCAGCTCGAACTACTTCGTCAGATGAATCAGCAGCACGCCAATGATCGACCTACTCAGGCTGATCTGGCCGCCCGCATCAACTCCTTCGAGCTGGCCTATCGCATGCAGATCGCGGCCCCGGAGGCGCTCGATTTGGCGCGCGAAACTCCCGAAACGCATCGACTCTACGGGCTCGATCAACCGCACTGCGGCACATTCGGACGACAATGTCTACTGGCGCGACGCATGGTGGAGCGTGGAGTTCGGTTTGTTCAGATCTTCGCGGGCAAGGGAGTCGGCGGTGACGGCAGTGTGAATGACGTGCCGTGGGATTGTCATTCGGACGTCGAGACGAATCATCGTTCTTGTGGTCTGCACACCGATCAACCGGCCGCTGCGCTACTGAGCGACTTGGCGGCGCGCGGATTACTGGAATCGACGCTCGTGATCTGGGGCGGTGAATTCGGTCGCACCTCGGATTCCCAAGGAGCGAAGGGCAGAGACCACAACCCGAACGGCTTCACCATTTGGATGGCGGGTGCGGGCGTGAAGGGTGGATTCCACTACGGTGCGACGGACGATTTTGGTTACAAAGCCGTGCAGAACAAAGTCCATGTGAATGATTTGCACGCCACGCTGCTGAAACTGCTCGGCCTCGAGCACACTCGCTTGACCTACCGATTTAACGGTCGCGACTTCCGACTCACCGATGTCGGCGGGAATGTATTGACGGAAATTCTGGTTTGATTTGCCGGTCGCACATGGGGATGTCCGCTAGGCTGAACTGGCGATCTCGGGTAACAATGGCGGGTTGTGGCGGTCGTGCCGATTCTATTGGAAGCGGTACAAACGCCCGGTTTGACCTACTTTTCTCCCGCCTCATCTGAGATCGAGCTCACGCATGATTGTTCTGGAAACCCGACGCGTCGGGAAGTGTTTCGGTGAAGCCGAGGCACGCGTGGAGGCGCTGCGCGGCGTCGATGTGCAAGTAAAACGGGGCGAGATGGTCGCCATCATGGGGCGATCCGGGTCGGGTAAAAGTACGCTGCTTACGCTGCTGGGTGGAGTGGATGTACCGACGAGTGGCCAGGTCTTACTGGAAGATCGCGATCTGGCGACGATGACCGACGACGAACGCACTCTCGTCCGGCGGCAACGTATCGGCTTCATTTTTCAGCAGTTTAATCTCTTGCCAATTCTGTCCGCCGAAGAGAATGTCGCTCTGCCGCTCGAGTTAGATGGCGTGCCGTCCGAGTCCGCGCGGCAACGCGCTCGCACCGTGCTCGAACAAGTCGACATGCTCAAACGCAGCACTCACCTGCCAAGCAAGATGTCGGGCGGTGAACAGCAGCGCGTGGCGATTGCTCGAGCACTGGTGATTGAGCCGGCGATTTTGCTGGCCGACGAGCCGACGGGGAATCTCGATTCCGCCAATGGTCAACGTATCACCACGTTACTGCGACAACTGGTCGACCAACATCAACAGACCATCGTGCTAGTCACTCACGATGCTACCGTCGCTTCGCTCGCCGATCGCGTGATTCATCTCCGCGACGGTTTGATTGAGCGCGAAGAAGTACGACGCTAACGGAGGAGACGGGTGATGGGACTGCGCAAGTTCACATGGCGCTCATTGCAGCAACGGCCAGGCCGAGCACTGTTGACGCTGTTATCGATCATCATTGGTGTCGCGGCCACGGTTTCGTTTGCCGTCACCACCAATGCCACTCGCGATGCCTATCGCACCATGTTTGCACTGGTGACGGGCCGCGCGGGCTTAGAAGTGACCTCCTCCGGTGACGCTCGGTTCGCGGAGAGTTGGTTAGAAAAGATTCGCACGGTGCCGGGAGTAGGCGTGGCGGTCCCCAGTGTGCGCCGTTTATCTACGCTCTTCGCACAGGGACAGCGAGTGAATCTACAGGTCTTGGGCATCGATCCCGAACAGGACCGGTTAGCGCGCGACTACGAGATTCCGCAGGGCCGCATGGTGACCGATGATGATGAATTGCTGCTCGATATCAGTCTGGCGGAACGTCTGCAGATCAAGGTTGGCGATGGAGTGAAGCTGCTGACCGAGCGCGGTTTGCAATCGTTTCGTGTGGCGGGCATCGTGGAACCGCAGGGCGGAATGGCGCTGCGACAAGCCGGCACGGTACTCATCAGTCTGAAACGCGCTCAGCATATTTTTCGAGCGGCAAATAAGCTCGATGTCATCCAGGTGGTGGTGAAATCTGGTGTGAATGTCGAAGAAGTCCAGACGCGGATTCGGGAATTGCTGCCGGACGAACTGCAAGTGCAGCCTCCGACGATGAATTCGCAGTCGATGAAAGAAACGTTGTTTGGCAGTGAACAGGCGCTGCGGCTGGCGAGTCTTTTTTCTTTGCTGCTGGCCGCCTTCATCATCTTGAATACCTTCTTGATGAATGTCAGCGAACGGCGGCGACAACTGGCGGTGCTCCGCGCGATCGGTGCTTTGGGTGGCCAGGTGCGACGGGCGATCGTATCGGAAGGCGCGGTACTGGGCGTGGTGGGCACCATACTGGGTATCGTGGCGGGACTGTTTGTCGCCGATGCCGTTAATCGCACACTGGCCGAAGTCCTCAACGTGACGATGTCGTCCACTCAGTACACGCCGCGACCATTCATTCTGGCCGTTTTGTTTGGCATGGGGATGTCTCTCGCCGGGGCCTATGTGCCCGCCTATCGCGCTGGCATGGTGTCGCCACTCGAAGGACTCGACCGCGTTTCACGCGGTGAACTGGAAGGCGTTTCGTGGCGCTATTTGGCGACGGGTTTCATTTTGGTGCTCGTCAGTTCCATCGTGATTATTCTGTCGCTGCTGGGATATTTACCTCTGATTTTACCGACTTACTTCAGCGTGAGTTTGCTGCTGGGAGTGGTCCTGATCTCGCCGTTGGCGCTGGTGCCGCTGGCGACGTTATGTTCCTGGTGCCTGCGGCCCATTTGGCGTTTTGAAAGCCAATTGGCACTCAAGCAGATCCTGCGTCATCGAACGCGCGCGACGCTCACCGCTGGCGTGCTGTTTGTCGCTGGCAGCACGGGCGTCGGGATTGCCTACACCATTCTGGACAACGTCGATGATGTGCGTGACTGGTATCGTCGAGCCTTTGTTGCGGACTATTTTATTCGAGCGATGATTCCGGACATGACGACGGGTGATGCGGCCGATTTGCCCAGTGCTTTGA
The DNA here is from genome assembly GCA_046086325.1 of Planctomycetota bacterium. Taxonomy (GTDB): domain Bacteria; phylum Planctomycetota; class Planctomycetia; order Pirellulales; family Pirellulaceae; genus JBJSXJ01. The sequence goes on along the minus strand of JBJSXJ010000359.1, from coordinate 21,799 downwards.
CGGAACAACTCCATAAGTTGCCACATCTGAAAAACCTCGAAGGGGCTTCCATGGTCTCGGTACGGCTGGGGGAAAACCGAGTGTTAGTGGCGTCGCGCGATTTTCATGATTCCAGCGCGATGGCGTTTGACTTGGTGTCTGGTTCCGAGGAGAGCTTGTATGAGCAGCTGAAAGGTGGCGAGGTCGTCATTGGGTCGGTGCTCGGCCTGCGCGAGAAGCTGAAGTTAGGCGATGATGTCGTGTTGGAAACGAGTGCGGGGCCAGTGGCGTTTCGCATCGCTGGAGTGGCCAACGATTACCTTGCAGGTGGATATTCGCTCTACATGGATCGTGCCTTTGCGGTGCAGTATTTCGGCGTGTCGGGTTACGATGCCTTTTTGGTGCATGCAGAGCCTGAATACCGCGATGAGTTACGTGGCGAGTTACAAAAGCTGTGTGATGAACATGGAGTGCTGATCCATTCGTTTGCGGATATCGTGAAGCACATTGAGTTCATGATCAGCGGCATTGTCGCCTGTCTCTGGGCCCTCATCGCGCTCGGCTTTGTCGTCGGTGCCTTTGGGATTGTAAATACGCTCACCATGAACGTCTTGGAGCAGACGCGAGAGCTGGGAATGCTGCGCATCATCGCCATGACTCGGCGACAAGTACGGCGCACGATCTTGGCGCAGGCGATCATAATGGCGGGAGTGGGACTGTTGCCAGGTATTTTGGGTGGGCTCATCATCGCCTGGGTGATGAATTTCACGACGATGCCCACGATCGGACATCCTGTAGAACTGGGCTTTCGACCGGTACTGGTGACGATGATCAGTCTGGGAGCGCTGGTGATCGTGCTGGTCGCCGCCTGGATTCCCGCCGCTCGCGCCGCTCGACTCGACCTCGTCCGCGCCTTGCATTATGAATAACAGCAGACTTGGTCGAGTGAAAGTTAGGTTGAGGAGGGAGTGATGCAGACGTGGGCCTTGCTAGTGGTCTCGAATGTCTTCATGACATTTGCCTGGTACGGGCATTTGAAAAATCACAAAGAGGCGTCGTTGCCACTGGTGATTTTCGCTAGTTGGGGAATCGCGTTTTTCGAATACTGCTTTATGATCCCCGCGAATCGATTGGGGTCGCAAGCTGGATTCAGTACCGCTCAACTTAAAACGATGCAGGAGGTCGTGACACTCGCTGTATTCATCGTTTTTTCATTGTGGTATCTCGGCGAGCCGTTAAAGTGGAACTACTTAGTAGGTTTTCTACTCATCGGACTTGGTGCGGCGTTCATCTTCAAACCTTGGTAAGAACGACATGAAGATTGCCTATTTGGATTGTGGGAATGGGATTAGCGGTGATATGACGCTCGGTGCGCTCGTGGATGCCGGCGTGGAACTCGCCGCACTGCAAGCGGGTATCGCTTCGCTGAAAATGCCTGGCGTACGATTGACGTCAGCGGAAGTGAAACGCCGCGGATTTCGCGCCTGTAAAGTTACGGTCGAACATGAGCCCGAGAAGGCTCATCGTCACCTGCATCACATCACCGACATGATCGATGGCAGTGATGTGCTCACGACCCCCCAAAAAGAGCTCGCCAAGCGCATCTTCACTCGCTTGGGCGAAGCCGAGGCGAAGGTACACGGCAGCACGTTACGCAAAGTGCATTTTCATGAAGTTGGTGCTGTGGATTCGATCGCGGATATTGTGGGAGCGGCGATTGGCTGGTCGCTGCTGGCCGTCGATCGCATCGTCTGCTCTGCGATTCCGCCAGGGAGTGGCAGTATCACGATCGAGCATGGGCGAGTGAGTGTGCCAGCGCCCGCAACCGCTGAATTGCTGAGAGGAATTCCGCTGGCAACGAGTCCGGTGGTGGCTGAGCTGACGACTCCCACGGGCGCAGCGATTATCGCCACGATTGCCGACGAGTTTGGTTCGCTGCCCGCCCTGACGATCGATCGTATTGGACTGGGGGCGGGCGATAAGGATTTTCAGGAACAGGCCAACATCTTGCGACTGATCGTCGGACATTCCGATCAGCCCTGCGCATCCGATCAGCTGTGGGCGCTGGAGACCAATCTGGATGATGTCACCGGCGAAGTGATTGGACATACAACCGGCTTGCTGTTCGAAGCCGGTGCCGTCGACGTCTATACGACTGCCATTCAGATGAAGAAGAATCGACCGGGCGTGATTCTCTCGGCGCTCTGCCCAGACGCTTGCCTCCCGAAGGTGGAAAAGATTATTTTTCGGGAGACCAAGACCCTCGGGATTCGGCGCTGGCTGGTGAGTCGACATAAACTGGAGCGGAAGCCACATGCCGTGACAACAGCGTGGGGAGAGATCGAAGGAAAGCTGGCGACGTTGAGCGACGGGACGGTGAGTTTTTCACCTGAGTACGAGTCGTGTCGGCGAGTGGCTGGTGAGCGGCAGGTACCGCTCAAGGATGTTTATGAAGCGGCACTCAAGGCGTTCCCCCAATGACCAAGGCGAGTCTGTTTAGCGGATTTCTGGTGTAGAGATGGGTTTCCTAGAGAAGCTACAAGCGCTCTTCAAGCGCAAAGAGAAACTCGACGTCGCCAAGCGTTTCGGAGTGATGCGCGAAGCGATTACTGGCACCATGTCGCAGTTCTACATGGCGCGCGATCATGAGTCTGGAAAAGTGGTGGGCTTGAAGTTATTGGATCGCGACAAGACCATGCAATTTGAGGCTCGATTTAAGGGTTTGAAGAAGCCAAGTGAAGGAGAGATAGCAACTCAGATAAAACATCCGCGACTGGTTGAAACCTATGAATTTGGTGAAACGACCAGCGGTCAGCCTTTCTTAGTGATGGAATTCTGTAAGGGCGTGAACTTAAGTACGTTGATTGTGAATAAGGATCCAGTTTTATTGGGTCGGCGGGCGAACATGATTCGCCAGATGGCCGAGGCACTCGACGCAGTTCATAAAGCTGGTTTTATTCATCGCGATGTCTGTCCGCGTAATTTTATTTACAACGCGGAAGAAGATGCGGTAAAGATGATTGATTTTGGCTTAACGGTACCGGCGACGAAGGAGTTTATGCAGCCTGGTAATCGGACGGGAACGCCGATGTATATGGCACCGGAGGTGGTCCGACGGCGCCCCACAGACCAGCGCCTGGACATTTTTGCTTTTGGGGTAACCGCTTATCAGCTTTTGACCTTCAATTTTCCCTGGCCGGTGACGGATACCACGGGGATGGGGGCGATGAGTCATGATCAGGCGCCTCGGGATCTTTTGGAGTATCGGCCGGAGTTGAATAAGGAGCTGGCCGCCGCCGTCATGCGCTGTGTCGCACCCAATGCGGATAAACGTTTCGCCTCGATGAGCGATTTCTTGCGTGCGATCCGTAAGGTGGCGGGCGAAGAGGAACCGGGCGCCGCGTAGCATTCTGGCACTCGCGCGGTTCCAGCGGCCGCTGTTCTTGTTTCTTGCGCACCCTGAAACGCAGTGCGGTCTGATTTGTAGGTCCAGCCGTGTTTCCTGCGGTGACAGCCACACGGACTGGTTGCTCGACGTCAACCCACAGGAAACCCGGAAGGGCTGTTTCGTACCCTCGTGAGCGGGCCTTTTTTTGCTAAAATGCGCGGTTCAATGGAGGTGTGAGTCATGTCATTTGCGCAGCGCTGTGGTCATCGCTTCGACGATATGTCGAAAAAGCGGGGCCGGCAGCTTTACGATAGAAACCGCGTCCGAGTGACGGCGGTGGGACCGACCGAGTATCAGGTTCTGATCCAGGAAATTGGTGAAAAGGAAGCCTCACTGCAGGTAACCTGTTTACCGCAGGAGGCGAACCCGGAATTAGCGGTTCGCTGCAGTTGTCCTCGTGATCCTCGCCTGCAGCCGTGCAAACATCTCTGGGCAACCCTGCTGGAGCTGGATCGCATGGGCGCGAGTGTTTGCTATCCGTCCAACAAAACGATACAGATCATCGCGGCCTCGGCGCGCAATTCCGTGTCGGCCGCCGACTTGCCTGGTGACAACGAAGCACTGCAGGTGAGTAAGAAGCGCCGAGCACCAGCGATGATACCGGTCGCCGATAACACTCGAGACGCCACGTCGCTCAACACACCCAAGTCCGCCCTCCCGCCACGGTCAACCACACCGCCGCTTGTCGAGTCCGTGCAGGAGGCGCGCGTACTACCTGAATTCTCGCAGCGCTGGCGCCATCAGATTAAGCATGTTCAAGAGCAGCAAGCGGAAATCAATCGCGAGGTATCGAAAGAGGGACTGAATTCATTAGCTACCGCACACGAAATCTGGTACGTGCTGGATCTAGAGGAATCGCTACTTAAAAAGCGTTTAATCATCGGGCTCTTTGAGCGTTATCAGGCGGCCAATGGAAAATGGGTACCGTTGCGGCGCATGAAAGCGACGAAAAGTGCGGTACGGCAGATTGTGGATCGAGAGGATCAGCAGTTAGTCCAGATACTGCTGGGCGATAACTATGCGCTGGACGGACTTGATTCGTCGGAACAAAAACCTTTTTGGGGAGCGATGAATTTATCAGCTGCCAAGGCTGAAGTTCAGGCGCGGCTGGGTAACTCGCTACAAGAGTATTTATTACCGAGGCTGTGCGCAACCAATCGGTTCGTGTTTGCTGATTCGAGTAAACGAGATCAGGATTTCACGCGCTGCATGCCGCTCAAATGGCAAGCAGAAAGAGCTTGGCGCTACGAATTGCATGTGGAAACTCAACGCATGCATGGCGTCTGGCGTTTTACTGGCAAGCTGGTCCAAGGCGAAAAGTGTCTTAGTCTGTCGGGTACCTATCTTTTGCCCCATGCGAATCTCGTCGTAATCGGTGACCAACTGGCACGCTTGCAAGATAGCCCCGCCGTTTCCTGGTCCATCACGCTCGGCAAATCCAATCAACTCGTCATCCCGTTTGAAGATGGCGGAGATTTTCTTACACAATTAACTCTGCTGCCGAAAGAAGCTTGGCCTAAATTGCCAACTGACTTGGACTGGCAACATGAGCAGCTACCACCGCGCGGTCGGATCAAAATTCATAATGTTGATCACTCGCGCTGGAAATCGCGATTAGCGGTCGGAGTGGAAATCCTCTATGGCGGTATAGGAGTGCAACTGGGTAGCAGCGGGCCTGGAGTTGTTGACCGAGAGCAACGCAAGATCTATCCGCGGAATCCGCAATTAGAGCGCAAGTTAGTCGATGATTTGGAGGATTTTGATTTGCTGGTGGAGGAAGCACCGCCATTCGAGGACCTGGATACTCAATATGCTTTAGAAACGCGGATGCTCGATGAGTTTGTGGCGCGCGCATCGGAGCAGGGATTTCAGGTGGTCGCGGAAGGATTTGTGCTGCGCAGCATCAGCAACGTGAATTGGAATGTGAAGTCCTCGATTGACTGGTTCAACTTGGAGGCGGCGGTCGATTTTGAGGGAAGGGTCGTGGCCTTGCCGACGATTTTGGCGGCAGTAAAACGAGGCGAAAAATATATCAATCTGGGTGACGGTACTCATGGTATGTTGCCGCGCGAATGGCTCGATCGATTCGCGCCGCTGGCCGCGATGGCTGAACGGGACGGGGATGCGCTGCGCTTCCAGTTGTCACAAACCATGCTACTGGATTGCTTATTACAAGCTCAGCAAGCTTCGCAGGTCACCATTGATGATCATTTTCAGGAAGTGCGGCGACGCCTGCGCGAACAGATTGGATTGCAACATTTACCGACTCCCACTGGCTTTCAGGGGCAACTGCGAAAGTATCAGGAAGAAGGTGTATCGTGGATGAGGTACCTGCGTGATCTGCAGTGTGGCGGCTGCCTCGCAGATGACATGGGGTTGGGAAAAACCATTCAGGTACTCTGCTTGCTCGAAGAACGTCGTCAGCGAGAGATTCCAGCCGGTGCAACTCGGAAACCATCCCTGGTCGTCGTCCCCCGCAGTTTGATTTTTAACTGGATGGAAGAAGCGAAGCGCTTCACACCAGAACTGCGAGTGCTCAATTACAGTCAGGCCGAGCGCAGTAACTTGCTCGAGCAGTTTCACGATTACGACCTCATCCTCACAACTTATGGAGTGTTGCGGCGAGATGTGAAGGAGTGGGAGCAGATTGAGTTTGATTATGCGATTTTAGATGAGGCGCAAGCGATCAAAAATCAGACGTCGCAGGCATCGAAGGCCAGTCGCTTGATTCGTGCGGATCATCGACTCGCCATGACCGGTACACCCGTGGAGAATCATCTGGGTGAATTGTGGTCGTTGTTTGAGTTTCTGAATCCGGGAATGCTGGGCAGTTCCAAAACATTTTTGAAGTCGGTGAAGACGGGTAGCGGACGAAAAGCTCAGGTCGCAGTGGAGCAAGGAAGTTGGCTAGCTCAGGCCTTACGACCATTCATCTTACGCCGCACAAAAAAACAGGTGCTCACCGAATTGCCCGAGCGCACTCAACAGACGTTGTACTGTGAAATGGATCCCGCACAGCGTCGCATTTATGATGAGATGCTGACGCATTATCGAGCGGTGTTAACGTCCAAAGTGCAGGAAATGGGCCTGGAGAGGGCCAAGATTCATGTGCTGGAAGCACTCCTGCGACTGCGGCAAGTTGCTTGTCATCCAGGCTTGATGTCGGGCGAGCATGAGCTGCTGCCGAGTGCCAAATTGGATTTGTTACTGGATCAGGTCGATGAGTTGCTGCAGGAGGATCACAAGATTCTAGTCTTCTCGCAGTTCACCAAATTCCTGGGACTCGTGCGCAGCGAGCTCGACAAGCGCTCGGTTAACTATGAATATCTAGATGGTCAGACTCGGAATCGGCAGCAATGTGTCGAGCGATTTCAGCAGGATCCGGATTGCCGCTTGTTTCTCATCAGTCTGAAGGCTGGCGGAAACGGACTCAATCTCACCGCCGCCGATTACGTCTTCATACTTGATCCGTGGTGGAATCCGGCGGTGGAGGCGCAAGCGATTGATCGCGCCTATCGCATGGGACAGACTCGGCATGTATTCGCGTATCGCATGATTTGTCGAGACACGGTGGAAGAGAAAATCTTGCAATTGCAGATGAATAAACAGGACTTGGCCGACTCGATCGTCGGCGAAGAAAACTCCGTGCTCCGCGACTTGACTGTCGACGACCTGGGAATGCTGTTGAGCTAGGAGCTGTCTGAGTTGACTAGTATGTCGGTCAACTTTCCGAGTTGACTTGCACGTGAGTGAGTCCAAACTTTTTCTGCCACGTCTCGCTTACCGACTTGGAAAGTCGTGCGACGTAGCTTTTTCACCGTCGCTAACTGCTCTGGGCAGACTGGCGGAATTTCGCTACTGTCCCCGCGTACTGTAGGTAACGACATTGGCATGGAGGCCGATGGACAGAGGGGTCACGGAATCCCAGGGAGGGGAGCGTGCGCAAACCGATCGGTTATGTCGCCACGGCCGCCATGGTCGCAGGCGCGTTTTACCTCGCACAAAATTTCAAAGTGCGAGGACTGGACGCACTGCGCCCGGATTCCAAGCCCACCTCGACGGTCAGCGCGCCCAGTGACGGCGCCATCCCAGGTTCGCTGTCGCAGAATTTCCCGGCGAATCTCCCGTCCGGGGCGGACTATCCGCTGGGGAGCGCGACCGCAGCTCCCGCTACCAATATCCCCGGAACCAATATCCCCGGAACCACAATTCCAGGCGCCACCGTTTCGGGAGCTGCGGCCACGAGTGCCGCGCGTTCGGCCGGATATCCTCGGCCGATCAACAGCCCGCTGCCGCAGCAGCGATCGGCGGAAACGATTCGAGTGGCTTCGTTCAACATTCAGGTTTTTGGGGAAAGCAAGATTGCGAAGCCGGAGATGGCGAATGCTCTGGTGGCGATTATGAGTCAATTTGACATTATCGCGATCCAGGAAATTCGTACCAAGTCCGACGACTTGCTGCCGCGCTTTGTGGAACTCATCAACGCTCGCGGTGGCCAATACGACTTTGTCATCGGCCCGCGACTGGGACGAAGCAACAGTAAAGAGCAATATGCTTTCGTTTATGATCGCCGCACCGTGGAGATCGATCGCCGTCAGATGTATACGGTTTCGGATCCCGACGATCTGCTCCACCGCGAACCGCTCGTCGCTTGGTTCCGCACCCGCAACGCACCACCTCAGCAAGCCTTCACGTTTACACTCGTCAATATCCACACCGATCCCGACGATGTGAAAAACGAAATGAACGCGATGGGCGATGTATTCATGGCGGTACGAGATGATGGACGCGGCGAGGATGATGTCATTGTCCTCGGCGATATCAACGCCAACGACTTTCAACTGGGGCGACTGGGTCAGCTTCCAAACATCTACGCTGCCATCTCGCGTACACCGACCAACACGCGCGGCAACGCTCAGTATGACAATCTCATTTTCGATCACACCGCCACGCGTGAATTCACCGCTCGCTCGGGCGTGTTCGACTACCTACGCGAATTCAATTTGACGATGGAGCAGGCACTGGAAATCTCTGACCATCTTCCCATTTGGGCAGAATTCAGCATTTACGAAGGTGGCTATCCGGGACGTTTTGCTTCGCCCTCCGTGCCGCCTACCGAGAGCCGTGATCGCTATTAGTTTGGTCTAGCCGAGTATCCTGTAGAAGCCATGCGGAATCGTTACTCGACGTCGACCCACAGGAAACTCGGAAGGGCGATTCGATTCGCTGAAGATCGAACCGCCTGGCACTAACGTTTGCGAACCGCATCGACCCAATCGGCCTGAGCGAGATACCAATCGATCGTGCGATTCAAACCGGCGCGAAATTCATACTGCGCTCGCCACCCTAATTCACCTTCCAGGCGACTGGCATCAATCGCATAGCGCAAGTCATGACCGGGCCGATCCGCAACATACGTAATCAGGTCGCGGTAAGAGCCGCTGGTGAGCGGTCGTTTTTCGTCCAGTAGCTGACAGATCAACTGCACGATGTCAATGTTTTTCCACTCGTTGCGTCCACCGACGTTATACGTGCGGCCCTCTTCTCCCCCCCGAACAATCATGTCGATCGCTCGACAATGATCGTCGACGAACAGCCAGTCGCGCACATTCTTACCCGCTCCATACACGGGCAAGGGTTTGCCCGCCAGTGCATTGACGATCATGAGCGGGATGAGTTTCTCAGGGAACTGATAAGGACCGTAGTTGTTCGAACAGTTGGAAATGGTGGCTGGCAAGCCGTAGGTACGCAGCCACGCGCGCACTAAATGGTCCGAGGCCGCCTTGGAAGCGCTGTAGGGGCTACTGGGCTGATAGGGAGTCTCCTCCGTGAACAAACCAGTCTCCTCTAAAGACCCATACACCTCATCGGTACTCACATGGTGAAAGCGGAATTCTCCTCGAGCCCGCCACGCTCGGAGTGCTTGTTGCAGCAGCACGTACGTGCCCGTGATGTTCGTATCGAGAAAAGCGCGCGGGCCTTCGATCGAACGATCCACGTGACTTTCGGCGGCGAAATGCACGACCGTATCGATCGGCTCTTCGTCGAATAAACGACTGACCGCCGCTTCATCGCAGATATTGGCATGCACGAACCGGTACCGAGCACCATAGGTCTCGGCCACCCCCTGCAAACTCACCATGCTACCGGCATAGGTGAGTGCATCCAGGTTGATGACGCGCAGGTCGGGGTCGGAGGCTAGCCAGTACCGAACAAAGTTGACTCCGATGAATCCCGCGCCGCCGGTGACTAAGGCGACGCGTGGCCGATGCGACTGTTGACTGACGTTTTTGCTGCTGTCCATCGAGACGCATCACTCCGCTTTTAACTCACCACAGTCGGTAATCTCGATTTTGCCTCGCGTTTTGCCTGACTGGGAACCCAAGGCTTCCATCTTCTTGACGACATCCATTCCTTCGACCACTTGTCCGAAGACGACGTGCCGTCCATCGAGCCATTCGGTCTTGATTGTGCAGAGGAAGAATTGAGACCCGTTTGTGTTGGGGCCCGCATTGGCCATGCTGAGCACTCCCGGTCCGGTGTGCTTCAGCTTGAAGTTTTCATCGGCAAACTTCGCGCCGTAGATCGACTTGCCCCCGGTGCCGTTGAAATTCGTGAAGTCGCCACCTTGGCACATAAACTGAGGAATCACGCGATGGAAAATGCTGCCTTTGTAGCCGAAGCCTTTTTCGCCGGTGCAGAGCGCCCGGAAATTCTCGGCCGTCTTGGGCACCACATCCGTACGCAGCTCCACCACAATCCGGCCCAACTTTTCACCATCCACAGAAATGTCCAGAAAACATTTTGGCAACATCGGTTTATCCTCGGCGGTTCCCCAAGAGTTCATCCCTAGCAGACTCAACAACACACAGCTCCACGCAAGACACCAGCGGCGCAGATTCATCACGGTTCTCCTGTACGAAAAAGGCTCGTCAGCACGCGTCCTCACGTGCCAACTGCAGCCGTGCTTGCAAGTGCAGGATTCTAACGCTGATGAACTGCAGTCCGCCAGGGTGCCGCAGCAGCAGGGATGCTTTTCGAGGGCCCAGCTAGCTCGGCCGGAGGGCACCAGATCGCCCTCCGCACATCGGAATGCCACGCCCTAAGACGCTTTCATGGGAAGCGGCTGCGATGGAAGCCGCTTTCTGGAAAGCCGTTTAGCGAACCACGTTGCCGCTGCGAGCCGGTGTGGCTGGTCGAGTGGCAGTTTGCGGACGCACTTCGTTTACGTACAGCGTTGCGTCGTCGATGATGAAGGGCGTTGACCAGGTGCGCCCGTCGTCGCTGTTGCAGACGTTGAAGAAGAATGTCTTGAATCGCTCACAGCGAAATCCGTACGAGTAGTGGCTGGCGATCATGTCCTTTTCGGTCAGATCTTCGATGCCCGGCTTGGCATAAAACTGGATTCGACCGTCCGCCGGGAACGACATGCCCATCGTCCACCAGCCGGTTTGAGTGATCTGCGGTCCCTTGTAGTCGCCACCATTCTCACTGGCGCGAATCCGCAGGTAGGCCGTATCGTACTCCAAACCGTTGGTACCCTTCGGTTCGAACTCCACAAACATTCCCGGATAGTAGAGCTCGGGGCCCCAATAGCGTCCCTTTTCATGCTTCCACGTCATCGTGTCCACGGCCGCTCGGACGGCGAAATGAGCCCCTGACCGACGTTCCCACTGCGCGACCGGCGGCAGGAAGACGCGCACGACAAAACTAGGCTGCCGACCGATCGGAATGTAGCCCCCCAGTCGCTCGCTGATATCACAAATAAAATCATCCTGCTGCATGCGGAAACTGGGGTAGCCCGGCCGGCCGGTGTAGAGCGATTGCAGCAAGAGCGAACCGGTACTACCCGGCAAGCCACCCTCCGGCGTCTTCACTCGCTTGACCACCTCGGGCGTCCCCCGCATCACGCCTTCAAACCAGCGGCCGTTCTTCGCCACTCCACCCGGCAAACGCTGATTCTTATCGATGTTCTCGCTGCTCTTGGGCAAATTCGGATAGTACTCCCAGTCCTCTTCTTCAAAGTCGTCGCCGACATCTGCCACCTTCTGACCTTGTCCCGGAACCAGTCGATCGGCGGCGGCGGCCCACTGAGCGGCAGTGAGGGTGGAGAGAAGCATCAAACAAACGAGAACAAAGCGCACAAACGAAGTAACTTTCATGATGATTGGGCCCGCGGGTGGGAACGGTGAGTGGGGCGAGAGGGAAACCAGCGGTCCTACCGACTGGTTTAGTTAGTTCATCGGAACAGCATGCACTGATCTTGGAGGAAACCGCACGAGCGCGGCGAGTCCGCGTAGCCGCTATAGCTTGACAGAGCGGGTGGGGGGTGGCGGGTGGTGAGTGGCGGGTGGTGGGTGGTGGGTGGCGAGTGGTGGGTGAGCGAGAGGCGCAAAACGGTCTGGATTTGGGGGGAGTGATACCGTTTGAAACAGGTCCATATCGCTACCGATTTCGGTAATAATTTGACGGCGGGCAGGGAACAGATGTATCATGTGGGACTTGTGGGGTCGTCTACCAACCGGCGCGGGGTTTCGCCACCAGGTGAAGTGAGCTGGCATGAATAAGCGAGAAAGCAAAGAGTACAAGCAGTTGCTCCTGGCCCTACGGGCTCGCCTCCGCGGTGACGTCAGCGCGATGGCGGATGCCGCTCTGAAGAAAACTCGCAGCGAGTCCAGCGGCGATCTCTCGAGTATGCCCATTCACATGGCGGATGTCGGTTCCGACAATTTCGAACAGGAATTCACGCTCAGCCTCATGGAAAACGATGAGGAGACGCTGAGCCAGATCGAAGCCGCTCTTGAACGCATCGAAGAAGGTGTCTATGGTCTGTGCGTCGAATGTGACGCCAAGATTCCCAAGATGCGCCTCCAAGCTCTCCCTTACACACCGTACTGTGTCAAGTGCGCCGCCAAATTCCAGAAGCCTCAGCGGTAATGCCGAACGACCGGCAGCGCCCATGTTCAGTCGTTTCCTGATTTTTTTGGTGATTGCCGGTGGCGGCTGCGCGCTTGATCTGTGGTCCAAAGAGGTCGTTTTTGACTGGCCAGCTGGTCCTGGTGCGCGGGGCGAGTGGTGGATTGTTAAAAACTACTTCGGGATCCAGCACACCTACAATCAAGGTGCGCTGTTTGGTATGGGCCAAGGCAAAGTCACCCTCTTCGCCTCGCTTTCCATTGCCGCTGCCAGCGGGATACTCGGCTGGATCGCCTTTGGGAAAGCACTCCAGGATCGACTGCTCACCGTGGCACTCGGCCTCGTCTTCGGCGGAATCCTCGGCAACCTCTACGACCGACTCGGATTCCATCAAGGGCCTCACGGTGAAACCATTTATGCCGTGCGCGATTGGATCCTGTTCTGCTATCACGACTATATCTGGCCGAACTTCAATATCGCCGATTGCATGCTCGTCGTCGGCGCCGCCCTGCTAGCGATTCATGCCTGGGTCACTCCTACCACGCCCGCGGCCGCCGCTAGCACGGAGAGTGGTTCCTGAGGATCACGCCCATGATGGTGAAGCGTTGCTCATGGGCGATGATGTTGTTCAAAGCCCTTCGCTAACGCGATCACCAGCCTCCAAATAAACTCGGGCGCGGCGATTGAGCGCGTTGGATCGGCGCCGGCGGTGCCCCATAGGCTGGCATCGGATAGCCGGGTGCCGAGTAGCTTGATGCGGGATAGCCAGGAGCTGGATAGCTGGGCGGCGAATAATTCGGTGCAGGGTAGCCCGCGACCGGATAACCGGCTGGGGGATAACTCGGCGCTGCGTAAGTCGGTGCTGGATAATTTTGCCCTGGGTATGTCTGGGCAGGATAACTCGGCGCAGGGTAATTCGGCGCTGGATAACTCGGCGCTGGATAACTCGGCGCTGGATAATTCGGCGCTGGGTAACTTTGTGCTGGGTAGTTTTGCCCTGGGTAATTCGGCGCTGGATAATTCGGCGCTGGATAATTCGGCGCTGGATAACTCGGCGCTGGATAACTCGGCGCTGGATAACTCGGCGCCCCAGAACTGCTCCGAGCTGCAGCGGATGCTTCGGCCAGCGGACGACCCAGTCGCGCACGCAGGTCCGCTGGCAACCGCTCGATGCTCACCACTTCCAGTCGCCCCGTGGGATCACCCGGTGAGCGGATCAGCACGATCGCTTCTGCTTCGCGGTGCAGATCCGCCAGTGCCCGGGCCGCATCCATCCGCGCCTCGCCAGCAACTCGATTTTCACCACGAGCGGTGCTGGCAGCGAATTCGTCTTCAGCCACCGCTTGTTCGGCAGAGGTGGGTTCGACAGCGCTGAGCTCGGCTCGGTTTGGTTCTGCGGAATCGAGGTCGGTGGCGGTAACCGGCTGCTCCTGGTTGGCCACTGCGGAATCAGCCGTGCCTGCCAGAAGATTCGCTCCGCCATAGATCCGCGCTTGGCCAACTCGATCCAGCTGCCAATGAATCGTCGGTAGCGCGGCAAATAGCCCGCGATCGTCGGCCAGGTCAGCGGCGTTACAGATACCGATCAACAGACCATCCGCGGTGAATAGTCCCCCGCCGCTGCGACCTTCACTGGGGGCGTGAGTCGCCGTGTAGTTCGGTGGTCCCACGAATTGATTGATCGCCACAATCTCGCTTTCCATCACCCGTGGCCGCTCGCCATGATCGCAGCCAATGCTGAACACCGGTTGCTCCGCACGCACCTCTTGTTTGGCTACCCCCACTCGACTCACCGGCACGGTGGTGGAAATGGGGATGCAGAGCAGTCCGATGTCGCGCTGCAGGTCATAGTCGAGCAGTTTTCCGGCGACGGCGGGACCTGCTCCGGGTGTAAATAGTTCGACCTGAATGCGTCCCTGACCGCGTGATTCGCGAAACACGTGCCCGCAGGTAATCACCAGAGCTTCCGACCCGTGCGTGTCGATGATGGTTCCGGTGGCGACCGACTGCCCCTGCGCATCCTCGACTCGTAGCCGCACGGTCGACTGCAAGGCGGCACGCATGGCAGGCGTAATAGTAACGGGCTGTCCGGCGGGCTGTCGGGCTGGTTCGCTTTTCCCCGAACCCGGACGATCGCTGGACGGTCCATTTAAAAGGGAATTAAACTGCGGCAGGAACGGAGGAGTGGCTGGTGACGGCCTCGGCGGAGACGACCGGGCGCCAGCCGGAGTGCGTGTTTGCGACCAAACTGGGGAAGCGGAACCGAATTGCCAAGCGATCATCGCGACCGCGAGAAATCCAGCGCTGGTGATGCGAACAGCCATAACAGTTCCTTCCCTGGAATGCCGCCAACAACGTCCCTGTCGCTGGTTAGGGACTGAATGTGTCCCATTTGACGATTTCCGACAAGCTCAGTTTTTATCCCCCCCCGTCCATACCATCTCCCAAACGCCATGTGGGCGCTGGTACATTTGCCATCATTCAGGACTCGATTTGGAAAAAAAGAAGTATGTCACCGCGACAAATTCTCGTTACCTCTGCCTTGCCCTATGCCAACGGACCGATTCATCTCGGTCATTTAGTGGAATACATCCAGACTGATATTTGGGTGCGATTTCAAAAGTTAGCTGGCCATCGCTGCATTTACCTCTGCGCCGACGATACGCACGGCACGGCGATCATGATTCGAGCTCGGCAAGAAGGCCGCACGGAAGAAGAGTTGATTGCTGAGATGAGCGAGCGGCATCAGCGGGATTTTGCGCGGTTTGAAATCGGCTTTGATCACTACGGCAGTACCCACAGTGCCGACAATCGTTCGCTGTGCGGTGAATTCTGGACCGGGCTACGGTCTGCGGGTTTGATTGTCGAACGCGAAGTCACGCAGCTATACGATCCCGTGGCGGGCACGTTTCTGGCGGACCGGTTTGTGCGCGGCACCTGTCCACGCTGCCAATCTCCCAATCAATACGGCGATAACTGTGATCGTTGCCAGGCGACCTATTCACCGAGTGATTTAGTGGATCCGGTGAGTACCCTGTCGGGAGCTCGACCCGAAATCCGCAGCGCTCGACATCTGTTCGTGGAACTGGAAAAGATGCATGACTTCCTGCAGGAGTGGACGCAGAGCGGCGACCATTTGCAGTCCGAAGTTGCCAACTACCTGCAGGGTAATTTTTTAAACGAGCCGCTGCGTGACTGGGATGTTTCGCGGCCGGCGCCCTATTTCGGCTTCGAGATTCCGGACAGTCCCGGAGATTACTGGTATGTCTGGTTCGACGCGCCGATCGGTTATCTCGCGGCCACGGCAGAATGGTGTCGAGCTCATGGGGAGAACCTGGCGGACTGGTGGAAGTCGCCGGCCGTGGAGATTCACCATTTCATCGGCAAGGACATCACCTATTTTCACACTCTGTTCTGGCCCGGCATGTTGCGGGCAGCGGGCTACCAGTTACCCACGAAAGTCCATATTCACGGATTCCTGACCGTCGGCGGCGAAAAGATGTCCAAGTCGAAGGGCACTTTTATTCGCGCCGAAAACTACCTGAAGTGGCTCGATCCGTCTTACCTGCGATACTATTACGCCTCCAAGCTCGGACCGCGCCTGGATGATATGGATTTGAACCTCGATGAATTCGTCGCCAAAGTGAATGCCGATTTGGTGAACAAGGTGGTGAATTTGGCGAGTCGGTCGGCGAAGTTGGTGCAGAGCCTGGGCTTGTCGGCCACGTATCCCGAGGATGGAGGATTATTTCAGCAGGGTGCCACCACCGGTGCCGAAATTGCCGCCGCTTACGAAGCCTGTGACTTCAGTAAAGCCACTCGGCTGATCATGGAATTAGCCGATCGCGCCAATGCCTACATCGACGCTCAAGCGCCCTGGAAACTAAAAAACGACCCGGAGCTTGTGGGACGATTGCAGGATATTTGCACCGTGTCGCTCAACCTGTTTCGTCAGATCGTTGTCTATCTGGCTCCGATCTTGCCGCGGTTGGCTCGACAAACCGCCGAACTTCTCGGGAGTGAAATCGAAGCTTGGTCCGAGTCTGCTCGACCACTCGTTGGCACGCCCGTTGCACCCTTCCAGCATTTCATGAAGCGAATAGAACGAAAGGATGTCGATGCGATGATTGAGGATAGTAAAGAAGTGGCTCCAGGGACGACGACCGCCGGCGAGCCTAGTGGTGCGCCAGCCGCCGCCGCTGCCAGCCCGGTGGTAGATAGCGATCAACCGTTACTAGCCGAGCCACTCGCGCCACAAATCTCGATCGATGAATTTTCCAAGATAGATTTGCGTGTGGCGCGCGTATTAAGTGCCGAAGACGTGCCCGAAGCGAAGAAGCTGCTAAAACTCACGGTGAGCTTGGGTGGGGAACATCGGCGCACGATTTTCGCGGGGATCAAAGCTGCGTATCGCCCCGAACAACTGGTGGGGCGGCTGGTGATCATCGTCGCCAATCTCGCTCCCCGACAAATGAAATTTGGTTTGAGTGAAGGAATGGTAGTGGCGGTTGGTCCAGGTGAGAAAGAAGTTTTTCTGCTAGCGCTCGATGAAGGTGCCAAGCCCGGTCAGCGCGCTCATTGATGTTTTTTTGGGCGACAGGTGTCACCGGTCCGCCGAGTCATATGGAAGGGGTAGAAATCAGGTCATGTTTCAGCGCATTGCGGAGCAGTATCGCAATAGTACGGTGATGGTGATCGGAGCGGGTGGGATCGGCCGAGAGGTTATCCGGCTGATTGCGCCCAGCGTATCGCGATTGTGGGTCACCGATTTCGATCCCCAGCAACTCGATCAGGTGAGTGAGCTCTGTCCCGAGGAAAAACTCGTGACTCGACAACTGGATGTCGCCGATGAAACGGCGGTCGCGGAGCTGTCCGCGGAATTGGAATCGGCCGAAGCGATTCCCGATTTTCTGTTCTACACCGCCGGCGTTCTCACCATCGAACCCTTCCTCGATACCACCGCCGAGAACTGGGAACGTGTCGTGGCCATCAATTTGAACGGTGCCTTTTTCTGTTCCCACGCCATCGCGCGGCTGATGGTTTCGCGAGGTCGCGGCAGCATTTTGCTCATGGGGTCCATCGCCGGCACCAAAGCTCGCTCGGGCTCCCGCGTGAATCCTGTTTACAATTCCACCAAAGCTGCCGTCGCGGCGTTCGTTAATGCGGCGGCGATGCAGTTACGGCCGCATGGAATTCGCATTAATTGCATTTCACCCGGCCCGACGGTGACGCCCATGATGGATATTCAGCCTGAGCGAGTGCATGCCTCGGTGCGCGAGATTGCCTTGGAAGGCCGACTCAATCTGCCCGCCGAAGTGGCTGAAATTGCCACCTTCGTGGCGGCCCACGGCCGCTTTACGGGCGAAGATGTGGGCATGGGTGGTGGCGCGGGACTGGGCGGTTGACCGGCATTGGGCCGCTGACCGACATTGGGCCGCTGACCGGCATTGGGTGGCTGACCGAATTTAGATGGCTGACCGGCAACTGATGTCTGATCCCTAGCGGGCGGCGGAACGAACAGGAAACGGGAAGATCATGCAGCGTTTAACCATCGGGCCGCTCTACTATGAATTCAGCCGTCATCATCCGGTACGTTTGCGCGTGCAGCCGGGTGAGACATTTCAGGTAGAGACTGAGGATGCGTTTTCCGGTCAAATTCGGACCAACGACGATCGGCGCGATAAAGCCAAAATTCCGCTCGGTAATCCCCAAACGGGTCCCATCTGGATCGAAGGGGCTCAGCCGGGTGATACGCTGGCCGTGCAGATCGAGGCGATCGAGCCGCTCATTGGCCAGTGCAGCACGCGCACTGCCGAACCGCGACAATTGGCCGAATGGCTTGGCACCGACGTGCCGCATGGCACGCATGTCTGTCCGATCCGTGACCAACTCGTTTACTGGTCGGATGAGGTGACGATTCCTTATCGCCCCATGCTTGGTTGCATCGGTACCGCTCCGCTTTACGGTGTCCCCACGACGATGCCGGCGGGTGTCTATGGCGGAAACATGGACATCATCGAAGCTTGTCCCGGAAACACGGTTTATCTGCCGGTTTTCGTACCCGGCGGGCTACTGCACGTGGGCGATGCTCATGCCGCCATGGGACATGGCGAACTCTCCGCTTGCGGCCTGGAAATGCCCGCGCTCTCCACCCTCACCGTGCGACTACTGCCAGGTAAGGCGATTCCGTGTGTGCGCATCGAATCTCCCACGGAGATCATGACGGTTGTGTCCGGGACGCCGATGGAACGTTCCGCAGCCGAGTCGTTCGCTCGACTGATCCAGTGGATGGAAGCTGATTACGGCTGGGACCGCTGGCGCGCCTACGACCTGCTCACCCACGTCGCCGAAATCTCCGTCGGTTACTACGCCATCGGCACCGTGGCGACCAAAATCGCCAAACGCTATTTGACTGGCAAGTAACACCGCAACACCCCGGGTGGATGTCGGTCGGCTCCGCGAGAAACCGCGTCCAGCTTGACAAACCACCTGGACAGATGTGGAATGAACGGTGGCCTTCTGCCGCTACTCGGCCATCACCGCCAGCGGCATTCCGCAACGACGACTTCTCGGATGGTGCTCATCATGGTTCAACGCTTCGCCCCAAACCAGGAACTTCTGCCCTTCAGCCCTGGACCGCAGCCGCTTGCCGGCAGCGCCCGAGATGCTCGCCCAGCCGCCCCAGTTCCACGGCGCCGGCCCGCTAGTCGCCCCGATCGTCCCCGCGGTTTTACCCTCGTCGAAATGCTCGTGACCACCGCCGTCACCCTCACGATTCTCCTGGCACTGGTCAATGTCTTCGCCTGGGTCGGGGATCGAGTGGCGAGTGGGCGGGCGATGATCGAAATGTCGAATGCTCTGCGAGCCGCCTCCACTCGACTACGCACCGACCTCGATAATTTGACCGTTCCCGTCCGTCCGTTTCCCTCACCCGATTCATCCCAGGGTTATTTTGAATACATCGAGCGAGTGCTCAATGATGACTCGGGGCGAAAGCTACCCACTCCGCTATCGCTGGTCGGTGATACAGACGACATCCTCGCCTTCACCGCTCGCAGCGTCGGCGAACGGTACACCGGCCAGTGGCTAGGCCCGCAAGGCGGCAACTTGATCGCACGCGCGATCACGGCTCCGGAGGCCGAGGTTTATTGGTGGGCGCAATATGATGACATCAATGGCGATTTGATGACCACGGCGGATGAACAGGTGAGTCGGTCGCTGCATCGTCGAGTGCTACTGATTCGACCCGATTTGAATCGTCCCGCCACCGGCAACATGTTCACCCTGCCGACTTACTTCAACCCGGGCAAGAACACGTACAACACGAGTAATAATGCCGATCTTATCCTGCTGCTCAATGATCTGCGGCGCCTCTATAACACCACGAATATCTCGTTTCGACTCACTTCCACCGGCAATGCCAATAACTTGGTAGTCAATGTGACCGCCAACACGCTGGCCGATCTAAGTCAACGCGAGAATCGCTGGCTACGGCGACCGTATGTCATTATTGATCCTGCGAATGGACTTCCCACCGGAATAAAGCCCAATCCCAACTTCCCATTTCCCGTGGATGAAAACGGCACCGCTACTTCCTTGTCGCTCGTGTCGAACTTCGGAGACCGACTGGGTGAAGATGTCATCCTCTCAAATGTATTAGCCTTTGATGTGCGTGCCTTTGATCCCACGGCCCGCATTATCGCTCCCAATGGAATCGCCTTGTTACCACCGGATCCCGGTTGGACCCCGGCACTCGCTGCGAATAACGCCAATGTCGTGGGCCGCGGCGGTTTCGTCGATCTGAATTACCGGCTCGCTTACGGCACCTCCTGGAATACCGGAGCCAATTCACTTTTCTCCGGGCCCATGAATGTCAAAGCACGTATGTCCACTCTTGGCTACTCTGCCTACGACACTTGGTCGTACTTCTACGAACATGATGGAGTCGATCAGGATGGCACGGGTGGCGCCGATCAAGGCACGAACGGCATCGATGATAATCTCGTCAATGGTCCCGATGATCCGCTGGAACGAGAAACCTCGCCCCCTTACCCTGTGCCACTGCGCGGGATTCAAGTCATTTTGCGAGTGCTCGACGGAGACACTCGCCAAGTGCGCCAAGCGACGATCGTTTCCAACTTCATTCCCGATTGAGAAGTTCGTTTACTGATTACGAACTTCGTGCTTTGATTGAGCACTTCATTCACTGATTGAGCACTTCGTGCGCGATCGAGATGGCTACGGGCAAGAAGCTGGAGCGCACTCGATCAGGGCTTCGCTGGGGTGGGGCGAGTGGTACCTTGGCGATAGGCTTCAAATCGTTCGCGGTATTTTGGCGGCGGCTCCGATCGAGCTCCTGCATCTCGATTCCCACGCTGCCCGTCCGACGTCGCCCCGACCGACCGCCGCTGATCTGCCGCCGGTCGTAAGCCCAAACTCTTTAGTGTTTCATCCAGATCACGCTTCACGTCGCGATTCTCATCCCGCGACGCTTGCTTCATCTTCTCCCAGCGGTCAACGAATCGAGCGAGTTCGTCGGGGGTCCAGCCGAGTCGATCGAGCAGTTCGCGGTCGGGCTTGTCCTTTTGATCTTTGAGATAGTCCAAAACTAAATCGGTCGCTCGTCGAGCATAATCGAGATTGACGGCGTCGCCTTCGGGCGTCTCCGCTCCAGCAAACGTTCGACCAGGATTCTGCGGCGGAGTTGTGCCACCGCGAGGCTGCTGTGGGTCAACGGGCGGCTGCGTGTTCGGTTTCGCATCGGGATTGAATGCCTTGCCCGGATTATCGCGCGGATCCGCGGGCGGCTTACCACTCCCCGGCAACTGCGGCTCGTCATTCTTGAAATCACTCGGATCCGGTTTTCCTTGCGGTGAATTGCCGTTTTTGCCGGCCACCGGATCACGGGGTGGCTTGTCCGTCGTCGGTTGTCCACTCACCGGCTTGTCCGTGGGTGGCTGGCCGGTGGAAGGCTTGTCAGTTGTCGGCTTTTCCGTGGTTGGTTCGGTGCGAGTGGCATTGACGGCGCCCTCGCCGGGCTTACCGGTGTTGGCGTTGTCACCGGGAAAACGTTCACTTGGCGGAGTCGTCGGCTTGCTGGCACCATCCGCTTTGGGTTCTGGTTTACGCGCGGAGTTCTGCAGGTCATCTAGTTTCCCGGCCTTCCCAGCATCGCCGCCGCGCTTCTCGCGCAAATACTTGAGCGCCTGATCAAACACTTCTCCGTCATGCAGCGGTTCCTCACGCGCATCCGCATCGTCACCCGCCGTCGGTTTGCCGGACTCTGGTTTTCCCGACTCCGGTTTGCCGGCCTCTGGTTTGCCGGCCTCTGGTTTCCCCGACTCTGGTTTCCCGGACTCCGGTTTGCCGGACTCCGGTTTTCCCGACTCCGGTTTTCCCGACTCTGGTTTTCCCGACTCTGGTTTGCCTGACTCTGGTTTGCCTGACTCTGGTTTG
>JBJSXJ010000358.1:0-38081 GCA_046086325.1 Planctomycetota bacterium | reverse complement strand
TCGAGTACGCTCGGCGCTCGGCGTTTGGCGTTGGAGAACACCTCCGAGCTCCGGCCGGACGGCTGACGCCGTGACCGCTACTTTACTCGGGCCGGACGGCTTACGCCGTGGCCGCTACTTTACTCGGGCCGGCGGCTCCTTAAGAGTTAACTTGGCAGAATCTCGAGCACCTGTCACAATTGGGCCATGAAAACGCTCATCCGTGATTGCTGTGCCATTCTCCCGACGGGCCGCCAACAGACTTCGGTGTTAATCGAGGATCACCGGATCGCTTGCATTGATCCGGCGATTCACACGACGGCTGATCGCGTTGTGCCCGCGCGCGGGCTCGTGTTGTTTCCTGGTGTTATTGATGACCAGGTTCATTTTCGGGAGCCGGGCTTAACTCATAAGGAAGATCTGGCGTCAGCCAGCCGAGCATGTGCGAAGGGCGGGGTGACGACGTTTCTGGAGATGCCCAATACGAAGCCAGAAACCATCACGCAGCAGCGACTAGTCGAAAAACTGGCCCTGGCCGCCTCGAAAAGCGTCGTAAATTACGGCTTCTATATCGGCGCGACACCAGAGAACCTCGACGAACTGCGGCACGCTACTCGCACGCCCGGGATCAAGATCTTCATGGGATCCAGCACTGGGGATCTCTTGGTCGACTCGCAGGAAACGCTCGAACGCATCTTCGCCGAAACAACGCTTCCCATCTGCATTCACTGCGAAGATGAGGCGACCGTACGTGCCAACGCCCAGCGTCTGGCGGGCATCACCGACGTCGCTGTCCATTCGCAGATCCGCGATCATCAAGCCGCCATCATCGCCACTCGCCGTGCCCTCGACTTGGCCCGCCGACATCGGCATCGCTTTCATCTGCTGCACGTCTCTACGGGTGCGGAAACGGAATTGCTCTTCAACCCCGATCCAGACGGACTGATCACGGCCGAAGCCTGTCCGCATCATCTGCTCTTTAGTATCGACGACTATTCTCGGCTGGGCAGTTTGATTCAGATGAACCCCTCTCTGAAAACTCGACAGGATAACGAGCAGCTCTGGGCGGCGCTGGCGGACGGGCGCATTCAAGTGATCGCCACCGATCACGCCCCGCACACCTGGGAGGAGAAGCAGCGTCCCTATCCGCAATCACCATCTGGCTTGCCCGCCGTCGAAAACTCCCTCTCGCTGCTGCTCGATCAGGCTCACCGCGGTCGCTGTACTTGGGAGCAGATTGCTCATTGGATGAGTGATGCACCAGCGCGGGTGTGGGACTTGGTGGGTAAAGGACGGATTGTGGAAGGCTACGATGCGGATCTGGTGCTGGTGGATCCAGAGCGGACGCAGTTGGTCCAGCACGAGCAGCAGTGGACCAAGTGTCGGTGGAGTCCTTGGTCCGGGGAGACACTCACCGGGCTCCCGCTGCGCACTTGGGTGCGTGGACATGAAGTCTACCACGAGGGAGTTGTGGATGACACTCGGTTGGGGAGCGAGGCTCAGTTTGACCACCAGCTTGGCGGTTACTGGCGAACTGCCGGAGTGTGAGTTTGGGTAGTTTGCGGAGCTCTTACCCAAGTTGGCTTAAATCGCACTAAGCGGCTCTCATGAATTTACCGATACATTGTTGACCTACTCGGCACACCCGCTTACACTGCCGTGTCACGGGATTTATTTTTCCCCTTTCACCAACGACGTCACTTTCATGATTCCTCGGGGTCTTAAGATCGCGATCATGCTGCTAGCCACGACCAGCTTAGGGTGCTGGTCGACGACCTGCTGTGCTGCGCTGATTGCCCCAGTGACGTACGTCCTGCAGCCGTGCTCGACCGGCCAGGCGTTGCTGCAACCTGCAGAACCGGTGATGGCTGACGAAGCATGGGACTTGAAGGATTACAGTAGCAGGCACGATCCATCACCGCTGCCGCCGCGTAGCGAGCGGTTGGCTTGGTTTGTACCGAGCGGAACGACCGGCGACATGGGTGGTACGAGCGGTTCGGTTGTGAGCCAGTCCGTCGCGGCGACCGCTTGGTTGCCGCTAGCCGACCTCTGGAATGCGGACAATCAGCCCGCGACATTAATTTTGAAAAGCAGCAAGCTGCCAGATTGGCAACTGGGTGGTCGACTTTTTCGACCGCCGCGGTGGAGTCGCAGTCGTGACAGTCGGTTGCTCTTTTCAGCTTAAGAATTAATGGTTTAAGGAAATAAATAATGAAGAAGTTTGTATTTGCAGCTCTGTTTGCATTGCTCGCCGGCATGGCCAATATCGGCCAAGCCGCTCCGATCAATTTTGGTCCTAGCGGGACCACCGGTACGTTCTCGAACGGTGCCTTGATCGATAACGGCATCGTTCACTTTACGTACAACAGCCACGAAGGTTATGTCAGTTCTGGTTTTACGGGCACCAACATCGGCTTGAACGACGCCGCAACGGTTGACAGCACTGAATCGGGCGACGATGCTACTGGCTACTCGTCGATACTTACGATTGGTTCGTCAACGACCGCCAACCGTATCAGCAAGGTCGGTGGCTCAACCGCCAACTCCGGTAAAATTGGTGTTTTGGTTTCCATCGACTCGTCGATTCCGAATTTCCAGTACTATGGAATCACGAAGTTCCAGGTGACCCAGGCTGGTCCTGCCTCCACTACGACGGGGATCGCTTATGCGACCTACATGTCAGGGTCTTACAGCGACGCCTACAGTACGACAACGGACGCCAATGGCTACTCTGTGTTTGGTGATAGCGTCCAGTCGGTCTACATTTTGATGACCTACGACGGAGCTGCAATTTGGAATTTCAACCTCGAGATCGTCACCGCCTACGACGCCCCACCGGCTAGCGTGCCAGAGCCTTCGACTTTGGCCGTTTTCGGTGGCATTGCCGCCCTCGGCTTGGTGGCGATCCGTCGTCGTCGCCAAGGCTAGTGAATGCTACGGTAACTGCTGTAAACGGTGTGCTAGTCTGGTTGCTGCTGCTCGGAAGATGAACCTTGAAAGCTCCTGGAAGATTTAGGTCTTCCAGGAGCTTTTTTTATTGGCGGGTGTTAGATGTGGCAGAGGTCGAGCATTTTTTCGGCCGACATGATGTAGCTCACGTAGAAGTCCCCGAATTCCGCATAGCGGGCACTCGCTTCATCAAACCGCATCTTGTAGACGATGTCTTTGAGAAACTGCGGATTGGCTCCCCAGAGCGTCACGCCCCATTCCCAGTCGTCGAAGCCGACTCCCACGGTAATCAATTGACTCACCTTGCCGGCGAACGCCATACCGCTCCGGGCATGTTCGGCCATCAGGCGATTGCGGTCGGCGAAGGGCATCGTGAACCAGTTTTCGCCCACCTTGCGTTTCTTGTTCATGGGGTAAAAACACGTGGCTGGCCAAGCCGGAAAATCCGGAGTCAAACGCTGGCGACGCATGAACGGCTCGCGATCCGAGTAGGCCTTGAGTTTCGCCTGATAGGCTGGACTACCCGCCGTCTCACCCTCCTCAATTAACCGCTGCCCATACTGCTCCAAGGAAGGCACATATTCGGACACTTCGGTCATGGAAACGAAGGAGTAGGTGGGCAGGATAGCTGGGCCTAAGGAACTGGCCAGCAGCGCTTGGTGAATGGCTTCGATTTTGAGTGGATCGCCGTCCATCATCATCAGGGAGAAGTCGGCCTTGTGCCCGCTGACCACACTCGTCTGCAGACGGCTGGTGGCATGCGCACCGTCGGGATCGAGGATCGCGATGATCTCTTGGCGACCACTCCAGCGGTCGGCCAACGACATACCCGCCAGCACGGCTCGATTCCACGAATAGTACAGGTGAGTACAGTGCCAGCCTTCGGTAGGCACCAGGGAGACGGCGACGGGTTCCGTCGCAGGGGGACGACCGTGACTCATCAGCTTCCTCTTTCCATGTAGGAGATTCAGGGTACAACAGCTGCGCCTGACGAACAATGCGCCTGACGAACGCTGCGCTAGACGACAGCTGCTTTAGGCAACAGCTGCGCTAGACGAACCGTCAGCTGCTCTGTCATCATATCAAAACGAGAATAACTGCCCCAGCACCGCTTTTTAGGGACGTGGAGCGAATCGATGTCAAAACGGCGGATTCTGATTCTGTTCGCCCTCTTGCCGCTCGTTGCCGCAGCGGGGCTGTTGATCTGGGAAATGATGCGGCAGCATGGGACGGCGACGTCGACTCCCATTGAAGCCGCTCAGCTGACCAGTCATCGCCCCGCCGTGGATCTCACCGATGACTATGTCTCGTCGGATGTCTGTCTGAGTTGTCATCCGCGCCAACATGCCTCCTGGTCTGCGTCTTATCATCGCACGATGACCCAGTTGCCACTCGAATCCACCGTGCGTGGCAGTTTTTCTAACACGCACCTCGAATTTGATGGTCGCTCATATGACCTTCAGCGCCGCGCCGATCAGTTCTGGGCGGTGATGAACGATCCTGATCAGCCACTTGATCCCCAGTCGCCCCAGCGGACGGAAGTTGAGCGACCGGTGGCGCTCGTCACCGGCTCGCACCATTTGCAGCTCTACTGGTACGCGACCGGACAGTCTCGAGTACTCGGTTTGTTACCCGTGCATTACTTTCTGGACGAAGAGCAGTGGTTGCCCGCTCGAGCCACTTTGCTGCGACCGCCCGATGAACACTTTTCTTCGGAAACTGGCCGCTGGAATCAACGCTGCATTCAGTGTCATGCCACGCATGGTCGCAGTCGCCCGCAAGCCGACGGTGGTCTGGATTCGGCGGTGGTCGAGTTCGGTATTTCGTGTGAAGCGTGTCATGGGCCGGGAGGCGAACATGTGCGACGCCGACAGGCGGATCCGTCGGCTCCCGATCAAACACTCGTGCATCCCGCTCGGCTTGACCACCAGCGCGCATCCGAAATTTGCGGCTTGTGTCACAGCTATACCTTTGCCAAAAGTACGACCAGTGAGCTGCATGAGTTATCGCATGGTTTTTCGTATCGTCCTGGTCAGCGGCTGCAGGATTCACTCTTTCTGATTCGGCGCGACGAGGCATCACGCGAGCATCTGCGACGGTTTCAGGTGGACCCGGAGGTGCATTTTGAGGAGCGGTTCTGGGCGGATGGCATGGTGCGAGTGGCGGGACGTGAGTTCAATGGCATGAGCGAGTCGGCTTGTTATCAGCGTGGTCAGATGTCGTGTCTCTCGTGCCACTCCATGCATCAAACCAGCGCCGATGAACGCTCGCCGGCGGATTGGGCCGATCGGCAGCTCCAGCCGCAGATGGATTCCGATCAAGCCTGCTTGCAATGCCACGACCCCCAGCAATATGCCAGTTCCCAGCATACTCATCATGCCGATTCATCCAGCGGCAGTCGCTGTTACAACTGCCATTTGCCGCATACGACCTATGGACTGCTGCGCGTCATGCGAAGTCATCAAATCGAAATTCCGCGAGCGACCACTACCAAAAAGACGGGGCGTCCCAACGGTTGTCAGCTTTGCCATCTCGATCAGACCGTGGAGTGGACGGCGGGACATCTGCAGGCCTGGTATGGGCATGAGATCCCCGAGTTCTCGGCGGATGAAAAACAGATCGCGGCGGCGATCCGCTGGACATTAGCAGGCGATGCCGGCCAGCGCGCCGTGGTGGGGTTCAATATGGGCTGGAAGCCGGCTCAGGAGGCCTCGGGTTCCGACTGGCTGCCCCCCTTCCTCGCGCAGCTCATGCGCGACGATTATGATGTGGTCCGCATGGTTGGTTATCGGTCGCTACGTCAGACTCCCGGTTATGAAGATATTCGCTTCGACTTCGTTGCCGCGCCTGCTCAGCGTCAGGCCGTCATCGATCAAGTGCTGCAGCGGTGGGAGCAGCAGCAAGAGGAACGACGTGCACGGCGTGGTGAGGCCAGTTCCGAGTTGCTTTTGAACGCTGCGGGCGGTTTGGATCGAGAGCGCTTCCGGCGACTGAATTTGCTTAAGAACCGTCGTCCGGTCGTCTTGCTGGAATGATCAACTGGCGCTAGGCTGAACCCCTTGGGGAATACACTCGAGAAATCGTCCATCATGTCACTCGAAATTTTTCACCCCATCGTTCAAGCTTGGTTTCGCGATCGCTTTGGTACGCCGACAGAGCCTCAGCTGGCCGGTTGGCCCGCCATCGCCAGTGGTCAGCATACGCTCATCGCCGCCCCGACCGGCTCCGGTAAAACGCTCGCCGCCTTCCTCGTCTGTCTCGATCAATTGCTGCGTCAGCAGTTAGCGGGCGAGCTACCGACCGGCACCCAGGTGATCTACATTTCGCCGCTGAAAGCTCTCAGTAACGACATCGAGCGAAATCTGCAGCAGCCGCTGGAGGAGCTGGGGAAGCGAGTGGAATTGGCCGGCTATCCGCCGCTGGCGATTCGTACGGGAGTGCGCACCGGGGACACGCCGCCCGCCGAGCGTCAGCGGATGCTCCGCCAACCGCCCCATATTCTGGTGACCACCCCCGAGTCGCTCTACCTGCTGCTCACCTCCCCCAAAGCTCGCGCGCAGCTGCAAGGAGCGCGCACCGTCATCGTCGACGAGATTCATGCGCTGGCGCGCGACAAACGCGGTTCACACCTGACACTCACCTTGGAACGCCTGGCACGGCTCTGCGAACAACCGCTGGTCCGCATCGGGCTCTCGGCCACGCAGCGTCCCATGGATCGGATCGCCGCTTTCCTTGTCGGCCATGCTGCCCCCAACGCTCCGCCACAGCCCTGTCAAATCGTCGATGTCGGTCATGCTCGTCAACTCGATCTGGCGCTGGATGTGCCGCCTCGAGAACTGGAGGCGGTCTGCAGTCATGAGCAGTGGGGCGAAGTCTATAAGCGACTGGTGCAATTAATTGAAACGCATCGCAGCACCGTCATCTTCGTTAACACTCGACGACTGGCCGAACGCGTGTCGCATCATCTGACCGAACTGCTCGGAGCGGAAGCGGTTGCCAGTCATCATGGCAGTTTATCGCGCGAGATTCGCTTGTCGGCCGAACGACGACTCAAGGAAGGCAGCTTGCGCGCGATCGTCGCCACCGCCTCCCTCGAAATGGGACTCGATATCGGCTACATCGACCTCGTCTGTCAAATCGGCTCACCCCGTTCCATCGCCACCTTGCTCCAGCGCGTCGGACGCTCCGGTCACTCGCTGGGACTCATCCCGAAAGGTCGTCTCTTTCCGCTCACCCGGGATGAACTGATCGAAAGTCTGGCGCTGATTCGAGCGGTTCGTCGCGGCGCCTTGGATGCGATTGAAATTCCCACTGCCCCGCTCGACATTCTCGCGCAGCAGATCGTCGCCATGGTTTCTTGCGAGGAATGGGAAGAGGAGAAGTTATGGCAAGTCTGCCAAGGTGCCTGGCCCTATCGAGACCTGCGCCGCGAGGACTTCGGCGCCGTCGTGCAACTGCTCAGTGAAGGCTTGACCTCCACCACTCGCGCTGGCGCGTTGCTACATCGTGACCAGATTCAGGGACGCGTGCGAGCTCGACGTGGCGCGCGACTCACGGCCCTGACATCGGGTGGAGCGATTCCCGAAGCTCCGCTCTATCGAGTGGTCACGGAATCGGAACGCACCTTCGTGGGTACGGTGGATGAGCACTTTGCGATCGATAGTTCCGCTGGCGATATTTTTTTGCTGGGAACGACAAGTTGGCGAATTGCCGCGGTGCGCGGCGGTGAAGTGCTGGTCAATGACGCTCAAGGCGCCCCGCCCACCGTGCCCTTCTGGTTCGGCGAAAGCAGTGGGCGCACGGTGGAATTATCGGCCGAAGTTTCTGCTTTGCGCCAATGGTTAGCGGATCATGTCGAGCAACCGACCGTGGCGGTACAGGAACTCATCGAACAATGTGGCGCCGACGAGTGGGCCGCCGAGCAGGCGGTGCGCTACGTCCGCGCCCAGCACGCCGCTCTGGGCACCGTTCCCACTGGCCAGGAAATTGTCTTCGAACGCTTCTTCGACGAATCGGGCGGCATGCAGCTCGTCATTCACTCACCCTACGGACATCGCATCAATCGCGCCTGGGGACTAGCCCTGCGCAAACGGTTTTGCCGCAGTTTTGATTTCGAATTGCAGGCTGCGGCCACCGACAACGGCATTCTGTTGTCCGTCGGACCACAGCATAGTTTTCCGATCGAGCAACTCTTTCAGATGCTCACACCAGCCAATGGCCGCGAACTACTCGAACAAGCCGTACTCGCTCAACCTATTTTTCCCCTGCGCTGGCGCTGGAACATTTCACGAGCACTCGCCGTGCCCAGATTCCAAAGCGGACAGAAAGTGCCGTTTCACATTCAGCGTTTCCGATCGGATGACCTGCTCGCCGCCGTTTTTCCCGCCACCGTCGGCTGCTTGGAAAATCATCACGGCGATATCGAGATTCCCGATCACGTGCTGGTACGTCAAACGATGGATGACTGTTTGCACGAAGCACTCGACGTCGACCGCTGGCTCGATGTGCTGCGAGCTCGTCAGGCCGGCCAAGTCAACTTCAGCGCCTACGATACGCGTGAACCTTCCCCCTTCAGCCATGAACTGATTAATGCCAATCCGTATGCGTTTTTGGATGGAGCGGATCTGGAGGAGCGGCGGACGCGCGCGGTTTCGACGCGCCGCACACTGGCCCCTGATGACCTACGCGATTTGAGTCGTTTGGATCCCGTAGCGATCGAACAGGTGGTGGCCGAGGCTTGGCCGGTCGTGCGCAGTGCCGACGAACTGCATGATGCCTTATATCAAGCCGTGCTGCTGCGCGAGCATGAGTGCCGCGAGTGGAGTGGCTGGTTGCAGGAACTCGCAGATCAGGGACGTGCTGCACAAATCGGTCTGTCAGATCTCGATCGCTTCTGGATTGCCGCTGAGCGTTGGCCCATCGCCCGCGTACTATTTCCAGCGGCAGCTTGCGAACCGGCGCTGCAGTTACCACCCAGCTTGGAGCGCACGTATGAAGCTCATGAAGCGTGGGCGGAGGTGCTGCGAGGGCGAGTGCCGCTGGTGGGGCCAGCCACCACGCAGACCCTCGCCACCCTCACCGGTCTCGATGTCGACCATGCACAAGTCGCCCTCGAAAAGCTGGAAGCCGACGGGCTCGTACTCCGCGGTCGATTTCTGGAAAGTGATGCGCCCGTCGATCTCGGGGATCAGGAATTGGTGCCGACCAAGACGGCTAATTTGCAATGGTGCGACCGCCGCCTGCTCGCGCGCATTCACCGACTCACTCTGGACGGATTGCGGCGCCGCATCTCACCGGTCACACCGTCTGATTTCTGGCGTTTCCTGCAGCGACATCAGCGCCTGGGCACGGGGCATCCCGCCAGTGTCCAGGGGGTGCGAGATGCGCTAGCCCAGTTAGAAGGATGCGAACTACCGGGCGGTGCTTGGGAACAACTGGTGCTAGCACCTCGAGTCGCCAGTTACGAACCACGCTGGCTCGATGAACTCTTTCTCGCCGGTGAGGTGACTTGGGGCCGTCTGCGACCTCCACGCCGCGATGAAACCGATGAGCCTGGGTTTGCCGCTCTCACTCGTACCATGCCCATCAGCTTGACGCTCCGCGAACATCTCCCGTGGCTCTTGCCGACGGATCGCGAGGAATGGCCAGTCGAGGCGGCCACTCAACCTGCTCAAGCCGTCCGGCAATTGCTGCACGAATGCGGCGCGCTCTTCCTTCCCGAAATCAAAATGTCCACTCGCCTGGAATTGCCACAAGTTGAGGAATCCTTGCGCGAACTGGCAGCGGTCGGTCTGGCTTCGTCCGATTCCTTCGCCGCCGTGCGCTCATTGGTGGCAGCGACCAGCGCTACCGCTCCACCGATCACGGCCACCGGGCCGCTCGCGACCGCCACCGGATCGGGGCGGTGGAGTCTTTATCCGGGACCACTGGCGCGGCGTTTGGCTGGCGAACTACAGAAACAGGACGAACAAAGTCGCTCGGCCGCCAGCAACGCGATGACCGTACCCACTCGCCTGGAACGTTGGTGCTGGCTGCTGCTGCGCCGCTGGGGTGTCATCTTCCGCGATTTAGCACTGCGCGAAACCGCCGCGCCTCCCTGGCGCGAACTCGTGCCACTGCTGCGCCGCTTGGAACTGCGCGGTGAAATCCGCGGCGGTCGTTTTATCACCGGAGTTTCGGGCGAACAGTTCGCCACTGAACTGGCAGTGCAGCAGTTGCGGCAGGTACGTGATGAAGTCGATGCCGATTGGCAGTTGTTGTCCGCTGCCGATCCCTTGAATCTGTTCGCTGAAATCATCCCCGGCCCCAGCATTCCAGCCACTCATAAAAACGCCGTGATCGTCTGGCACGGACGCTGCATCGCCGCTCGGCGCGGAGGCAAGATCGAGTTTTTCGAAGAGGTCGACGCCGCCACTCGCGAGGCCATGACCGTCGCCCTCAACCACCTCCGACGACTCGCTAAACCCGACTCCACCACGACTCCCACCACCAGTCGGCCACTCAGCATCCGCAACCGCTGGGCAACCTTCTAGTGCCGTGCACCGTATGTTGCGCACGGCAGTTGCGCACGGAGGACACGGAATGTTTCGCACTGAGACACGGGGAGGATGTTTCGCACGGAGACACAGGGAGGATGTTTCGCACGGAGACACGGGGAGGATGTTTCGCACGGAGACACGGAGACACGGAGAGTGGGAAGAATTTTGGAGAGAAAGGTTTTGGGGTGGGGAAGGATTTGGGAAGGAATGAATTTGGGAAGGAATGAATGTCCTGATTAAGGAATTTCATCGATCAATCTAGTGCCAGAGATTAATGACGATCTCCATCCACTACCTCACTCACTCCCTCAATCAATCACTCACTCAATCAATCAATCAATCAATCAATCCTCTCCGTGTCTTAGTGTCTCCGTGCGAAACATCCCAGTGTCCCCCGTGCGCAACCCCGTGTCCCCCGTGCGAAACATCCCGTGTCCCCCGTGCGCAACGCCCTACTTCGCCGCTCCGCGAGCGACGCGTTTACCGAGTGCCGCGACTTCGGCTTGGAACTGTTTGCGTAGTTCGTCGTATTTGGCGAGTTCTTTGGGACCGGGCGCTTTGACGTAGTCCATGATGATGGCTTCGGCAGCGATGAATTCACTGGCCACATCCGCCACTTCGGCGGCGATATCGAGTGGAATGTTGGTGACGCCGTTGGCATCGCCGTGCAGCAAGTCACCTTGGTGCACCATGAGTCCTCCGATGCGTACGGGCAGACCGAGGTGCAGCATGTGACAGTAGCCATGCGAGCAGATGGTGGAGCCGGTGTAGACGGGATAGCCGAGTGCCCGCACTTGTTCCAGATCACGGCCCGCTCCGCTGGTGACCAGTCCGGCCGAGCCGAAGGCGCGGTAGGTGGAGCACATGACTTCGCCGAACACGGCGGCTGCCGGGGGATCGTCGAGGTCTTGGAATACGGGAATGGCGGGACCGGGAAGTTTGGCGAACTGTTCGAGTTGTTTTTGGATGCTGCCGTAGGCGTCGCCACCGGCGGGTGGTTCGTCCGAACGAAAGGCGGCGGTGCAGGCGAAGCCAACCATCGGCGGCATTTCGGGGAAATTACAGCGAATGCGTGCGTCCATGTAGCCACGATTCCGCGGCCGCACCGCAAACAGCTCGATCACATTGCAGATGGTGGGGGTATCGAAACGAGCGAGATTCTTTAGTAGCGTTGCCGTTGACATGCAGAGTAGTCCCTTGGGGAGTAATGGATGACGAGTCGTAGCGTAACAAGGATTGCGTGTGAATCCTAGTTGAGAGTCGCCTCGGCCATCGTCATAATGGCGGCTCGCTGGTCCGACACCCTGGGTCGTCCCTGCTGTTCCTCATCCCGTCGTTATTCTCTCTCACCGTTTTCCGTTCGAGGCTTTGTTTGAGCATGAACCAATCCGTTTCACGTCGTCGTTTTCTGGCACTCTCTTCCGCTGCTGCACTGGGAGCCACTTGGTTCGATGTGCCGCGTATTCTGCAGGCGGCAGACGATGCTTTCGGTGGTTTCCCGATTGGAGTGCAGAGTTATTCGCTGCGCGAGTTCAACTTTCTGGAGGCGGTGCGGCACATTCAGGGATTGGGAGTCCACTACACGGAGTTCTTCGGTAAGCACCTCGCGGTGACCGCTACGGCAGACGAAATCGCCAGTACGCTCAAGGTATTGTCCGAAGCCAAGATCAAGTTGATTGCCCACGGGGTGAATGGCTTCACCAAAGATCATGAAGCCAACCGCAAGGTTTTTGCTTTCGCCAAGCAGGCGGGGATCCGCAATTTGACCGCCGACCCCACTCCCGACTCGTTCGACAGTCTAGAGAAGCTGGTGGCCGAATATGATGTGCGGATTGCGATTCACAATCACGGTCCTGGCCATCGCTACGACAAGTTGGAGCAGGTGGTGCAGGCCGTGAAGGGGCGGCATCCGCTCATTGGCGTCTGCGTGGATACCGGGCACGTGATTCGGACGAAGGAAGATCCGATCAAGTGGACTCGCGAACTGGGGCCGCGCGTGTTCGCCATGCATTTGAAGGATGACATTAAGCAGGATGGTGGCTCGCAGAACGTCGTGATCGGTAAAGGCAATTTGGATGTCGTGGGTGTCTTCAAGGCGCTCAAGAGCGTCAAGTTCCCCGCCGACGGTGATCTGTCGCTGGAATACGAAGCGAATCCCAAGAATCCGGTGGAAGAGATGCGGCAATGCATCGCCGTCGCCAAGGAAGCAATTGCCAAGGCCGTTTCCTAAGGTGGGCGGTGGTCGAGTGGCGTGGGGTAGGAGCGTAGGGTTTTAACACCGGTAGTGCGGTGTGAGTGGATAGTGATGCTTGCCAAGCGTGTGATTCCGTGTCTGGATGTCGATCGAGGCCGAGTGGTGAAGGGGACGAATTTCTTGCATCTGCGTGATGCAGGCGATCCCGTCGAAGTGGCCGCTCGCTACGAAGCCGAAGGCGCGGACGAACTCGTCTTTTTGGATATCACAGCAAGTCATGAGAGCCGAGCGATCATGATCGATGTGGTACGGCGCACGGCCGAGCAGATCTTCATGCCGCTGACCGTGGGCGGCGGCATCCGCACTCTGGAAGATATTCGCGCCCTGCTGAATGCTGGCTCGGATAAAGTATCCATCAACTCGGCTGCCTGTCGCCGCCCGGAATTCATTTCCGAAGCGGCGCGGCGCTTCGGTAGTCAATGCATCGTGGTCAATATCGATCCCAAGCGAGTGCAGTCGGCCGAGGGGCGCGAGGTGTGGGAGGTACATATCAATGGTGGTCGAGTGCCCACGGGACTGGAAGCGGTCGCTTGGGCCAAGCGGGTCGAGCAATTAGGGGCTGGTGAGATTGTTTTGACCAGTATGGATTGTGATGGCACGAAGGACGGCTACGATCTGGAGATCACGGCGGCAGTAGCCGATGCGGTTTCGATTCCGGTCGTAGCGAGTGGTGGAGCGGGGTGCCCGGAGCATCTGGCGGATGCCGTGCTACTCGGACATGCCGATGCCGCCTTGGCCGCTAGCATTTTTCATTTTGGGGAATATACGATTCGAGAGACGAAGGAGGTGATGGCGCGGCGCGGCATACCAATGCGCATCTGACGGTTGTGCAGCAAGGTCGCCGGATTGCTTGCTCCTGATCGATTCATCTCTCTCTATTTCAAAGTCGCGTTCGCTTCGGATTCTGGTACTTTTCTGGCCTATCTTTTCTTCAGTTCAAACAGGTCGAATCATGACAACCGCCCACGAAAACGCCACGGCAAATCAATCGTCTACCGAGTCAGGTGTGGTCGAGCAGTTTTCGCATCAACAGCGTGACTTGGAGGTCGACAAATATTTTCGGTCGCTGGTTAAGCTGGAAGGTAGCGACTTGCACATGAAGGTCGGTCGTCCGCCGCTGGTGCGCGTGCGCAACGAACTGCGGCCACTCAATCGACCTCCCATCGATGATGCGGAAATGACGCGTTTGCTGGTGCCGCTGATGAGTGAGCGGCATTTGAAGATTTTTGAAGAAGAAGGTGGTGCCGACTTCGCTCATACCTGTGATGTCGATGGAGTGCGCTGGCGTTTTCGTGTGAACTTACTGCAGCAGATGGGGCACATGGGCCTGGTCGCACGCCGTGTTAATAACAAGATTCCGGATTTCAAAGGTCTGTTTTTGCCTCCCGCGCTGGAAGGTTTATGCAAATTCGACCAAGGCATGATTCTGCTGGCAGGTGTGACGGGGTCGGGGAAAAGTACGACGATTGCGTCGATGCTTAATTTCGTCAATCAGCAAGAGCGAGTTCATATTCTGACACTGGAAGATCCGATTGAATTCGTTTTCGGTGAAGAGAAGGCGCTGATTAATCAGCGCGAGGTGGGGGTGGATGTTAAGGATTTTAAGATCGGTATGAAGCATGCGGTGCGTCAGGACCCAGACATCATGCTCGTCGGCGAAATGCGAGACGAAGAGACGTTCATGACGGCCATTCATGCCGCTGAGACGGGTCACTTGGTGTTTGGAACGATTCACGCTTCGTCCTCGCCGTCCACCATCGGTCGTATTCTGGATCTGTTCCCGGAAGAAATGCATGGCGCGATTCGTAGCGCGATCGCGTTCAACATGAAGGGAATCGTGGCTCAGAAACTGCTGCGGTCGATCAAGCCGGGAGTCCCGCGCGTGCCGACCTGCGAAGTGATGCTCTTCAATCCTACGATTCGCAAGTTAATTCTGGAGGGGCAGGATCATAAACTGCCGGATGCGATTCGCATTGGTGCTGAAGAGGGAATGCAAGATTTTACGATGAGTTTGAAGGGGCTGATCGATGATGGATTGATTGATCGGCCAACAGCGTTTGAAGTAGCCCCCAACCCCGACGCACTTAAAATGGCGCTCAAGGGTATTAACGTTTCTGCCCCAGGTATTCTGTAGTCGTATGGCCAAGAAGCAACAAGAAGAACAAAAACTGCCGCATGAGTATTTTCCGCCGGTGAGCTTTTCGGCTGCCGGACCGGATAACGCCACTCAACAGGCAAATCTCATCACCACTCGGCAGTCGCCGCTATTTACTTTCGCGATGGCGACGGTGGCGGAGGCGCTAGTGCGCCGCGCCGACGTGCTGATGCTCAACTTCACTCGCGAAGCGATGGCGGCGCGCATTCTGGTCGACGGTTTTCCGTACGACCTGAAGCCGATGGATCGACAGACCGGCGACGGCATGCTCGCCTGCTTCAAAAAACTGGGGAACCTCAACCCAGCCGAACGGCGAGCGAAGCAGGAGGCGAAGTATGGGGTGGAATTTCAGGGGCAGAAGCTGAACCTGTTTTTCACCAGTCAGGGCGTACCGACGGGCGAGCAGGTGATTATCAAGTTTGCGCCGAAGAAGTTTCCCTTCGCCACGCTCGATGATCTCGGTATGCGCGACAAGATGCGCGATCAATTCAAACAGCTCATTAACGCGTCCCAAGGTCTAATCATTTTTTCCTCGCCACCCGGCGGTGGAATGACGACCAGTTGGAAGGTGTTTTTGGAGGCCGCCGATCGGTTCGTGCGCGACTTCATTGCCGTTGAACCAAAGAACACGACGGACGAAGAGATCATCAACGTCACGTCGAACAAGTACGACTCGACGGCGGGGCAAACACCCGATCAAGTTTTTCCGCCCCTGTTGCTCAAGCAGCCCGATGTGCTCGTCGTCCCGGAACTCACCAACCAAGCCACCGCTCAGTTGCTCTGCGATCAAGTCAACACGCAGAATAAAATGGCCATCACACGCGTGCCGGCGAAAGAGGCGGCGGAAGCACTGCTGCGAGTGCTGGCGACTTATAAGCCCTCGGCGGAGTCCTTCGCTCAGGCCGTGACGATGGTGGTTAATCAGCGGCTCGTGCGTAAGCTGTGCGACTGCAAGCAGCCCTTCCAGCCCACGCCACAGCTCTTGCAGCGGCTGGGAATCCCGGCGGGCCGAGTGCAGACGATGTATCAGCAGTGGCAACCACCGCCGCCCAATCCGGACCCCAAGGCGAAGCAGGAAGAGCCGCAGATTTGTCAGAAATGCAATGGCATCGGTTACTACGGACGAACTGCTATCTTTGAACTGCTGGCCGTCAACGATCAAATTCGTCAGGCACTTGTGAAAAACCCGACGCTTGACGCTATGCGACAACTCGTCCGCCAAACCGGCACTCGGAATATGCAGGACGAAGGTATTCTACTGCTCGTCAAAGGCGTCACGTCGTTGCCCGAATTGCAGCGGGTGCTGAAATAATGAACGCCCACGGGTGAACGTGAGAAGAAGGCGAGTGCAGAGAATATGAGTGAGTCACGTCAGGGAACCGGAGCGGTTTTATTCTCGGACACGGAATCGCCGTCGGCGGCGGAGCGACTGCCGGTACACCGAGTCGCACTGGGCTCTTTCCTCATTGGCTCGCTGTCGTGGCTGGCCGCTTTTCATCCCGCGTTGTGGCTTGTGCCTGCCATCGGAATCGTGCTGTCGCTAGCGGCGTGGCGAGCGGTGAGTGGTGGTGCGTTGAGTGGTGGTGAGGCGGAACGTCGCTTTCGCGGTCGACGCCTGGCGCTCGTCGGTCTAGCACTCAGTGTGTTCTTTCTAGCTTACGCACCCGTGCGACAGGTTTCACGGCAGCAGCGGTTGTATGCCGAAGCGGAGCGAGTGAGTCGCGAGTGGTTAACGCTGGTCTGCCAAGGGCAACTGCGGGAAGCCCATCAATTGCGATTGCGCTAT
The DNA here is from genome assembly GCA_046086325.1 of Planctomycetota bacterium. Lineage (GTDB taxonomy): Bacteria > Planctomycetota > Planctomycetia > Pirellulales > Pirellulaceae > JBJSXJ01. Next base: position 21,420 of record JBJSXJ010000358.1, on the reverse strand, counting down.
GATTTGCGAACGCCCGGTGATCAGCCGCTGGATGAATTCTACAAGAAGCCGGAGCATGAGCAGGACTTGCAAAAGTTCCGCCAGGATGAGGTGGTCAAGCAGTTATGGGGAACGGGCGAGATCGTGCTCAAGCCCAGCGACAGCACCGCGCCGCCACCTAAGATCACCCTGGTTGCTAACCGCTCTGCGACCACCACGGTTGATGGAGATGACTGGATTGTCCAGATTTTTGATGTGGAACTGTCGGCGGATAGCACGTCGCGCAAGGTTCCCGTCTACCTCGAAACGCTGCGGCTGCCGATGAATCTGACCAGCGAAGGGATCTGGATGGTCCGCGAAGCGATCATACGAAAGAGCAAGTCTTCGTAGCCGCTGCGGAGAGTGCTAGGGAGAGACTTAAGTTCCCTCTCCCCAGCCGCTGCGGAGAGTGCCAGGGAGAGTTAAGTTCCCTCTCCCCAGCCGCTGGGGAGAGGGCTAGGGAGAGGGGAGCCTTAATCTCGGCTCGCCCGTGACAACTCAGGCTTCCACCAGCAGGCGATCGGCAGTCACTCGAGCGGCCTGGATGGTGACGATGGAGCCGGGTCGATGGCGCGCGGAAACGAATTCCACGGGCACGTAGCGGCAGGCAGTTCCGGCGACGAGATCCGGCTGTTTTGTGGGTGGGTTTTCAATCAAGACGCGCAGTTCTCGATTTGCTACTCGCTGGAAATAATCCAGTCGCAACTGCTGCTCCAGTTCTTGCAGCTGTGCGATTCGAGCCGTCCGCCGCTCAGCACTCACCTGGTCCGACATCTCCGCCGCCGGCGTACCGCGGCGAGCACTAAACGGAAACGAATGAATCTTGGCAAACTCGGCGCGGCGCGAAGTCTCTAGCGTGGCGGCAAAATCGGCTTCGGTCTCGCCCGGAAATCCGACGATGATGTCAGTGGTCAACGCGGGAGTGTCGAGCGATTTTCGCACGAGGTCACAGCGATCCAGAAAATGTCGTACCGACCAGCGTCGCCTCATTCGTCGCAAAACGGCATCCGAGCCACTCTGTAAACAAATATGCAAGTGCGGGCAGACTTTGTCGCCGTGAGCGGCCATGACGGCAATCAACTCGCGCGTCACCTCCGTTGCTTCGATACTCGAAAGACGCACTCGGAAATCACCTGGCAGTCGAGCGAGTTGATCGACGAGATGGGAGAGTCGCAACCAGTCGGATTTCGGTCGACCAATATTGCGATCCACTCCATAGTGGCCGAGATGAATGCCGGTGAGGATTAGTTCGCGGTAGCCGTGGTCGAGTAGTCGGCGGGCTTCGTCGAGGATGTGGTCGAGCGGGCGACTCGACATCTCCGGCCGAACATACGGGATGATGCAGTAGCTGCAGCGGAGCAGGCAGCCATCTTGGACCTTGATGTAAGCGCGGTGTCGGTTGGCGAGTCCGGAGAGTCCGGTGGGCACATCGACCACTCCGAACCGCTGGAGCAGATCGGGCAACTCACGCTTGTCCGTAATGACTTCTGCCACGCCTGGCAGCGCTGCAACTTCCGCCGGTGCTCGTGTGGCATAGCAGCCCATGACGATGATTCGCGCCTGTGGGTTTTCGCGAGCCAAGCGGCGGATCGTCTGACGACTCTTCGCATCTCCCTCATGCGTTACCGTGCAGGTGTTGACCAGGCAGAGCTCGGCCGATTCCTCGGGCGCCGCATCGCGAAAGCCGCTGCGCACCAAGTTCTCCCGCACGAACTCCGTTTCGTATTGGTTAACCTTGCAGCCTAAAGTAACGGTTTTCAGAGTGGCGGACATACGTTGCAAGCCGAAGATGCGAGGCCAGAAAAAGAGGGCAGAGTATTCCCCCCAGAATCAAACTGCTCGCCATCCTATCGTCGATTGGTGCCTGCGGTCAAATCGCCCCGTCGGCACGCTGCCGGAAGGTGTGCCGAGGCGATGCGCGACTCCCGGAATTTCCGGATGGTCGCTATCAAATCGACGAATGGTCGATTGCCAGGTGCGCGGTTATATTACCGCTGCGTCAAGTCGTAAGGGTTAAAGCAGGTGCGCGGATCGGCCGCTGCGGGACTGGAACTCGGGTAAGACTTGGCCGAGCCGTTCATCAGGAAAACAGCGATGGAAGATATCGATCGTTATCTCGAACAAAACCGCGCTGCTTTCGAAGATTCGCTCTGCGAATTGCTCTCGATTCCCAGTGTCAGTGCCGATTCGAGCTATGCGGCCGACGTGCGCCGTGGCGCGGACTGGGTGGTGCGCGAGTTTCAGGCTTTGGGGTTAAAGACCGAGCTGATCGAAACCTCGGGGCACCCGCTGGTCTATGCCGAATCACCGCCTGTCGCGGGTGCTCCAACGGTACTCGTCTACGGCCATTACGATGTGCAGCCGCCCGATCCGTTAGCGGAGTGGATTTCGCCGCCGTTCACACCCACTCGCCGAAATGGCAACATTTATGCGCGTGGTGCTACGGATGACAAAGGCCAGATGCTGACGCACATCAAGAGCGCACAGGCTTGGCTCGCAACACGTGGAACATTGCCCGTGCAGCTCAAGTTTCTCATTGAAGGCGAAGAGGAGAGCGGCAGTCGCGGACTGTATGATTTCCTGCCGCAAGCGACCGAGAAATTGGCGAGCGACATTGCGGTGATCAGCGATACCTCGCAGTTTGCACCGGGGCGACCGGCGATCACCTACGGGCTGCGCGGTCTCGCTTATTTTGAATTGCGACTCACCGGGCCGCGACAGGATCTGCATTCTGGCACGTTCGGTGGCGCGGTCACGAATCCGGTCAACACGCTCGCGCGATTGCTCGCCGCACTCGTTGATGATCAAGGTCGAGTGCAGGTGCCAGGTTTTTACGACGATGTGTTGCCGTTGACGGAACGCGAACGGAAGCAGTTTGCGGAACTGGGATTTGAGCAAGCGGCTTTTGAAAAACAGATTGGCGTCGGTGGCGTGACGGGTGAAGTTGGCTACAGCACGCTCGAGCGCCGCTGGGCCCGGCCGACTTATGATGTCAACGGAATTTGGGGTGGTTACCAAGGTGAAGGTGGCAAGACCGTCTTGCCGTCCAAGGCGGGTGCGAAGTTCAGTTTTCGACTCGTGCCGCAGCAAGATCCGGCGAAGATTGCCGCCGCGTTGCAGCAGTATCTGACTGCCCGTTGTCCCCCAGGAATCACGCTGGAGCTGGTCAACATGGCGGGCTCGGGAGGCGTCGTGGTGCCGCTCGATAGTCCCTTTGTGAGTGCGGCCAGTCGCGCGATCACGCATGGATTTGGCACCGCCCCCGTCTTTATTCGCGAAGGTGGCTCGATCCCCATCGTGGCCATGTTGCACAAATTGCTGGGCGTCGACACATTACTGTTGGGCTGGGGCTTGGACGACGACAACACGCATAGCCCAAACGAGAAATTCAGCTTGGCGGACTTCCATCGCGGAATTCGTGCGAGTGCCGCCCTGTGGCAAGAACTTTCAGGATCCCTTCATCATGCTTGACCGTAAATACATTCTCGAAAACGCTGATCTTGTAAAACAGAACTGCACTCACCGGGGAGTCTCAGTGGACGTGGATCGCCTGGTGCAGCTGGATCGCGAGCGTCGCGAACAGTTGCAGTTGGTCGAGACCTTGAACCGACAGGCGAACGATACGGCCAAATCGATTGGTCAAGCCAAAGACCCTGCCGAGCGTGAAGCGCGGAAAGAGCAGGGGCGGCAATTACGCGAGCAAAAAGATGCCGTCCAGGCAGCACTCGATCAGCTCGAACAGGAATGCCGTTTGCTCCAGGCAGCAATTCCCAATATGACTCACCCCGAGGCACCGGTCGGTTCCACGGACGAATCGAATCGTGAGGTGCGACGTGGGAAGACGCCGATTCGGCAATTTGATTTTCAGCCGCTCGACCATGTCGCCTTGGGTGAAAATCTGCGACTGATCGATTTGGACGGCGGCGCTCGCACGACCGGCCACGGTTTCTACTTTCTGAAAAATGATGCCGTGCTGCTGGAACTCGCCCTGCAGCGCTATGTGCTGGGAATTCTGGCGGACGAAGGGTTCACGCTGACGACCACTCCCGATCTGGCTCAGAACAAGATCCTGGAGGGAATTGGCTTCAATCCGCGAGGTCCCGAGACGCAGGTCTACAGCATCGAAAACTCGGAGCTTAGCCTGGTCGGCACCGCCGAGATCACGCTCGGTGGACTCTACAGCGGTCAAACCTTTGAAGCGGATGAACTGCCGCTGAAATTGTGCGGGATCAGTCACTGTTTTCGCACCGAAGCGGGAGCGCATGGCCGCGCGACTCGGGGGATCTACCGAGTGCATCAGTTCACGAAAGTGGAGATGTTCGCCTACACGTTGCCCGATCATAGTGATGCGATGCATCAGTATTTGATGGAGCTCGAGTGTCGCATTTTTGACGGGCTGGGAATTCCGTATCGAGTGATCGATACCTGTACCGGCGACTTGGGTGGTCCCGCCTATCGCAAATATGACCTCGAAGCCTGGATGCCAGGGCGAGGGCAGGGGGGAGAGTGGGGTGAAATCACCAGCACGTCGAATTGCACGGACTACCAGGCTCGCCGGCTGGATGTGCGTTATCGAGTCAAAGGCGAAAAGGGCACTCGTTACGCGCACACGCTCAACGGTACCGCCGTGGCGATCACGCGAGCGATCATCGCCGTCTTGGAAAACTATCAGCAGGCCGATGGTACGATTGTCGTCCCAGAAGTACTGCGAGCGTGGATGGGTAAAGAACGGATCGGATCGTAAGTCATCTTCAGATCATGAGGGTATCAGCGTGCGAAAAGAATTCTTGTCGCGATGCGGCGTGATGATGCGGAAATATTCTGTCGGACTCTGCTTGGCCGCGGGTCTGGCCGCGGGTCTGGTCGCGGGGCTGGCCACGGGGGTTGGTTTCGAGCAATCAGGTGGCTGGTGGTCCGAGCCATCCGTACAGGCTGAAGAACCACGGGCGAAAGACACTCCACTGCCGCTTAAGCAAGTGCGCGCTTTGGGTGAACTACGATTTAATCGGCCGATTGTGATGACGAGTGCCGGGGATGGCACCGATCGTCTCTTTGTTGCCTCGCAACTCGGCGTTATTCAAGTCATGAAGAACGATCCGCAGTTGAAGGAAGAGCAGATCAAGACTTTTCTGGATATGTCGAGTAAGGTGCGCTACGAGGATAAAGAAAATGAAGAGGGTCTGCTCGGGTTTGCGTTCCATCCTCAGTTTAAAAAGAATGGTCAGTTCTTTGTCTACTACACCACTCGAGAACAGCCGCACACATCGGTGATTTCACGCTTCACCGTTTCGGCTGATGACCCGCAGCAGGCGGATTTGAAGAGCGAGCAAGAATTGATGCGGATTCCGCAGCCCTATTGGAATCACAATGGTGGCGCTTTGGCGTTTGGGCCGGACGGTTTTCTGTATATCGCCTTGGGTGATGGTGGATTAAAAGACGATCCGCATGGTCACGGCCAAAATTTGGAAACCTTGCTCGGTTCCATTCTGCGCATTGACGTTGATCATCACGATCAAGGAAAAGCGTATGCGATTCCCAAGGACAATCCTTTCATTGGTAAAGGTAAAGCCCGTCCCGAGATTTATGCTTATGGTTTTCGCAATCCTTGGGGGATGAATTTTGATTCCGCCACGGGAGATTTCTGGGTAGCTGATGTCGGACAGGATTTGTGGGAAGAGATTAACTTGGTCACTCGAGGCGGTAATTATGGTTGGAAGCTGCGCGAGGCGAAGCACAAGTTCAAGGATGGCGCGGACGCTCGTCCCGATCTCATCGATCCCGTTTGGGAATACGACCATGAAACGGGTAAGTCGATCACGGGTGGCGTAGTCTATCGCGGTAGCAAGTATCCGGAACTGGTGGGCTGCTTCCTGTATGCCGACTACGTGAGTGGTCGAATTTGGGCTCTGAAATATGACACGAAGGCCAAGCGTGTGATCGCCAACTATACGCTGCAGGATCAGAAGATGCCGATCATCGCGTTCGGCACCGATTCGCAGGGTGAAGTGCTGATCAGTGATTCCTTTGGTCAGGTCTGGACGATTGGACGCTAGGATGCAGCCGCAGCAGACGACGGTGTTGGACGAGTTCGAAGTGGCGCGACGCTTTGACCAACTGGTCGAGCTCGCGCGGGGCGCGGGCCGGATCACGCTGGAGTTTTTTCAGCGGGCCGATCTGGCCGTGGAACGCAAGTCGGATAACTCGCCCGTCACCGTGGCGGATCGAGCGGCCGAGCAGTGGCTGCGACAGGAAATACGTCGTCGCTTTCCCACCGATGCGGTACTCGGTGAGGAATTTGGTGACATCGCGGGCGATTCAGGCTTTCGCTGGATTCTCGATCCGATCGATGGCACGAAATCATTCATCGGTGGAGTGCCTCTGTACAGCACACTGATCGGTGTCGAGTGGGCCGGGCGTAGCATCCTCGGTGTGATCTACATCCCCGGGCTGGATGAAATCGTTTATGCGCGGCGTGGACATGGAGCTTGGCATCAGCGCGGTAGCGATCAGCCGGTGGCGGCGCGCGTCTCTACTCGCTCCCAGCTACGCGAAGGCATCTTCGTCACGTCGCAAGTGGATACGTACGACCAGCGCGCGGCAGGTGATGCGTTTCGCGAACTGCAGGCTGCCAGTTACGTCACACGCACCTGGGGTGATGCCTACGGTTATCTGCTGGTCGCCACGGGGCGTGTCGAGGTGATGGTGGATCCCAAGATGAATGTCTGGGACTGTGCCGCGTTGCAACCGATTCTCGAAGAAGCAGGCGGTACGTTTACCGACTGGCAAGGAGTCGCCACGATTTACGGAGGTGAAGCCGTGGCCACCAATGGCCACGTCTTAGAGGAAGTCCTGAACATCACGCGACGATTTAAGGCTTCTTAGTCGTCTGCTCGATTTGCTTCGTCAGTATTGCTTCGAGTTCTTCCAGGCCGCGATCTCGGCGAACTTCGTAGTTACCGGAGTGGTACTCCAGCACTTTTCCACCGGGTGCCAGTACGAGAAACAGAGGCAGCTTGGCTCCGGCCACGCGCGGGTCACCAATTTTCTTCAGAGCTGATCCATCATCGCTGAGCAGTGGGTAGCTGAGGTTCATGAATTGCTTGAAGCGATTGGCGCTTTGAAGAGCCGCTCGGCGATTGCTGGCGGCATCGCCACCACCCGCCGCAGGGTCATAAACTGCCACACCATAAAACTGGACTCCCTGTTTACCGAATTTTCGCTGCAGAAAATCGAGGTAGCCGGTTTGGCCATAAGGTTCTTCCAGGGGAGCATCGCGGTACTCCCAGAAGTGCAGCACGGTGATTTTGCCGGGATTGGCGGTGCTATCGAATTCAGCACCAGCCACGCCTGTGAGCTTCAGGGCGAGTGCTGAATTCGCCAGTGCTTTGTCGCGTAGCGAAGCCACGGCTCCGGAGCGATTCTTTTGGTTCGACGTGTCTTGCTCGGCAGCCCGCGCGACAGTGGTCAGTAGAGGTAGTTTGACGAGTTTCGCGAGGAGCGGCTGTTCGGCTCGCAGCGCCGTCAGTTGTTCTTCGTTCCACTCGGTCTGAGGGCTGCGCGGGGCCCGCTGAAGTTTCTCCACCAGCGTGATCAGCGTGCTGAAACCCGTGATCGTTTCCGTCAACGAATCACCGCTCAGTGCCCGCACGTCGGTCAGTTCCAGCTTGAGTTCGTGCTCCTGGCCTTGTCCGATGAAGACACGTTCGCGAGTCGCGAGCACGACGGGCGACTGCTGATCAACCCAGGTCGTGCGACGCACACCGTAAGCGTTGCGAGCTTCCACTTTCCAACTGGAGCGATCACCGCGCGGTTCGGCGCTGACGACCTTATGTTCCAGTTTTCCCTGTTCCCAGGTGAAATCTTTTTGCAGAGGGCTGTTGGCGGTGAGAAAGGGGAGCGGGATTGGTACGACGCTCTTGCCGTCACCACGATCGTAGAGCAGGCTGGGACCGGGAACGTCACCGCCTTGCCAGCGTGCGTCCAGGCTGAGTTTGCCGACGCGATCGGGCCAGGACCAACTACCATGTCCCTGTTCTTCCACCGTCCAATAGACCTCGGCGCCATCCCGATCCGTTTTGGCGACGAGGAGCGTGAGTTCGAACGATTTACGACTGTCATCTGCGGCACCTTTCACGGCGACCATCTGGCCGCGAAAGGTGAGGACGGAACCGGCATCGACCACCGGCGTTACCAAGCTGAGAAGACTAAGAACCCAGCACAATCCGGTGGTCGTCATGCAACATCCTTTTGTCGTCGGGGGACGACGTTTGACAGGCTATTTGGTGGGGCGAGGCAAGGTCGCCGGTGCGGCGGGATTGGCGGGAGCGGCCGTGGCAGGTGCAACTTCCAGCAATTCCAGATCGAAGATCAGCACGGCATTGGGAGGCACGGGGCCAAAACCATCCGCTCCGTACGCCAGTTCACTGGGTACGTAAAGTCGCCATTTGTCACCGACCTTCATCAGTGGCAGAGCTTCGGTCCAGCCCGCAATGGCGCTCGTGACTTCAATCTCGACCGGATCATCCTCTTGCGTCGTGTCGAACACGGTACCATCGATCAAGGTGCCATGGTAGTGCGCCTTGATTTTGTCGGTCATCTTCGGGCTCTTGCCCGTGCCCGACTTCACAACTTCATACTGCAGACCGCTCGGCAGCGACTTGACGGTCTTCTTCTTTTTGTTTTCGGCGAGGAAGGCGGCGCCATCCTTTTTGTTACGCTCGGAAATGAGCTGGAAGCGCTCTTGCGATCGCAACTGCATTTCCTTGTCAAACGCCTCCGCGGCCGCTCGCAGTTGAGCTTCCGAAAAGCGGGGCTTGGCACCCGAGAAGCCATCTTTCAGGCCTTGCATCAGGAGTTCGACGTTGATCGGCGTTTCATCGGATTGAAAGCGTGAGGCCATGTCTAAGCCGATGGCGTAGCTGGCGTAATCGCGCGCGGTCTGCGCGTTCATGGCGGGAGCCGTTTGTCCCGGTTTCGGGGACGGCTGAGTGCCGGCGGCGGGAGTTGCGGTGGGAGCTGGCTTACCGGCTGGCAGGGCCGAGCCAGTGCTGCTCGGGCCAACACTACCCGAGGCTCCATTACCTGAGGCACCGGTTCGCGGTGGGGCATTCGGTGCAGCGGGGGCTGCCGTGCCACTCTTGCCGGCTCCGGATTTGGTCGCGGGTGGCAAAGTTCCCTGGGCGAACAACGAGGGCGTAACGAAAAAACCTGTGCCCAAGCACAGTACGACTGCGAGCGATCCGCGCCATTTCATGGTCGATCCTTCCTCAACTGGTGAAACCGTCGACGAAAACCCTCCTGGCTTTCGCCATTCCCGGCAAATACCTCTTGCCGGGTGTGGGCACCATAGTGAATTCCTGGTTCGCTGGCGATGCCGATTTTTTGGGAAAAAGAAACCGTTTGAGCTGGCCGACCAGGTTTGGCAGAGACCTTACTCAGGGTTAAGGATTGTGATTCCGCAAACCGCTTGGCATACTGGAGCTTCGCGAACCATTGTCTGTTCTTCTCGGGAGTTTTTTTCCATGCGATTATCCTCTGTTTTTGCCGCCCTTGTGGGGCTGCTGGTTTCCCTTGCCTCGCTTGCTTCCGTGCAGGCTCAATTCGAGGAAATGATTAATCGGGTGCCCCGCGATGCCAACGCGATGGTACTCGTCAACGGCGATAAGGTATTTGCCAGTCCCGTGGCGAAGCGAGAAAACTGGCAGGCCAATCGTCAAAAGATGTTTGAGGCGGGCTTAGCGTTCCTGCCACCCAATGCTGAGTCTGGCATCTTGGCATCCCATTTGGATTTCGAGTTCATGTTGCCGACTTGGGAACTGGCTCTCTTTCACTCGCATCAAAACGTCACCGCCGAGATGATTCAAAAGAAGATCGGTGGCAAGGTGGAAAAGATTCTGAATCAGCCCGCCGTGGATGCTCCCGGTGACGCTTACATCGTGGTGCTCGGTCCGCAACTGGTGAGCCTCTTCACGCCGCAGAATCGGCAAGTGACCACGCGCTGGCTCCGCGATTACCTCGGCGCCAAGACCGCCAGCGTTTCTCCTTATCTCCAAGAAGCCTACGGCTTCGCACAAGAGCATGGCACGCCCGTAATCTTGGCCATCGACCTGGAAGGCACCGTGAGCGTCGAAACGGCCCAGAAGGCCATCGCTCGATCGAAAACGGTAGCGGATGACAAATCGGCTGACATCGAGGCGATGGCCAACGTGATCGGTGGTCTGCGCGGAGTGATGCTGGGAATTACGTTCAACGAACGAGCCTATGGCAAGATTCGAGTCGATTTCGCTGACAGTGCTGCTCCGCTAGCCAAGTATGGCAAGGCGTTTTTGCTGCATGCACTCGGCAATCATGGGGCGGCGATTGACGATTTCCAAAACTGGGAAGCGAAGATCGATGGCAAAATGCTGACCCTCGAAGGCCCGCTCAGTCCCAGTGGCATCATGCGCCTCTCGACGCTCTTCCAGCAGCCCATGGCGATTGCTCGTGGGAAAGCGGACGGCGACACCCCTCCCATGCCCCAGGACAAGGAAAGCCTGACGCGTGAAGCGTCACTCACCTACTTCAAAGGCGTCAACAAGCTGATTCGTGATTTGGATGCCGATGCTCGTGATCTGAAAACGATGGGCCAATATGCCTTGTGGATGGATCGCTACGCCACTCGCATCGACAACTTGCCTGTGGTCAATGTGGATGAGGACTTGGTGAAGTTTGGCAGCTATGCCGCCAACACGCTGCGCAATGCTAGCGGCACGGTGCGTAATGGTCTGGCGCAAGGCGATATCGCATCGGCCAACACTCCCACGGTCTACAACAACTTCAGCTACGGGGAAACCTATGGCTATGGTTACCGAGCTGGTTTGCTGGGAGGCGGCTATGTTCCTTACGGCTATTACAACAGCGTCGATGTGATTGACCAGCGAGCTACGATGGCCGCTCAATCACGCAATCGCAGTCTTGCGGAAAACCAGGGAACCCGCGATGCGCGCAAAATTCTCCAGGACCTCAACGCCTCCACGGGACAAATTCGTCAGCAAATGTCTCAGAAGTACGGCGTGGAATTCAGCGGCAAGTAACCGGATGTGCTGGTAATAGTTCGCCTCAGCCCCGGGCGACGCCCTGGGCTGGCGAACTGCCAACACTACTCATTGTCCGCGTAAACGCGCGTGCTCTCTTCTTTCGAGACGGGCGTGGGCGCTTCGTCGCAGGTGAGACGCACTCGGATCCGTGGGTCACCGGGCCGTAGCCCTTTCACCTTGATCTGATAGGCGACTTGGGCGTTGGGTGCCAGTCGCGCCAGCGGTTCGATCGTTAATTGACCGCCCCGTACTTGGACTCGCGACGGTCCATCGCCGGACAAAGGTTCCAGTTCAGGTGGAAAGTCGATCGCCAGTTGAATGTTGGACGCCGTTCGTGAACCGCGATTCATCACGCGCAAATCGTACGTCGTTTCACTGCCCACCTCGATGGGATCGGCCGTGTCCGCGACTGCAAATTGCAGCTCCGATAACGTCTCGACCATCACCGCCTGTTCGCTGGTATGTTCGAGATTCAAGTCACCACGTCCACTCACACGCAAGCGTTGTTCACCCGGTTCGATGGGAACCACCACAACTTGTGATGTGCCCGCAACTCCCGGAGGCAATTCGGCTAACCCCCAGGCCACGGTGTGGCGCTGGGGATCGTATTGTCCTTGATGATCGGCGGAGACAAATTTCAAGCCGCGTGGCAGCTGAGCGACAACTTCCAAGTTGGTGGCCGGAGCAGTGCCAGGATTCGCGACACTCACTGCATACGTGGCTTGTCGATCCAAGTAGCGGACTTTCGGTCCAGCCACATTCACGACCATCCGCGGTGCTTGCACTTCCACCGGCACTCGAGCTTCCGCCAAGGCAGCCGTTTCGGTGCGCGCGACGATCACATTTTGGTAATTGCCCGGCTTGAGTCCCTTCAAGGTCAGTTCAATGCGTTTCGATTCCTGCGGGCGTAGATTGCCCACGGGATATTCCAGTTCGGGGCCTGCCGGATGCGACAGACCAGCTGGTACGACTTCTTCCAGAATGAGATTCCGCGCAGTACCGGTGCCTTGATTGGTAATGGTGAGTTGAATCACGATCGGCTGACCGATGAGCACCTTGGGCGGTGCGTTGTGTTCGATCATGATTTGAGGCCGAGTGGCGACGGTTCGTACCGAAGCCAGCGACTGAAAGGTGACTTGTGCGACGCTGCCGATCTCACCTTCCTGCTCGGGAATCACGCGCAGCGACACCGTCGCCTCCTGGCCCGGTTCGAGTGCGCCGACTTGCCACTGCAATGAACCATCGGCACCACGCGTGGCTGCCGGTGTGGTTTCGGCCAAGCGAGTGCCCCGGGGAATCTGGTCGTGAATCACGATTTGCTGAGCGACCACTCGGCCCGTATTCCGCACTCGTACACCAAAGGTAGCAGGCTGACCAACTTGGATTTCCCCCGGAGCGATTTTCTCGATTGACAGAGTTGGGGTTTGGATGCCTTCGAGATGTTTGGCACCTGGCTGTCCGATGGCTGGCAGGGAGCGAGTGTTTTCATCCAGCGTCGAATTGCCGACGGATGCTCCACCACCGACGTTGGAACCGCTCGCTTCACCGGGAGCTGCTGCTGCTGCTGACTCGAGTTCGCGTAGGCCGGGCGTATCGAGACCACGGGCGGCGGGCGCACCGGGTGCATCCAGTCCCCGCGTGGCAGGAACTTCGGGGACGTTCGTATCGCCGGGAACGGCAGGTGACGTCGCACTAGGACTCGGGGTGCCGCGTGATGAATTGCCGGGTGGCAGAGTGTTGGGTGGCAGAGTGTTGGGGGAAAGCGATGGCACCGCTTCCTCTGGCACTCGGATCTGCTCTGCGGGATCCGGCTGTAACCGACTGGGGTCAACTGGAACCAGTTCCGCCGGCGCTGGTGGAGTCACACCCGGCCGATCCGGCGCCGCAGGACCGCTCGGAGCACCTGCGGGATTCAGCGTGGCCGGAGGCATGGCAGCGGGATTCGGTGGCACGTTCGGCAGCGCTGGCACTCCCGTGGGCGCCGCCGGCAAAGCGGGTAGTGCCGGTACTGCACTGGGCGTCTCGGCGGGCGTCTCCGTGGGTGTCTCGGCGGGCGGTTCCGACGAGGGAATGGTGATGGGGGGCTCGGTAGCCGCCGTGCCGCTCGCCGTATCCGGCGTCGCAGGCAAGCTGGGCGGCGAGTCAGGCTCCGTCGGCACCGCAGCGTTGGTTTCGGTTTCGGCAGCGACTGGCTGAGCAAAGGATCGGACATTGGGAGCGTTCATGGTAGGCGCGCGAAAGCCACCTGGGTCCGGCACCGATCGATTCTCGGCAAACTCGGCTTCTCCAGGTTCAGTCGCGTCCACAGCAGCTTCGGGGCCCGTCATGTCGGGACTTTCTGGAGCCGCGATTACGGTTCGAGGCCGAGGCGCATACGCTTGATTCTCATCTGGTTCACCGGGATCAGGAATCAGCGCAATGGGGTTAGCCAGCATCCCCTCGATCCGCTGCTCTGCTTCCGACACTCCGGCAGCTCCGTCACCGGTGCTGTTCGTGGGGTCCAGTTGAGCCACGGCTGGCGGACTCTGTTCATCCGTGCCGGCCTTCCAAAGCTGATGCGTCGCCAAGCCAGCGGAACCCATCAGGCCCATGGTAGCCACTGCTACCACGCGCCGCTTCGTCACTCGCGGTCGTACCGCTCGCAGCACTCGCACCGACGGACCAATCATTCGCAATGGATTCAACACTTGCCAGTTCATACTCGCATTCCCAGAAAAATTGGCGAGAGTTCCCGATATTCAGGAGCGTCCAATAGCAAATAAACGCCGCTCGCGGAAGGCCGATTTAGAGAGGGGCGGGCACAGGGGATGCTCTCGAAATGCGTGAAATACCTGGTTTTTCGAAAGTTTTTTTGAAAGTTTTTTGAAACACAGAGGCACAGAGGGCACAGAGATTGGGAGGAGAAAAATTAAGCAGCTAACTATCTCGGAAAAGAGAACGGCAAGATCTCTGTGTCCTCTGTGCCTCTGTGTTTCAAACATCCTCCATCCCCTCTGTGATCTCTGTGCCTCTGTGTTTCAAACATCCTCCGTCCCCTCTGTGCCCCTTTGTTTCAAACATCTGTGCTTCAAACATCCTCCGTCCCCTCTGTGCCCCTTCACCAGCAACACTCTATACTCCCGAGACTTCTCGGAGATCGGGAGCGGCGTGGTATCAAGCTTGGGGACGGGCTGTGAATCGTGATGAACAACAAGAAGAGCGGTGTCACGAGACAGCTCGTCGGACCCCGCAGTCGTTGATTGTGTTTTCTGATGACTGGGGTCGTCATCCATCCAGTAGTCAGCACTTGGTGCGAGCACTGCTGCCGCGCCATGAGGTATCCTGGATTAACACCATCGGCATGCGACCACCACGCTTGGACTGGATCACCGTCAAACGAGGCTGGGAAAAAATCACCCATTGGCGTCCGGCCCGTCGTCCCACGAATGCTGCCGCTACGGTAAACGCACCGCATCAAAACGCACCTCAGGCTCCCATCTCCACTTCGACCCGCGACGGTCAACCGAGCGCTTCCAGCTTCGCTTCACCGCGAGTCATGAATCCGGTGATGTGGCCGAGCTTTCATTCCTGGTGGGGACGTGCTGTAAATCGAAGACTGCTGGTACGCGCTGTGCGGCGGGCGATTCAATCGCGGAGTTCCACCACCGGTGGTTTTACGACCGTGATGACAACCATCCCGGTTGTGGCGGATTTGGTTGGCATGCCGGAAGTCGATCGCTGGGTCTATTACTGCGTCGATGATTTTTCGAGTTGGCCGGGATTAGACGCACCGACGATGGATCGCATGGAGGTGCAATTGGTGTCTCAAGTCGATGCGATTGTGTCGGCTGGCGATAATCTAGCGGCGCGCATGCAGAAGCTGGGGCGGTCATCTACGCTGATTTATCACGGAGTGGATTTGGAGTTTTGGCAAGCAGCTCGGCAACCTGAA
The DNA here is from genome assembly GCA_046086325.1 of Planctomycetota bacterium. Classification (GTDB taxonomy): domain Bacteria; phylum Planctomycetota; class Planctomycetia; order Pirellulales; family Pirellulaceae; genus JBJSXJ01. The sequence goes on along the minus strand of JBJSXJ010000358.1, from coordinate 6,396 downwards.
CATGCGACGCCACGATTGGCCGATTTGCCTCGACCACTGGTCCTCTTCTGGGGCCTGATCGATCGTCGCTTGGATATCAACATGGTCCGAGCGCTAGCGGAGCGGCTGACCGCAGGGACGCTGGTCTTTGTCGGCCCTCAGCAAGATCCCGATCCGACCTTGGCTACGCTTCCGCGTCTGGTCCAGACCGGCCCGGTTCGTTTCGAGGATTTGCCCAGCTTTGCCGCAGCGGCTGACGTACTCATCATGCCCTACGATGATCTACCCGTCACGCGAGCCATGCAGCCGCTGAAACTCAAGGAGTATCTGGCAACCGGCAAACCGGTGATCGTAAGGCGCTTACCCGCCACCGAAGACTGGGCCGACGCTCTGGATATGGTGAGTGAGCCTGACGAGTTTGTTGCGGCGGTGCTGCGCCGACTAACGAGCGGTCTTCCGGTGGAGCAGCAAGTGGCGCGGGAGCGGCTGAACGCGGAGGGCTGGGCGGCCAAAGCACTACAGCTCGAAGAGATTCTATTTCCCGCTGACAAGCTGACAAGCTGACAGGGTAGTCCTAGGCGAACCCTATTTGCGGATCAACTTGACGTTTTCGCCCGTCATGTCGTAGACGGACCACGTGTTTCCGTCTGGGCCTTGAAAGGGCACGACCTTCAGAGTGCCTTCGACTTGAATCGCGCCGGTCGCATAGTCTGCTGCCACGCCGGGCTTCACCAGCACGCGGACCAAGTGATCCGCTTGTCCGCCAGGTCCAAACTTGCACTGCGTATTTTGCAGCAGCACGAATTCGGTGAGATCTTTGATCTGCGAGACACCGCCGTGCATGTACCCAATCAAACGCACTCGCTTGCCATCCAGCTCCTTGACGCGATCGGTGAGTAGAAAATCACGGAAGGCCATATCGGCTTGCATTCCGATGTTCAAATCATCGAACGTTATCACCTCGATACCATCCCCGCGCCCCACCGCTCGACGTGACGTCGACTCGATCGGCAGCGGTGTTTTGTTGGCGGGTGCAGCGGCTGCTGCATCGGCTGCATCGGTCGTACGATTGGTGTCGGGCGACTCGCTCGCGGCCGTAGGATCACCGGCTGAATCTGCGCTACGCGCGCCTTCGACGTTTAACGATCCTTCGGCACTGGCCGACGCTTCCGGATTCTGGGAGTTCGCGAGCTGGTTGTCAGCAGCGCCGCTTTTCGCACCGGGAACAGCCCGCTGGTGAAACTCACAGCCGCTCAGCAGCAGTGTCAAGAGCGTCAGCAGCGCCAACAAGATCCATGGCTTGGTTTGCCCAGCGTTCATCGTTGACCCTCGACGTTGTATGTCATTACTACTTCAGATATTCAGCGATCAATTTATAGCAAGGTCCCTGCGAGCCATCGCGAGCGGAAACGGTGGGGTCCAAGTGGAATGTCCCCGCCAGTGCCAGTTTGCGATAGGAGTAACGCACGGACAGGCCCCCCACCAGCTTCACCTCGATCATGTCCGTCAATTTCGGCTGACCGCCAAAACAACAGGTACCCATGTCGGGAACGAGAAGGAACCGATCGACATTTCCCTTGCGATCGACCGAGGGGTGAACGTAGCCCTTGAGGAACACACGCTGTCCCTCGAGCTCGATGGCCTGCGGCGGGATCGGCATCATCGGATTCTTTTTGTCGGGCGCCAAATCATTAAACGAGATCCGCTGAAAACCTTCTGGCACTTCCGTCAGGTAAACAGAAACATGCAGTGCCGTGGCGCCGATGAGACCGATGACCGACAGGAGCAGTCCGACGATAGCCGATTTTTTGCCGGTCAGTTCGTCCGGATAGCGGCGCAGATTGCTCAGGCCGATCATCCCAAAAATCAGTCCCAACAGTGGTAAAAAAAGCAGCGCCGGAATGAGAAATGCAAACAAGCCCACCGCTGCAAAGGCGAACGACAACACCGCCGCCTTACTCACCGCTTGATAAGCCTGAATTTGCGTCGCTTCCGCGTCACCCGCCAGAGTCATCGATTTAAAACTCATGGTGCTCACTCTCCCTTACGATTTCGCCGGAGTGTTAGGAGCCGATCCGGTAGGGAATGGGAAAAACGTATTCGCTCGTTTCACCGATTCCGGATCGAGCTTTTCTAGTTCCTTGATTTTATTCTTGGCTTCTGGCAATGGGCAGGCCCGCAAGAAATTCACGACCGGCACCTTCACCCAACTTGTCTTTTCATCCGCCTGCTTGAACAGGTTCACCAGCTTGTCCATGCTCTCCCAGTCTTCCCAGCGAGCCAAATCGGGGATCACGAGGTCGGCGAGATTGGGACGATCCAGCATCAATCGCAGCGAGGCCACGACGCGTTCCTTTGGAATGACCTTCACATCGTTGCCATGAAATCGCAGCGCCATGATCGCCGCATAAGTATCCGCATACTCAGCCTTCGCATTCTGAATGAACTGCTTTTCAACGAGTGGCAAGCCTTCGGGACCCTTCAGAATCAGATAGCAAGCGATGAGTGCATCGAGTCCCGCTCGTTGCTTGCGATCCTCCGACAGCAGCATTGTTTCCAGCAGCGATACGTCTTTTTCAGATCCGCAAACGCCCAGCAGCGTCAGGTAGAGCCGTCGGCGGCTGGTAACAACATTGGTATCCTTGATCCACGTGACCAGTTGGTCATGATTCATTTTAGGTTTGAGTGCCTGCACCACTTCATACGGCGACTTCGCAAACTCGTCGTACGCATCTCGTGCCAGCAGTTCGTCCGAGTTCTCCAGGAACTTCTGGAAATACTCCAGTCGCTCGGCACCCGCCTTCGGCAGTTTCGGCAGTTCCGCAATGTACTTCTCGGCGACCGCCGACAAGGGCAGGGGAGTCGACCACTGGATGTTCTCCGGACCCACTCCCGTGATGAAAAACTTCTTGCCGACTTTGGCGTCGCCAAAATAAACCGTCTCGACGATCGTTTTCTTGCCCAGCAGTTTTTCACCCTTGATCACTTGGACGATCTTGAACTTCGCTTTCATCACCTCATCGGAATCTTTCGCTCGCGGAGGAATCGATTCCAGTGTCGCCAGGACGGCGGCATCCATCGCCGTGATCTCTTCGCTCAAGGTTTGCGACTGAGCGGAGCAAAACGGACAGGCCCGAGCCATCGCGGTTTGCTGGCCGGCAACGAACACGAGCGTCGCGAGCAGCGCTAAGGTGAAAGCCGATCGAGGCCATCGCCTTGCCAGCTGGCCCGCCGGTTGAGCCTTAAAACGAGCGATGCGACTGGCTACCAAGTCAAAACTGATCATGTCAAAACCTCGTGGGGGACGACTCACGTTCAAAGGGGTTCTTCGTCTGTTCTAATCGCTTAAGGAACGAGCAACATCGGTGCGGTAGGCGGAAAGGGCCGGAATGAACCCCGCTCCCACTGCCAGTAAAATCAGGAGCGGCACGACCAGGGCTTCGGTGGAAATCCCGATCACCATTCTCGACTGCACTCCCAGAAGTTCAAGGAGGTCCACCGACGGGGCCAGGTCCCAAAAATGGATGGTTACACCCGTTAACGATTCAATCTTACTCGCCGCTAACCAGTTTAACGTGTGCGCGGAAAGCCAACCAATCGCGCCTCCCATCAGTGACAATAAAACGGACTCCAGCAAAATCACGGTCATCACCGTGCCGCGACTCGCGCCGAGTGCCCGCATGACGGCAATCTCCTGTCGCCGATCACTCATCGAATTATAAATACTGACTAAAATACTCACCCCAGACACCAAGCAGATCATGGTGGTCAAGACGAGCAGCAGTCGCTGAATGGGCATCACGATGAGTTCAAAGAGTCCATAGATTTCTTGAATGGGCAGCACGGCTTGCGCGTAGAGTCCTTCGTTGATGACGTTTTGCAAACCGGGCGCGACGGACGGATTGGCGGTCTGCAATAAAATCGCGGTGACTTCGCGTTCTTCGAGGGGCAGCGGCCGCTTGCCGCCATGCTGCTGCTCATGCTCGGCCGCCGCTCGAGCTCGTCGCAGATTCGCCTCGCGCTGCGCCTCGTCTCCACCCACCTCACGCTCCGCTTCCTGATCACGTTCGATCGGCTTGGCGTGATCTTCCATGAGGTAAAAACCTTCCATGTTGATGAACACCGCGCGATCGTGCGGAGTGCCGGAAGGTTTGAGAATGCCCACGACGGTGAATTTCTGCCCATGGCCGGCGCCTTCTGGGTCACCGTGGGAGGTGCTGATCTGGTCGCCTAGTTTTACGTTTTGTGCTTGCGCCGCTGTGGCTCCGATTACCGCCTCGAAAAAGCCATGCTCGCTGCTGTACGTTTGAAAATTACGTCCGGCCTGAAACTCGTAGGGCTTATCCCCGCTCTCTCCATGCTGCAAGCGATCAAACATGTCGGGAGTCGTCGCGACGACTCGAAAAGGACCGAAGTAATCGCCCAAACAGACGGGAATGGCCAGTTTGGTAAATTGCGAAAACTTGCCGTCGCGTCCCAGTTCAATCTGCCGAGTGGCCGCTCGCTCGGAACTCTTTTGCAGCACCACTTCGCTGACCTGCTCGCTCCAGCTTCCGGGGCCGTTCGTGGCCGCTTGAGCTAATTCCAGCAGCGCTCGACGCTCGTCATGAGCAGCCGCGCGCAGGGAGTATTGCAGGTCACGATCACGATCCTCCCGCCCGAAAAACTCCAGATAGTACTCGTATGGAATATTTTCGACGGGGGAACTGAGATAGTAGACGGTGTTCAAGGTGAGTTGCAGGCGACCACCTTTGTTGGCACCGACGATCATGTTGTAGCCCAGCGAAGCGTTGCTCTGAAACGACTTCTGCACGACTCCGTGAATCGACAGCACACTTACCACCATCATGACGCCGAGCGACATGGAGAAGGCGGTGAGCAGTGAAGCGATTCCACGCTGCTGAATACTGCGCCAGGCAATTTTCCAGAGACTCATGCGGTCGCTCCTGTGGAGGCCGCGGGAGCGACCTTGGACCCCGGTTTCTGCAGCACGCGATTGAGCTGTTCTAGTCGGTCGATGCGCGAAAACTGATTCGCTACCTCCATCGAATGCGTCACCAGCAGCAGCGCAATCGACTCGTCCTGACACGTTTGGCGAATCAAATCGATGATCCGCTGCTGATTCGCCGGATCGATATTGGCGGTCGGTTCATCGGCCAGGAGAAGGGCCGGGCGATTCGCGAGCGCTCGAGCGACCGCAACACGCTGCTGTTCACCGACCGACATTTGTTTGGGGCGATGATGCAGGCGGTCGCTGAGCCCGACTTTTTCGAGCAGCCAGCGAGCACGCTGGCCATCCCGGCGACCTCGTGCGAAGGTCATGCCGAGTTGCACGTTTTCCAGAGCGGTGAAACCGGAGAGCAGGTTGAAGGTTTGGAAGACGTAGCCGATTTTCGCTGCTCGATAACGGTCACGTCCCGCTTCCGACAGGCCGGCGACATTGACACCATCCAGCCGAATCGTGCCCTCGTCCGCTCGACTTATTCCCGCGATCACATGCAACAGCGTCGTTTTGCCGCAGCCGCTGCGCCCGAGCAGCACCATCTGTTCGCCGCGGTCGAGCGCGAACTCGGGGATGTCGAGAATCGGCAACCGATTCCCGTTTGCTTCGAGATACGATTTTTTTACATCCTGCAAACGCAACACGTTAGAGATCGCCTGTTCGAGTTGAAACGTTTCCTATCGACGTCGCAGTTGCCGGTCGATTTCCCGTTTGGTTTCCCGCGTCTTAATCGACTCGCGCTTGTCATGCAGCTGCTTACCACGACACAAACCGAGTAGTAACTTGGCGATGCCACGCTGAGTGAAATAGAGTCGCAGGGGCACGAGCGTCAGGCCCTTTTCTTTCGACTTCGCGGCGAATTTGAGCACTTCCAGGCGATGCATGAGCAGCTTCCGTAGCCGCTTGGGCTCGTGATTCCACATGCCTCCCTGGCGATATTCGGGGATGTCGCAATTGACCAGCCACACTTCGCCACCGTCCACGCGAGCGTAGGATTCGTCGAGCGACACTTTGCCATGCCGCAGGCTTTTCACCTCGGTACCCCGCAGCGCCAAACCACACTCCAGCGACTCCAGCACTTCATACTCATGGCGCGCACGGCGATTCTCGGCGACGACACGCTGGATCTCGTCGTCACCTCCCTTTGATTTCGCCGTTTTAGAGGCCTTCTGAGTCATCGCTGCACGCTAGCTGGTACTTGTTCGGTCACCCGACTCCGCATTCTAACCGAATTAGCGAATTCTCACTACTTCGCTACCGCGCGTCGCCATCACCAGTCGTCGATAGGGCTCAGATGAGTCGACGTTTCCACTGGTTTTTAGCGGTACGGGCGTAAGCCCTCCGGTAGCGTTCGGCTGAAGTTTGTAGCGGTACGGGCGTAAGCCCTCCGGCAGCGTTCGGCTGAAGTTTGTAGC
>JBJSXJ010000357.1:0-5156 GCA_046086325.1 Planctomycetota bacterium | reverse complement strand
CCCACCGTGCGCAACACCCACCGTGCGCAACACCCACCGTGCGCAACCCCCACCGTGCGCAACCCCCACCGTGCGCAACCCCCACCGTCAGCAACTGCCCCACCGTGCGCAACTGCCCCACCGTGCGAAACACCCGAAGTGAAAATGGGAAGATCAGGCAGTTGGCCGAAGCTGGCGACTCTGTGCCAGGAGATAGGAAAGTTCTGTTTGTTCGGATCCTGGCGGATCGATCACATGTATCACAGGGTACCAGTTGCGCTCACATGCGGTGCAACCGGCAACTCTTAGCAGCTCCAGCCGTTTGCACGAGGCAACGGGGGGATGGAGCTGAGCGAATCCAAATGATGGCAGGGGGGAAATGATTTCTATGAACGTACAACTTGCACGACTTGTCGGTCTGACCGCCAGTTTGCTGCTCTGCTCGGCCGCGGCCGCGCAGCAGCCAGCCTATCGCGACGCATCCTATCGAGCGACTCGCTATTACCGCCCAGCGGTTACGAGCCAGGGACCAGCCGCTCGCTTTCAAACCGTGGGCCATGGCCATGGTGGCTGTGCGGACTGTGGTGGTGGCGGGCCAGCGTATGAAGTCGACATGGGTTACGGGGGACCGGACTGTGGTGGCTGTGGCGGCTGCGGTCGCTGCTGCCGCCTGGGAATTCTGCCCGCCGTGGCCAACGGAGTTGGTGCGGTGGCCGATTTAGTCGGCGGCACGCTGGATTTCATTTTCTGCAAGCCACACAACGCCTGCTGCGCTCCACGTGCTCGAGCTTGCTACCGACCGGCGTGTGAACGTCGCTGGTGCCCTTCTTGTGGCGACGGCGCGATGAGCGGTGGTTGCTCGTCGTGTGGTGGTGAATTCGAAGGCAGCTTTGAGTCGCCGATGCCGGGCGTGCCAGTGGAAGAAACGCCGGTAGCACCCAAGCCCGCGCCGGCTCAAGCCCGCAGCTATCGAGTGCCGGGACCGACTTATCAGTCTTACCAGTCGTACAACCGGATGCCGACTTACCAGCAGGGTGCGCGGAGCGTGCCGGCTGCCAACAAGGCTCGCCCGACCGCCGCTCAGGTGTCCAACATCGAAGAGATTCAGACGACCGCGTCGTCATCTCCTCGTGAACTGGTGGTGCCCGCCGGCCATGCCACTCGGCTGTCGAACGAAGTGGAGTCGCCGAAGAGTCGACCTGCCAGCAGCAACTCGGCTGCCAGCAGTGCGCCGAAGAGCGCCACGGGTCGCTCGCTGCCCGTGAATCCGCTCCGACCGTAGTTCACCGACTCGGTCGCAGATCGAGGATTCTCCCGTTCCTGTATTCGCTTGTTTAGGGATTCGCTTGTTTAGGGATTCGCCCGATTTGGGATTCGCATGCAAACAAACAGCGGTGTGCCCCGGTTAAGGCTTGGGCCACCGCAGATGTTTATGCAGGAAGTCGAACGTGCCTTTGCCATTGATAGTATGCGGCCCGTCGAACACTTCCATCTCGCAGCGATCGGCCATCTTCAGCCGATGACTATAGAGGTGAAACACCTTGGCATATTCATAGGCGACGCATTCATCCGAAGCGACCCCGTCCGTATGACCACGCTCCACCATGAACGGACGTGGACAGATCAGTGCCGCCATTTCGGCATAATTGAACGTGCTACCTAAGTCGAATTCAAAAATCTCATACTCGCCGGTCCAGACATAGCTATAAGGAAGTCGAGTGGAGGCGTTCTTGGCGACCCATTCGTTAAAGTCTGCCGAGCAGATTGATAGGCAGTAGTCGGGCACCAGCGGTGGAATTCGCATCGCACTCTTGCCGCCGTAAGAAAGTCCGTAGAAACCGATCCGCTGAGGATCAACATAGGCGAGTGTCTTCAGCCAATTAACAATCTGCTGATGCTGTGGCACGATGACCGAGAAGAGTGTTTTCTTGATGGAGTTACCTTTGCGCTGCAAGGTGCGAAAGCGATCTTTAAAGATATAAAGATTTTGCGGAGCGAAGGTGATGAAGCCGCGTTCGCAAAGTTTTGTGGCGAAGTCGTGATAGGCGGGGTGATCGCCTTTGATAATGTCTTGCGGGCGTCCCTCCAGTCCGTGCTGACAAACGACGACGGGCCGTTTCTCACCTGGCTTGATCCCCTTGGGCACCAACAGCACTCCGTAAGCGATCACGTCGGGCCAGACGTCGAGCATCACTTCGTGGCCGACCCAGGTGTCCGTTTCGTAGGCTTGGCGACTACGCGCGTGGAAGTCACCGAGTGGCAGATCGAAGGCGCCGACCACTTCGTTTTTGAAAATCGTGCGATACTCTTCAACTGTCTTCGCGTAGGTTTCGGGATTCTTCGTATCCAGCCGGGACATGAAGGCTTGTCGGACGTAGGGGCTTTCGGCGAGCACGAGCTGGTTTTGCAGGTCGAGTTCCTGGAGCTGCCGCTGTTGACGCTGGGCCACATCGATCGTTGCGCCGGTCGGCTTCAGTGTGGATGGTGCACTGCCGGCCGCTGCCGAAGTTGCGGGGGTGACGCCGCTGAGTTTCCAGAGAGCGGCCACGGTGGCGGCGGTCGCAAAAGGTTCGGTGGCTGGCGCAGGGTCGGCGATGATGAGTTGTCGATTCGGCTGTGCGTTCGGGTTCGGTGTCGCTACTCGACCGAATTCTGCCTGGACCGCCGCATTCGTGGGGCGAACGAGGGTAGCGGGACCGCCACCTTCGCTCGGTAACGTGACGACGGGATAGGCGGCGGCTTCGATGACCAGTTTGCGTGGGTAGACCATAGCGGCAAGCTCGGCGTCGCCGAATTGTTCCAGAAGCCCGAAGACATTGCGGTCCAGAGGTTGCTTCCAGAGCTGTTCGCGTGGTTCAAAGTAACCGCAGACGGCGGCGGCTTGGATGCGAGTGTCGAGGGCCGCGGCATAGAGTGCGATGCCGCCACCTTCACCGTAGCCGATGACGACGGTCGGCGCTGCAGCCGGTTTGTTGGAGGGATCGGGGGCGGCTGCGGCTGCGGCGGTAAAGCCATCGATGGCTGCGAGTACCTTTTGCACTTCGTAGCCAATTAAATGTCGCCCCAGTTCAAACGCACTGCGATAGATGAACTCGCGATTGGTGAGTCGTGCGCCGCCTTGGCGTCCTGGTGGAGCACGCTGCTTCAGCTCGCGATTGATCAGCACCGGCACGATCACTCGGCAGCCTTGTTCGGCCAGTTTGCGCGCGAACTGAGCATCGGCGGGAATGCCGGGCGCGAGGCCGGCGAGTTGTTCGGGAGTTTGATCGGCATCGGGAATGGCGACGACCTGCGCGATTGCGTCGCGGCCGGTGGGCTGGAGCAGCAGACCTTCGCCATGCACTCCGGCCAGCACGTCCCAGCGAATGGCGTGAATTTCGTAGCCGGGGCCGGTGGCGAGTAGCGACGAGTGGCGAGTGTTAGCGATGAGCTGGGGAGCGGCCGGTGCGACGCGCGGGTCGCGCATTCCGAGAATATGCTGCAGTCGCTGTCGATTGGCGGTGATCGACTGATCGTAAGCGGCGGGCGAGGACAGATCCCGTTTCCAGAACGCGGCTCGTCGAGCCACCGATTGGTCGATTTCGCGGAGCAGAAATTTGTCGACGCCGTCAACGAGCTGCGAGGCGATGTCGCCTTCGATGGTGAGCGGCTGGGTGTTGGGGAGCGGCGGCCCGGACTTTTCCTGACCGACAACGTCAGCCGCGGCCAGCAGCACCAGACCGCTCAAGATGCACAGGCCTGCGGCGCAGGCGAGGGAAAAACGGGGTCTGAAATGCTCGCGGCCAATCCTGCTGGTACGATCCCATCGCTGTAGCCGGGGGCTGGGGTTAACTGTCATGGAGAATGCCTTGCTGGAAATGGTTCAAGGGGATGGGAAGGTGAAGTGGAGGAAATTGAGGAGGGATGATCGCTGTCGAAGTGCGAGATCTTAACAACCTCGGCCGCGCGAAAAAACACCCGGGGTGGGGAGACACGGGGGTGGTGAGACACGGGGGGAGACTGAGTCACTCGGATTTGTTGCGCACGGAGACTCGGGGGGCACGGAGGGGAAGCGATGACTTACAGGGTGGATTGCTGCTTGAGTCGGATGGGGATCGACGTCACAATGCTGAAACTTATATGAAGCTTTTACCACGCTTTTCTCTGAAGACGTTATTCGTCGTCACGACGCTGGTGTCGTTGTTGTCGCTGGTCGTGTCCAGTGCCCTCAGCGGGCACGGCTGGGCGGTCCTCATCATGCTCTTTGTGGCGAGCTTCTTGCTGCTGCTCGTCGTGCATCAGGCGATATTTTTGTTCGTCTGGTTCTTGCAGCGGATTTTGGTGCGACATGATCCCGACGCCGAGCTGCGGCATTCACCGTTTGCGACCGACCAATTGCCGCCGCAGATCATCGAACCAACAGACCACGGAGTGAACGGGTGATGAATCATTCACGAGCCTGTCGACCGCTGGCTGGGCAGATTTCGGGCTGGGGCGAGTCGTGTGAGGGGCGGCTGTGGCTGGCGTGCCGAGTTCTGTACGGATTTCTGTACCGAGTTCTCTACGGAGTTCTCTACAGATTCCTGCTCGTAGCTCTCTGCTGGGGGCTGCTGGGGAGTGCGACGGAGTGGGTGCAAGAGTGTCATGCTGAGACGGCTTTCACGGCGACGTTGCCGACGAGTGATCCGAATCGTGCTGTCACTTGGTATGCCACGTTTCGCAGCTCCAGCGTGCAGTCCAATGGCTACCGGCCCTTCGAAGTGACCTTGATTCCGCTCGCACCCAATCCTGTGCCCACCGCCCGCGTGCAATCGATTACGGTTCAAATTGAGGTCGTCGATCCCTACATGATGGGCGACAGTAGTTTTCTGGTCACAAAAACGTTTGACGTACCGGCTGGCTCGACGCAGTTTCAGGGAACGGTGCTCGTGCCGGTACGAGAATATTGGTCGGCACTCGATCTGCGATTGTTTGAAGATGGCAAGCTCGTCAATTCCGCTCGCACCACGGCACCGACCAGCTCTGCCAGCAAATATGGCATGACTTACAAAGAAGGTCAGCCGTCGGTGCTGGTGATTGATTCGCGCGCGCCGCGACTGCAGCAGCGCGTGGGCATGCTGGGAATCGGGGGAATGGCAAAGAACTCCGCGACGCCCGGTGACGGTCAACCCCAGCTCACGAATCTGCTCACCATGATG
>JBJSXJ010000356.1:0-12101 GCA_046086325.1 Planctomycetota bacterium | reverse complement strand
GGACGCTCGACCCCGACGCCCTCCATCGCGCGATCCTCAACGTCGTCACGAATGCGATTGACGCTTGCGAACGACGACCTGACGCTCGCGTCATCGTCTCCAGCGAACTTGATCGTCAGCGTGAACAAGTGCGAGTGATCGTGGAAGATAACGGGGAGGGCATCGCGGCTGCCGACCTGCAAAAGATTTTTTCGGTGTTTGAATCGAGTAAGGGAAATCGTGGGACGGGATTGGGATTACCGGTCAGCCAAAAAATCCTGCGCGAACATGGTGGCGACATCACGGTCACCAGCCAACCGGGCCACGGCAGCCGCTTTCTCCTGGCATTTCCCGCGATCCCCGTTTCCCATTCAGCGACGATGAATACGGTGCGTGGCGAGTGAGCGCAGGAGACTGTCATTTGATCCGATAACTGCCACTCGGCCCCATTCATCACCCGACGGATTCTTGTCGCCACCACTGCAGCTGACTATCCTGCTGCCTGCCAGAGCACTGAGCGACGGTTTCCGTTTGCCAAGCTACTTTCAAATCCGTTTCCCAATTTATCCATCTCGAGATATCCGATGAGCCGAAGTTCGACTGCCAGTAATCGTCAGGCCCCGAATTTAATTCAGCATCTTTGTATGAGCTGGGGCCTCGGCCTGCGAGCGATCCTGGCGGCATGCCTCGTACCTGCCGCTGCCGTTTGGGCGGTCGATCCCGCTCCGCCGCCCGAGGAGCCGACGGTCGCTAAAGCCTCGAATGAAGGCCAGCAAGCGCTGCAAGGATTCAAACTTCCCGCGGGCTGGCAGCGTCAACTCTTTGCCGCCGAACCGCAGCTCGCCAATCCCGTTGCCTTCTGCATCGATCCGGTGGGGCGAGTATTTGTGTGCGAAACGTTCCGGCAATCGAAAGGCGTGGAAGACAATCGTGGCCGCGAGTATTGGCTCAACGATGACCTCGCCGCGCAGACGGTTGACGACCGAGTGGCATACGTGAAGAAGCACTTGAAGGAGAAGGCCGACGAGTTTGTGCGGTACGACGACCGCATCCGATTACTTGTCGATCGCGACGGCGATGGCCAGGCCGACGAAGCCACGGTCTTTGCAAAACATTTCAATCGGATCAGCGATGGCACGGGCGCGGGAGTGCTGTTTCATCGCGGTTCAGTTTACTACACCTGCATTCCGGATCTCTGGAAGCTGACGGACACCAATCAAGACGGAGTGGCGGACGAGCGGGCGTCGCTGCACTTCGGCTATGGCGTGCGATATGCATTTCGTGGCCATGACCTGCACGGGCTCTGTGTTGGTCCCGATGGAAAAATCTATTTTAGCTTGGGTGATCGCGGCTATAACGTCGTCTCCCAGGGCCGTCGCTGGAAGAATCCGGAATGTGGAGCGGTTTTTCGCTGTGATATCGACGGCAGCAACTTGGAAGTGTTCGCCTACGGACTGCGCAATCCGCAGGAGTTGGCGTTTGACGACTATGGGAATCTCTTTACCGGCGACAACAACTCGGACAGTGGCGATCAAGCGCGCTGGGTCTACGTGATGGAAGGTGGCGATACGGGCTGGCGGATGTGCTACCAGTACTTGCCCGATCGCGGTCCGTTCAATCGCGAAAAAATCTGGCACCCGGCAAACGCGGAGCAGCCGGCTTATGTCGCTCCGCCGATTCGCAACTTGGGTAGCGGTCCATCCGGACTGGCGTACTATCCTGGCACGGGACTCGGCGCTCATTTTCAAAACCGCTTCTTCTTGTGCGACTTTCGCGGTGGCCCAGGTGGCAGCGGCATTCGCACCTTTCGAGTCAAACCCAAAGGTGCCTTCTTTGAAGTGGTCGATGAAGAATTCTCGATCACCAATGTCCTGGCGACCGATGTCGATTTCGGTCCCGACGGAGCGGTCTATGTGAGTGACTGGGTGGATGGCTGGAACGGGCTGAACAAAGGTCGCATTCATCGCTTTTTCGACCCCGAACAGGCGCAGTCACCGCTGGTTAAACAAGTCAAGGAATTACTCGCCTCGGACCTTACCAGCCGAGTGCCCAGTGAAGTTGTTCCGCTGCTGGGACATGCCGATCGTCGTGTCCGACAAGCGGCGCAGTTCGCGCTTGTCGATCGCCAGGCGCAGGCTGAGCTCATTGCGGCGGCGAAACAGACAGCAGCCAACGCCACGCTCGCTCGCATCCATGCGATTTGGGGACTGGGCCAACTGCTGGCGAAGAATCAGGTAGCGGGTGACAACCAGGCGGCTGGTGCGGTGACGGCGCAGTCAGCGGCGACAGCGCAGTCAGCGGTGACAGCCTCAGGCCCGGCGAGTGCCGCGATCATTGGGCTACTGGCCGATGAGGATGCGGAAGTGCGAGCTCAAGCGGCTAAGGTTGCTGGCGATCGGCGTCTGTCGGCCGCCGCCCCGGCACTCATCGAACGGCTGCAAGACCGTAGCGAACGAGTGCGATATTTTGCTGCGATCAGCCTGGGCAAGACTGCGGGTGCCGAGTCCGTTCGTCCGTTGGTCGAACTGCTGGCTGCCAATTACGATCAAGACCCCGCTCTGCGTCATGCCGCAATTTATGGATTGGCTCAAGTTGGCGGCTATCGCGGCTGGGAACCCGAGTCTGCTGCGGGGATCGCCGACTCGGCGACCAACACCGCCGCGAATGCGGGAAGTTTGAAAGTCGATGGAGCGCGGAATGTCGAACGCGAAACGATTACCGCTCAATTGCGACATCCATCCGCAGCGGCTCGACTGGGCTTGGCGGTTGTTCTACGCCGGCTGGGAATGTCGGACGTGGCGAAGCTTTTGGACGATGCCGATCCCCGTGTGGTTGTCGAGGCAGCGCGTGGAATTCACGACGAACCAATTGCCGGGGCCATGCCGGCGCTGGCAGCCTTGGCTGGTCGCGAGCTCAGCAACGATGCCCTCGCCCGGCGCGTGCTCAACGCCAACTACCGTCTCGGGACGGCCGCCCAGGCTCAAGCGATTGCGCAAGTTGCCGCCCGCGCCTCGACGCCTGAACCGATGAAGCTGGAGGCGATCGAGATGCTGGCGAGCTGGGACAAGCCCTCGCCGAAGGATCGCGTGCTGAACATGTGGCGCCCGCTGGCAGAGCGCTCCCGACAACCGGCCGTGGATGCTTTTCGGGCGGTGCTGCCGACGCTTGTCGCGCGTGCCGACAAGGCTGGTGCAGAGGCTGCCAAGCGAGCGGCGGGGCTGGGAATACAGGAAGTTGGCCCGATGTTACGGGGCCTGGTTGTTGACCTCAATCAGCCGGCTGGCAGTCGCGCCGAGGCGTTACGGGCGCTGGCTACTTTAAAGGATGCGGAGCTGCTGCCGGTCACGCGGTCGGCCGTCGAGGACCAGCAGCCGGCCGTACGTGCCGTCGCTCGCGACCTGCTCGCCCAGCTCCAACCCCAGGAGGTCTTACCATTGCTACGGGCGGCGGCGCAGTCCGATTCGATGATTGAGCGGCAAGCGGCGTGGACGACTCTGGGTGGAGTGTCGGGGGCAGATGTGGACGAGTTGTTCACGAAGGGTTTAGACCAGCTATTGGCGGGTCAAACTCCCGTGGACAGTCGACTCGAACTGCTGACAGCGGCCGGTCTGCGGAAAGATGACGCTGTGCAATCGCGACTCAAGCAATACCTGAGTCGTCGGCCGGCTGACGATCCGCTGGCCGCTTATGCTGAGACGCTGGCGGGTGGAGATCCCGAACGTGGTGCGCGGATTTTCTTTGAACGCGCGCAGGTCTCGTGCGTGCGGTGTCACAAAGTGCAGGGCCGTGGTGGCGACGTCGGGCCGGAGCTCACCAAGATCGGTGGCGAGAAGAATGCGGCTTATTTGCTGGAATCGATTGTGCTTCCCAACAAGACGATCGCGAAGAATTTTGAGTCCGTCTTAGTGGTGGATGATCAGGGCAAAGTGACCAGCGGTGTGATTAAAGCCGAGGATGCCCAGACGTTACAACTTGTGACCGCCGAGGGTGGCTTGGTGAAGATCGACAAGAGTGCGATCGAGGAGCGTCGCGCGGCGAAGTCCCCGATGCCCGAGGATCTAATCAAACAGCTCACAAGCTACGAGCTCCGCGACCTCATCGCTTACCTGTCCAGCCTGCGGTAGGGAGCTACTTGTCCAGGGCCACAAAGCGGTTGAGTTTTTTCTCGCGGGCGATGGTCGTCGGGGGACCGTGGCCGGGTAGCACGATGGTGTCGTCCGGTAAGGTGAATAGTTTGTCGTGAATCGAGCGGCGCAGGACCTCAAAGCTGCCGCCGGGGAAATCGGTGCGACCGATGCTGCCGTGAAACAACACGTCGCCTCCGAAAACCAGCCAAGGTGACTGCGCTCGGACGACAAACACGACGTGGCCCGTCGAGTGTCCCGGGGTGTCGCGCGTCCAAAACTCGATGCCCGCGACCGTCACACTCGCTTCGTCGTCCAGCAACTGATCGGCGGGTGGGCTCGTGAGCTGGAAATCATAGAGTCCCGAGAGGTTGCCGCGGGGGTCGGTAAGCTTAGGTGCATCGCCGCGACCGATGATGATCGGGCAGCTCGGCCAACGTTCCTTTAAGCCGCCATTGCCCGCGATATGATCGATGTGTGCATGCGTGATGAGTAGGGCGACGGGGGTGAGTGCCTGTTCATCCAAGTGCTGAATGATGGCCTCGACGTCAAACCCGGGATCGACAACCACACATTCGCGGCTCTCACGGCGATGAAGAATGTAAGTATTCTCGCCAAACGGCTGGGACTCGATCGTGGCCAGCTCCAGTGGTGAAGCAGTCGGGGATTCAGAGGCGGAGATGGGTTTTGATTGAGACATGGTGTGCTAGAAATTCCCTGGTAATTCATCTCGCCACAAACCTAACCATTCGCTACGATAGCGTGGCTTGAAGGTAGATCTGCACGAGCAAAGGCATGCGGGGATGGTGCGCCAAGCTGGTAAATTGTGCGGGTCAGAGGCTTTGGTCCGAGTAAAACGACCGGCGTGATGCCAGCCGTTTAACTCAGACGATAGGTTACCGAGTAGGGCTACGTTCAGGGAAGGATACAGCAGCCGATTAACGGTGTGAGCACCGTTGGAGTCGCGATTCAAAGGAGTGATGATCGCATGGCGGATTTTCAGGTAACGCGCCGATTGTTTCTGGGAGCGATGTTTTCTGCCGGTTCGGCTATCGCCACCCTTCCGCTTCTAGGCGACGAACCCGCCCCTCGTGACCAGCTCAAGGAGCCCTTGCTGCGAGTTGGCAATAAGAATGTGGTGGCCGAGGCGACGGCGAAGGCCCCGGCGGCCGAGGGCCATCCACTTGATCCCGCGCTGGAAATCGCTCGCCAGAGCCTCGACCACATCCACCACGACATCGCGGACTACAGCTGCACGCTCGTCAAGCGCGAACGGATTAAGGGGAAGCTGGGTGAAAGCGAATACATGTTCGCGAAGATTCGCAACCGGCGAGTGGAAAATGGCGAAGTCAAAGTGCCGCTCGCCGTCTACATGTACTTCCTCAAGCCCGACAATTTGAAAGGTCGGGAAGTGATTTATGTGGAAGGCGAGAACGGCGGCAAACTGGCCGCTCACGAAGGCGGTGCCAAGGGCGGATTGCTGCCGACCGTCTGGGTAAAGCCCGACAGCATGCTCGCCATGGCCGGCAATCGTTACCCGATTACGGAAGTGGGCATCGAGAACCTGGTCGCTCGACTGATTGAAAAAGGTGAGCGCGACCGGCAGAGAGACGAATGCACGGTTGAATTCCGCAAGAATGCGAAAATCAATAAACGTCCTTGCACGGTGCTGCGAGTGGTCCATCCGGTGGAACGCGATTACTTTGATTTTCACATCGCCGAAATCTTCATCGATGATGAACATCAGATTCCGGTGCGTTACGCCGCCTACCTCTGGCCCGCCAGCCCCGGTGGCGAACCGCAAGTGCTGGAAGAATACACCTACCTGAACATGAAAATAAATGTCGGCTTGAAGGCGATCGATTTCGATCACACCAATCCCGACTACAATTTCGTGCGGAAAAAATCTTAGTGCAGCGGGCTGCAGTGGATTCGATCGCCTTGTTGAAACTCGTGGGGAGTGCTTGTTGATGTCTGTTCGATTCAGTGGTTTACGCGCGAGTTTCCGGGGCGGCATACAAGCCAGTCACAGTGCCAGTCGCCGGGTGAGTGCTAGTCGCCGGGTGATGGGCATGCTGGCGGCCAGTTTGCTGGCTGGCTCACTGCTCATGGCCAGCGGTTGCCGCGAAATGAAACCGCCGCCGGGTGCCGAGGAAAGTGCCACGGACCTGGATGTCGACATGGGTGGCGAAGCCCAAGATGACGCCCCTGAAGAACCGGTTGCACCTCAAAAAGATGCAGCCGCCGAGAAAGATGCATCCGCCGAGAAGCCCGACGCACCGGCTGATAAGCCCGAAGGCGATACTAAGTAGCGAGCAGGGACGCTAGATCCGCTGCGCCACTCGTAGCTTAGCGCTGCGGCTGCGGGGATTAGTGGCAACTTCGTCGTCGCTGGGCCGGAGAGGCTTTTTGGTCAGCACCTCCCACTGCTCGGATCCGCGCAGCGCATGTTTCACGAGGCGATCTTCTAGCGAGTGAAAGCTGATAATGGCCACTCGACCGCCCGGTCGAACGCAGGCTGGTAGCCCGGCCAATAGCCGTTCGAGCGACCCCAGTTCATCATTCACGGCGATCCGCAGCGCTTGAAAGGTGCGCGTGGCCGGATCGATTCGATCACGACTACGCGGTACCACTCGCCGGACCAGTGCCGCCAGTTGTTCGGCAGTGCGTACCGGTTGTTGCCGCCGAGTTTCCACGATGACCCGCGCTACTCGGCGACTACAACGCTCCTCCCCATATTGATAGATAATGTCGGCCAGTTGGTCGGCAGTGAGGCGATCGAGGAGCTCCCAGGCGGGCGTTCCTTCTTCGGGGTTGAAGCGTAAATCGAGCGGCCCTGGTTGTGAAAAACTAAAACCTCGCTCGGCATCCGCCAACTGATCACTCGACAGTCCCAGGTCCACCAGGACTCCATCCACCGGCTCCCACTGCAGTTCCTCCAGGACCTCCGGTAGCTCCGCAAAATTGGCCAAGTGCAACTGAACGGGCAGCCCTGCAACCCGCTCTGCCACTCGCTCTAAAGCCGCCGGGTCCCGATCCAGTGCCAGGATTTGGCCACCAGGAGTCACGCGCTGAGCCAAAGCTGCGGTATGACCGGCACCGCCGAGTGTCCCATCCACGAAGCGCTGTCCGGGCTGCGGATCCAAGGCGGTCAGAACCTCGGCTAACATCACCGGAACATGGACTGTGGGTACTGGCATGCGAATCGACTACCGATCATAAATTGACAGCGCGGTACCGTGCTTCGTATGCTGGGACACCAGTCCAAGCTAATCCCGAGATCACGTTCCGCACTTGCCGCTGACTCTATCCGTACCAATGTAAACCCTATGGCCTCGCAGTGGTACTACAAGCGAATCGTGGAAGGCCGTGAGCCGCAGGAGCTGGGGCCCTTTACGAGTCCGCAGTTTTCGCGGCTGGCCGCAAACGGCACGGTACTCCCCACCGATCTGGTGCGCCGCAACGAATCGCGCTGGGTGCTCGCCACCAAGGTGCGCGGTTTGTTCGGTCCCGTACCAGGGGAATCCTTCAGCCCGTCCGTAAGCGAATCCGCCAGCCCGTCCGCCGAAGAATCACCTCCTCCCTCTATTTCCGACACCGTCAGTCAGGCGCTCGGCGAATCCCTTAGCCCCCTGCTCAGTGACACCCTTGGTGAATCCGTCGTCGGCACGGTTAGTATTTCCGAAAGTCCGGTCGCGGACGTTGGAGATGCGGGTGAGAATCCCGGAAACTCCACGGCAGACGAAGATCCAGCGGCTGAACGTCGACGCATCAAAATGGGTAGTCGTCTGGGGAATTATCGCATTCTCAGACTACTTGGACGAGGTGGCGTCGGCGTTGTGCTGAAGGCTGAACATGTGCGTATGAAACGCGCCGTGGCAGTCAAAGTGCTGCGTAGTCGAGTGATGCGGTCACGGCGCGGTCTGCAGCGTTTTCAGCAAGAGGTACGGGCGGCCGGTCGCTTGACTCACCCCAATATCGTCACCGCCTACGACGCCGACGAGGTCGACGGCCTGCATTTTCTGGTGATGGAATTCGTCGATGGCTCGAACTTATCGCGGCATGTGCGTAAGCGTGGACCGTTGCCCGTTTTGGAAGCTCTCGACTACATGATTCAAACGGCCAGTGGTCTGGATTACGCTCACCGTGAAGGCATCATTCATCGCGATATCAAGCCCAGCAATTTGCTCGTTGACCCACACGGCACAATCAAAATTCTCGATCTGGGATTTGCTTCCATTCAAAATCCAGAAGGAGATGGTGCCACGGCTGCCGTCACGCAGCAAAACCAACTGCTGGGCACGTTTGATTACATGTCGCCGGAGCAAGCAGAGGATCCACGATCGGTTGATTTGCGAGCCGACATCTATAGTTTGGGCTGTACCCTCTATCGGCTCCTCACCGGCGAACTACCCTATCCAGGCGAGACCACCCTCCATAAGATCCTGGCTCACCGTGACCAGCCGATTCCCAAAATCTCCGCTCATCGTCCCGAAGTTCCCCCAGAACTCGACGCTTTTCTCGAGCGCATGCTGGCCAAGAAACGTGAGGATCGGCCGCAGTCGATGTCCGAAGTGGGTGACGAGCTGACTCGCATTTTTGACATGCTGAAGCCGATCACTCCATAACTTCTAACTGGAACCGTTCCAGCGTTTGGCTGGGGCTAAGGTTGAAGACCGTGCGGCCGTCCGTCGACCACTCTTCCCCGTTCCAACTGAACACTGCCGTAGCAGCGCGTAGATTATCGACATTCGGATTGTCTTCCATGCCGCCACCTTCGACGGCCGTGAAGCGGATCGTGACGCTGACGAACGCTCGCAGCAGCCCCTGATCACGTTCTCGCGCCAGCACAAAATCGTCAGCGAAACGACAATCGTTCCAAGCTAGTCCCCGCGGTTTTCCACTGCGGGCGGCAAGGGTGAAAAATCTGGCTTCGAGCCATTCCCGTCGGCGCTGAAATTCTTCGCGCGCCATTTCCAGTTGGGGGACCGGAGGACCAGCGCGGAACGTTTGCTGCTCGCGCACAGGCGGCCCAGAGGCTGACGCTTCGTCACGTGAAGCACGATCTCCCGCCGAGACACCGGTTGGTGGCTGGTCGGGCCAGGGGACTTGGTGAGCGGCTTCTTGTCGACTGCGAAGCCACCAGCCAGCGAACACCGCGAGAGCGCCGATAAGAGCCGCTGCGACCACATAGCCCGCCAGAGAGAATAACTCGATCACGCCTGTCACTCCTTGCTGATAGCTCAATCCCAACGCCTCGGCATTTTACGGCTCCGTGCGATTCCTCGGCAACCGTTTGGTAAGACCAACCGGTAACAGTCGCCCCGCTACTCGATATAATCATGAACTCGCCATCGCTTCCGACAAGAATCGTTTCGATAAGGACCGGCATCGTGGTCTCCGCAGAGCAAACAACGGACGGCGACTGGTATCTCCAGATTCCCGAGGGCGTGGTCTACGGCCCGATCGCCGTGGCGCAGCTTGATCAATGGGTGCGAGAAGGGCGAGTGGCGCTGGGGTGTCAACTGCGCCGAGACGACTCGAATCAGTGGCAACCGGCGGAGCTGCGATACCCAGAACTGAACGTGAGGAATACCACCAGCGGTACACCGGCCGATCAGACAACGGCTTCTGCTGGCAGTCCCAGCGACCATACCGGCAACCGTGCGGAACTACCGCAGCATTCGGCGAATGATCGACGGACACAACTCCCTCACCGCGCACCGTTCATTCTGACACTGGCCTTGGTCGGGCTGTTCGTACCGTGTCCGGTCTTCAGCGTTCTGGCCTGGCAACAGGGCACTCAGGATCTGTACGACATGCACGCGGGCCTGATGGACTCGACTGGTCGATGGCAAACGCAATTTGCTCGAAAACTCGGTATGGTTGTGGTGCTGTTCTGGAGTATGATGTTCCTCGCCGGGGCGGTCGTCGGAGCGGTCTATTGGGCGATTCGGTAGATTCGCAATATCATCAAACGCTTTGTTGAGAGAACAAAGGAGCATCTTGTGGCGATTGAGTTAAGTTGTGCGGCGTGTGGCAGTCGGCTACGAGTGGAAGATCAATTTGCTGGTAAGCAGGCGCGTTGCCCGAGCTGCAACGCCGTGATGCCGATCCCCGATGCCGCTGGCTCCCCCTTGGCTTCTCCGCCCGCGACGCCTTCTGCTGCAGCCCCTGGTTTGGGCGCGCCCGCCGCTGTGAATCCATTTGACTCCGCGAACAGCTCCGAGCGCTGGTTCATGCAGGGTGGTGATGGCACGAAGTACGGTCCGGTAACCAAAGCCGAACTGGATGGCTGGGTGCGAGATCGCCGCGTGGCACCAAACTTCCGGCTGCAGCAAGAAGGTCGAGAAGACTGGGTACCAGCAGCTACCGTTTATCCACAACTAGCGGCTCCTGCCGGAGTCGGAGTTCCATTCGCCCCGGGCGCGACGGGCGGGGCGAATGCCAATCCCTACGCCGACGTTCCTCAGTCGTACGCCGCAGCCGGATACCCCATGGGTGTCGGTTATCAAAAGCCGCACCGCGGTGGCCTGATCCTCGCCTTGGGAATTATTGGCTTACTCTGCTGCTGCTTTTTGAGTATCGCGGCCATCATCATGGGAAACAGTGACATGAAGGAAATGGACGCCGGCATTATGGACCCCTCGGGTCGCACGACCACGAAAGCGGGCGTCATTGTGGCCTGGGTCAGCATTGGCCTCACCTTAATCGGAGTTGCTTTTCAAGTGCTGGTGGCCATTCTTCAGAACCAATAACGAACGTCGGAGCTTGATCGATGCCGCTGCTGGGTGCTCATCTTTCCATCGCTGGCGGCTACGAACGCGCGGCGGAGTCCGCCGCGTCGTTCCAGATGGACTCGGTGCAAATCTTCACGGCCAGCCCACAAATATGGGCGGTCTCGGGCAGTGCTACGGGCAGCGCTGCCGATTGGATTTCCAAACCGATCGATGCCACGTCCGTCGCTCGGTTTCGCGAGGTGGTCCAGTCCCGCAAGTTAACGCGGACCGTCGCCCATAGTTCGTATTTAATCAATCTGGGAAGTAGCGATGATTTTCTCTGGCGCCGGTCCGTGGCGGCCATGACGGTCGAACTGCAGCGCGCCGCACAGCTCGGTTTATTCGGAGTGATCGTCCATCCGGGTGCCGCCACCAGTGGTTCCGATGAGGCCGCGATTGGCCGAGTGATCGCGGCGATCAATGAGATTCACCAGCGGCTGCCCGCCGACAGCCCCGCGATTCTCCTGGAGAATACGGCCGGGCAGGGGAGCTGCTTGGGGTGGCGGTTTGAACATCTCGCCGACATGATCCATGGCGCTCGACATCCCGACCGCCTCGGAGTCTGCTTTGATACCTGCCACGCCTTCGCCGCCGGTTATCCACTCGCCACGGCCGCCGATTATGAGCAGACGATGACTCAATTTGATGAACTCGTCGGTCTCCGACGCTTGCGCGCGTTTCATTTGAACGATAGCAAGCGAGAACTGGGATCGCGGGTTGATCGTCATGAACACATTGGTCAAGGACATATCGGCCTCGACGCCTTCGCACACATCCTGCGTGATCCACGCCTCGCTCACTTGCCGATGTTCCTAGAGACCCCGAAGGGAAAGCACGGGACTGAAGAGTGGGATGCCATCAATCTGCGGATCTTACGAGACCTGGCAGCGGGCCAGCCCGTAACCGTCGCTCTCTCATCACCCCCATCGAAAGCGAAAACTGCCGTCGCTAGAAAGACCGGCACATCAAAGTCGGCAGAGAAGAAGTCGGCAGAGAAGAAGTCGGCAGAGAAGAAGTCGGCAGAGAAGAAGTCGGCTCAGAAGAAGTCGGCTCAGAAGAAGTCGGCTCAGAAGAAGTCGGCAGAGAAACCTGAATCATAACGCCACACTTGCTCGACCGAGAGCAGCTTAACGAACCGGCCTCAAATACGAAAGAAACGACTCACCCTATCCTCCCGGCGATAATTTGAGCCGGAGCGATCGTTGGTGCGTGTCAACTA
>JBJSXJ010000355.1:0-5577 GCA_046086325.1 Planctomycetota bacterium | reverse complement strand
TAACAGCCACACTGAGTCGTTGCTCGACGGCGCCCCATAGGAAACTCGCGAAGACCTTATTTTTCTTATTGGGGAGAAGCCGCTCTTAAGCGCCGGCCGGAGGGCTGACGCCCAATACCGCTAAAAAAATGCCGTCCGGCTCGGAAGGTAGCGGTATCGGCGTCCGCCGTCCGGCCTTTTAAAGGTTTCTGCGACTTCGCTTCTTCCGCTGACTGCTCCCTTCTCCCCAATAAGAAAAATAAATCGATATCACATAATGGATAACCACCTTATTTTTCTTGTTGGGGAGAAGGGAGCATTGTTTTGTTGCAAAGTCGTTTCATTTTAGGAAAAACTTCTCCGGCCGAGTCCTCGACAAAGCGACCGCATCTCCGTCAAAACACCTCGGCCGCTCACAGCCTCGGCTTAAATCCGTCATGGTACTGGTGAACGATGTCTTTGCTCGAGACTTTCACGTGGCCAACGAATCTTGCGTGGCGAACGTGGCTTGCGAGCGAACCTGGACGGGGTAGACTGGTCCTTCTTGATACTTGCCTCTTAGCTGAACGTTTGGGGCAGGCGTCAGAACGGGTGTCAAACACGAAAACAGGCGGTTTTGACACCTTCCCGGAAACCAGGTTTTTTTCAAGCAGAAAACCGCATTTTTGCCCCCGTAGCTCAGTTGGATAGAGCGGAGCTTTCCTAAAGCTCAGGTCACAGGTTCGAATCCTGTCGGGGGTATTTGGTCTTGATTGCTCCCAGGTTGCTAGACAGGGACGAAGGGGGGGGGCGAATGGTGCCGGTTGCAGAACGACCAGCCACGGCGTGGCACTCGGAGACTGCGGCGGCGGCCTGTGCGGCGTGGCAGACGTCGGCCGCAGGGTTGTCGTCGGCCGAGGTGATGCGCCGTCAGCGGGACTATGGTCCCAACCTCCTGCCCGAAGCTGGGCCAACACCGGCGTGGAAGATCTTCGGTCGGCAATTTGCTAGCCCGCTGATTTACTTGCTAGTCGCCGCTGCTGGGGTCTCGGTGTTTATCGGTGACGTGAAGGATGCGGGCTTCATCGCTGCCGTTCTGCTACTCAACGCTGCCATCGGCGCTTATCAAGAGTGGCACGCTGAACGCAGTAGTCTCGCGCTCAAGAAACTGCTGCGCACGCGTGCTCAGGTCGTACGCGACGGTGAAGTTCGCGAGATTCCATCCGCGGAGATTGTGCCGGGGGATATCGTTTGTTTGGAGTCGGGCAATCGATTGCCCGCCGATCTCCGCTTGCTGTCTGCACAGGGGTTGGAAGTTGACGAATCCCTGCTCACCGGGGAATCCTTGCCGGTGAGGAAAGATGCCGAGTGGTTGGGGACGGCGCAATCTCTGCTAGCGGATCGCCGCAACATGACATTCGCGGGCTCGTTTGTCACTCGCGGCCGAGCTCAGGGGATTGTCGTGGCGACGGGCACGGCCACCACGCTCGGTGAGCTCGCGCTGGCGGTGCTGGGCAGTAAGCAGGGCCAGCCACCGCTGCTGCAGCGTATGGAGCGATTCACGAATTATGTGGCGGTGACTACCCTGCTCGTGGCCCTCGCGATCGGCGTCCTCGGGATCGTGCTCTGGAACCACTCGCTCGTGGATACCTTTTTCTTTGTCATCGCGCTCACCGTGGCGGCGGTTCCCGAGGGACTCCCGGTGGCGATTACCGTAGCTCTCGCGGTGGCTACGAAGCGGATGGCGCGGCGCAACGTGATTGTGCGGCAGCTCACGGCGGTGGAAGGTTTAGGGAGCTGCACGCTGATTGCGACCGACAAGACCGGCACGCTCACTTGCAATGAACTCACCGTGCGCGAAATCTGTCTACCCGATGGCGAGCTGCTCACGGTCACGGGCCAAGGCTTCACACCAGTTGGTGAAGTGCTGCGCGCCGGCCAGCGCTTAGAAGTGACTCAGCATCCTCCGCTGGCCGCCATACTGCGCGCGGCCATGTTATGCAATGAAGCTGATTTGTCATGTCGTGATGGTGAGTGGCTGTGGCACGGTGATGCCGTCGACGTCGCTGTGCTGGTCTTGGGAGCGAAACTGGGACTAGCGCGCTCTGGACTGCTCCACGAATTTCCACAGGTGAGCCGCATTCCCTATGAGTCGGAAAATCAGTGCTCGCTGTCCATTCATCGCCACGGCAATCAGTGGGAACTGTTTGTAAAAGGAGCTCCCGAGCGTCTGCTGGCTAGGAGCGGTGATTCGCTGCAGGCTGCTGACCGCGAGCGATGGCAACAGCTGGCCGATCAAATGGCGGCGCGTGGTCTGCGAGTGCTGGCGGTCGCCCGTGGACCAGTGACAGCTCGGCCTGATTCAGGTCTGACGCCAGACGTGCAGCCCATGCTTGAATCGCCACCTATGCCTGAATCGCAGACAATCTCTGACACGCCACCGACGACTGGCGTTCCGATGATCGCGTCGCCAGGAATCAATCTCCCCACCCAGCTCACGTTGCTCGGCTTCCTCGGGATGATCGATCCGCTCCGAGCGGGGGCGCGCGAGGCGGTAGCGGAGTGTCAGCGGGCGGGGGTCATGGTGTCGATGGTGACGGGAGATCATCGCACGACGGCACTGGCGATCGCTCGTGATCTAGGGCTGGCGGAGCGTGAGGAGCAAGTGGTGACGGCGGCGGACTTAGCCGGCAAGACGCAGCAGGAGTTGGCGGATCTGATTCCTAAGACGCGCGTGTTTGCGCGGGTCACACCGCAGCAGAAGTTGCAGATCGTTCAGGCGGCCCGCGAGGCGGGGCACTTCGTCGCGGTGACAGGCGATGGCGTGAACGATGCGCCAGCCTTGCGGGCTGCAAACATCGGCGTGGCGATGGGCCTGGCGGGAACCGATGTGGCCCGTGAGGCGTCTGAACTGGTGCTCAGTGACGATAATTTTCGATCGATCGTTGGTGGCATCGAAGAGGGCCGAATTGCGTACGACAACATTCGTAAAGTGATTTATCTGTTGATCTCGATGGGCGCCGCTGAGCTGCTATTGATGTTGTTAGCGGTCGTCAAAGGGCTTCCGGTGCCGCTGCTA
Source organism: Planctomycetota bacterium (assembly GCA_046086325.1). GTDB lineage: Bacteria > Planctomycetota > Planctomycetia > Pirellulales > Pirellulaceae > JBJSXJ01. The sequence continues at coordinate 2,540 of JBJSXJ010000355.1, read as the reverse complement.
CCGGTCCAGTTGTTATGGCTGAATCTGGTCACCGATGGCATTCAAGCGGTGGCACTGGCGTTTGAACCTGGCGATGGAGCCAGTTTGACTCGTAAACCACGCGCGCCCACCGAGCCCGTCTTCAACCGCTTGATGTTAGAACGCATCTTCGTGGCGGTGCTGGTAGTGGGTGGCGGCGGTTTTCTAATCTTCGACCTCTGCCTGCGAGCCGGCTGGGCCGATTCCGACGCGCGCAATTTCCTGCTCTTGTCGCTGGTCCTATTTGAAAATTTCCACGGCGGGAATTGTCGCTCAGAGACGCGTTCGGTGTTCGCCTTATCACCGCTGCGCAGTCCCATGCTGTTCTTCGGCTCGCTCTGCGCGCTGCTCATCCATATCACGGTCATGGTTGTTCCCGCGCTGCAGGGAATGCTGGGGACGAAGGCGATTGAGCCTTCGCTGTGGTTGGTCGCCATCCTCGTCAGCATGCTTATTGTTCCGGCGATGGAACTGCAGAAGTGGAGCTGGGCACGCCGCCGCTCGGCCGGCGCGAACGAGTAAGTGGCTGGTCGCGCCTGCCGCACTCGATCCATTTACTTTTTTGGCAACGCTCGGATTGGTACCATGTCGAGTCTGACTGGTACTGGAGCAGGTCTGGGTCGAATACGATCGCGCCGAGCAGCTGCAAAGATCGGCTCCCATGGCCAAGCGATGAATGCTGGCGAGTTTTTTTTCACTTCTCAATTTGAGGTGCTGAGATGACACAGAATGGATCACGTGAATTGGTAGAAGATGGCAAGGCGCTCGCAGAACTGATTGAGAAGCCGATGAATAAATCGCGCGAGAAACAACCGGAGCAGGCAAGTGCGACTGGGGTGAGTCGCCGGCAGGTGCTCGGCGGCTTAGCTGCCGGAGTCGCGGGAGCTGCCGTAGGAGTTACCGCGGGAGTGCCGACGTTTGTGCCCGCTCGAGTGCTCGGACGCGATGGCGGTGTGGCGGCGAATGACCATATCAATCTAGGAGTCATCGGCATTGGACCGCGCTGTACCTACGTGCTCACTTCCATGCTGGGCCTGCCCGAGGTGCGCTGCGTGGCGATTGCGGATGTGCAGAAAACACGGCGTGAGGCGGGGAAAGAGCTGGTTACCAAGCTGGCGGGGAAATCCGACGTCTCGCTCTATGTTGACATGCGCGAAATGTTGGCTCGCAAAGACATCGACGCGGTGATTGTCGCCACGGGTGATCGCTGGCATACGCCGGCATCGATTCTGGCGGCCGAAGCAGGGAAAGATGTCTACTGCGAGAAGCCTTGCGGGCTCTCAATCAAAAACGTGCGCGATCTGGCGGCAACCATGAAACGCACGCAGCGTATTTTTCAGGCAGGCACTCAGCGGCGCAGCGTTCCGCAGTTTCAGTCCGCAGTGGAAATGGCGCAGACCGGGAAACTGGGCAAGCTCGATACGCTCTACGCCTCCGTGTATCAGCCAGAACTGGGAAATGCCTGGCTGCCGGGTGAACCGACACCGGCAGCGGATGTTTGCGACTGGAACTTGTGGCTCGGACCTGCTCCGTGGCGACCCTATAACTCGACCTACGTCGCCGGCAAGTGGCGCGGCCAATACGACTTTGAATCGGGCGCTCGGCTACTCGACTGGGGTGCGCACACCGTCGACCTCTGTCAGTGGGCCAACGGAGCGGATGGGACGACGCCAGTCGAGTTCGAACCGGGGCCGACGGGCATTCTCTGCCGATATGCCAATGGCGTGAAACTGTTCCTCGATTTTCTGAAGACCCCGTTTGGGGATCGCAGTCCGAATTGGAATACCAAGCTGGGGCTCTGCCCGGTGAAGTTCGTGGGCAGCGAAGGCTCGGTGGAAGTCGGCGATGACGGCATCGAAGTGAAGCTAGGCGGAGTGCTGTCGCCGACGGATAAAGTGAAGAAGACGCGTGGCATCGATGCGCAGCTGCACGCGCGCAACTTCTTCGAATGTGTGCGCAGTCGTAAACCGACGATCACCAACGCGGACGTGATGGTGAATTCGCATATCGCCAGTTTCGCCGCCTCGTTTTCCTGGATCCTAGGACGCAAACTAGTGTTCGATCCGGTGAAGAATGAATTCGTCGGCGATGCTGAAGCAAATTCGCTGCGCTCGCGTCCCGAACGAGACTGCTGGGCGTAAAGCTGTCCTGGTTCACCGTACAACGGACTTCCAGTCCGTTGAAGTCACCCGTACAACGGACTTCCAGTCCGTTGAGATCACCCGTACAACGGACTTCCAGTCCGTTGAGATCACCCGTACAACGGACTTCCAGTCCGTTGAGATCACCGGTACAACGGACTTCCAGTCCGTTGAGGCTGCTGCACGACGGACTGGAAGTCCGTCGTACGATGGGAAGAGCGTTGAGGCGATCGTACAACGGACTTCCAGTCCGTTGAGGTCACCCGTACCACGGACTTCCAGTCCGTTGAGGCTGCTACACGACGGACTGGCAGTCCGTCGTACGCCTCTGCACGACGGCCTGGAAGTCCGTCGTACGATGGGAAGTACGTTGAGGCGATC
>JBJSXJ010000354.1:0-7118 GCA_046086325.1 Planctomycetota bacterium | reverse complement strand
GAAGCCGATAAAGAGCAATCGAACGAAGATTTTGCTTTTCACGCCAACTTGAACAAACGAACAGCTTCTGCTAATGGCAAGAAACGAGGGAAACACCGCTCGATTGCGTTATAAAATGCTCACACAATTTCCGTTTGCCTTGGAGTTCGCTACGCACCATGACCATCGACCTTGCCACGCGCCATGACCTCGTCGGAAACCTGTTTCAACTGCCCAGCACCTCTGCCGCCTGGAATCAACTCAAACTCACTCCGGCACAAATTCGCAGCTACGAAGAGCAAGGATTTCTGGCCGGCGTGCGACTGCTCAGCGACGACCAAGTGGCCGCTCTACGACTGGAATTAGACGAGTTTTTTCGAGCGGGGCATGAGGGACACGAGCTCTGGTATGAATATCACACCAACGAGTCCGCTCAGCCTGGCACGGTGCTGTTTCATGCACTCGGCGCCTGGCGACTACGACCTGGTTTTCACGATCTTTTGTGGAACCCGGCGTTCACGATGCCGGCCAGTCAGTTGTTAGGCGGTGCCGTGCGTTTTTGGCACGATCAATTGTTTTGTAAACCGGCTCGTCACGGTGGCGTCGTCGCTTGGCATCAAGATTATTCTTACTGGACGCGCACCAAGCCGATGGCCCATCTCACCTGCTGGATCGGGCTGGATGACAGCACGATCGATAATGGCGCAGTGCATTATGTACCGGGCAGTCATCGCGGGGATCTGCTGCCGATTACCGGCCTGGCAGGCAATATGGAAGCGATTCGTGAAGTGCTCTCCGACGAACAGTGGGAACAATTTCAAAAACCTGTCGCCGTGGAACTCAAAGCTGGTGAAGCTACCTTTCATCATCCGCTAATGATTCACGGCTCGTTTGAAAACCGCACCGATCGACCGCGGCGAGCCGCCGTGATCAATGTGTTTCTCGATGGCGTCCGCTCCGACTCCGATGAACCGCTCCTCAGCGGCGTCCCCGCCGTTCCTCAAGGCAATCCAATGACCGGCCCGTTCTTCCCCCTCCTGTTCAACCCGCACCAGCTGTAGAGCGGTTGCGCACGGAGCACGCGGCGCTGCGCACGGAGGACACCGCGTTGCGCACGGAGGGCACGGGGAATACGGTTTCGCACGGAGACACGGAGACACGGAGTTTTGGGAACAGATCCTGGTGAATAGAAAAGTGATCAGCAGCGAGAGATGCTCAGGTGCGAGATGAGCGGCTGAAAGGTTGTCCGTTGAGAGATGAGCGGTAGCAAGCAACTTCGACTTCGACTTCGACTTCGACTTCGACTTCGACTTCGACTTCGACTTCGAAAGACAATTCAATCTCCTTCAACATTTTGAAAGCACTTACTCCCTGAAACTCACTCCATCCCAAATCCCAAAATCCTCATCCCAAATTCCCTACAACTCAGCATCCCCCAAAAACAAAAACAATTCTTCTCCGTGTCTCCGTGTCTCCGTGCGAAACCGCATTCCCCGTGCCCTCCGTGCGCCACCGTATTCCCCGTGCGCAACCGTATTCCCCGTGCGCAACCGCGCGACCGCATGAAAAAAAGTTCGCCTGCCCTGGTGGAAGATTTTTTGCTATACGAGGGGGCCAAGGAGGATTGCCATGAATTCTTTACTGCTCGTGGGATTGCTGCTGGGTGGTGGTTTACTCGGCGGAGTGTGGATTCGGCGACGACGGCAGGAGCGACAGCGTCAACTGTGGCTCGACTGCTTACCCGATCTGCTGGACCTGATTGTGATGTGCCTGGATGCGGGCTTGTCGTTTCCGCGGGCTTGGAGTCGCTGTGCGACCGAAGCCGCTCGACGGTCACCATCCCTGGCCGCTTGGTTGTTGCTGGTGGAGCGGGAGATGGAGCTCGGTGAAGCACCGGCGCAGGCGCTGGAGAACCTTGCCGAGCGGCTGCAGTTGGAGGAATATCGCGAATTCGCGCGACTGGTTGGCCACACGCAGCGGTATGGCGTCGGGGTGTCGGGCGCGTTGCGGCAATTGATCGAAACGCTGCGGGAACGAGCATTTCAGCGGGCGGAACGTTACGCGCGACAGGCCAACGTGCAGATGCTTTTTCCGACCATCCTCTGTCTCTTTCCGGCGATGCTGATTGTTTTACTGGGGCCGGCGGCGGTGCGAGTCTATGAAGTGGTGCGGCAGGCCCGTGGAGGGTGATTGTGAAGAATCCTGGCGGGAATATTTAAAGAAACTAGGCAAACTGGGAGGCGGATGATAGGCTTGTCCCGTCGGTTTGCGTCGTTGCGCAGGCCCACGACCACTCAGGAGCCATTTTCACATGTCAGGATCCAGATCCGAACAGGATACTCCCGCCTCGAACGTTTCCAATTCTGCCGCCATCGCCGCCCTCAAAAGTGCTCGCCAAAAAATTGTTGATCAGTTATCGCAAGTGATCGTTGGTCAGCAGCATGTGATTGATGAGCTTTTGATTGCGCTGTTCAGTCGCGGACACTGCTTACTGGAAGGTGTACCGGGGCTGGCCAAGACGCTCATGATCAGCACGCTAGCCCGCACGCTGAATCTCAGCTTTAGCCGAATTCAATTCACGCCCGACTTGATGCCCGCTGACATCACCGGGACGGAAATTATTGAAGAGAACAAAACGACGGGCGCTCGTGAGCGGCGGTTTTTGGAAGGGCCGGTCTTCTCGCATGTTCTGCTGGCTGACGAAATCAATCGTACGCCACCGAAGACGCAAGCAGCGCTGCTCGAAGCGATGCAAGAGCGTCAAGTGACGGTGGGGCGAGTGCGTCATCCGCTCACCGACCCATTCTTTGTACTCGCCACCCAGAACCCGATTGAACAGGAAGGGACTTATCCGCTGCCCGAAGCGCAGCAAGACCGCTTCATGTTCAAAGTGTTTGTGAACTACCCGAGTTTCAATGAGGAATTCGAGGTCGCGCGGCGCACCACTAGTGTGCAGGCCGACAAGATTCAACCGGTACTCACCGGACCTGAGATTCAGGAGCTGCAGCGGATTGTCCGCGAGGTGCCGGTGACGGACCACGTGATTCGTTATGCGTTGTCGTTGGTCCGGCAAACTCGCGTTAATCAGCCCGGTATTCCGGACTTTGTGCGCGACATGGTGAACTGGGGTGCGGGACCGCGAGCGGTTCAGTTCTTGATTTTGGGTGGCAAAGCGCGAGCCCTGCTGAATGGTCGCACGCATGTGTCGACCGAAGATATCCAGGCTCTGGCCAAGCCGGTGCTGCGTCATCGCTTGGTGGTAAATTTTGCGGCGGAAAGCGAAGGCGTCAGCACGGATGACGTGATTGATCGTCTGGTAGCCAACACTCCCACGAAGGAAGATGAGTTGACGAACGATGCCCGATTCCAAAAGATTTTTGCATCCTGAGACGATCAAGCGGATCTCTCGGCTGGAATTACGGGCTCGACATGTCGTGGAAGGTTTGCTTTCCGGCATGCATCGCAGCCCGTACTTCGGACAGTCGGTGGAGTTCTTGCAGCATCGTGAATATGTGGCGGGCGATGACCTGCGGCACGTCGACTGGAAAGTCTGGGCGCGCCAAGATCGGCTGTACGTCAAGCAGTTCGAAGAAGAAACGAATCTGCGCTGCATGTTGTTGGTGGATGTTTCCAACAGCATGCGTTATGGTCGCGGAGCGATGAATAAATATGAATATGCCTGCACGGTCGCCTCGTGCCTGGCGTATCTCGTCTTGCGTCAGCAGGATTCGGTCGGTTGTGCAGCGTTCGATGAAACGATTCGTCGTTCCACTCAGCTGCTCACCAAACGCACGCATTTGCTGTCGATTATTGAAGCGCTGAATGTCAGTGAGCCGCGTGACAAGTCGGACATGTACAAAGTCTTTCATCAGATCGCCGAGAACTACACTCGCCGCGGCATGATGATTGTCGTATCCGATTTGCTGTCGGAGCCCGAATCGTTGATGAAGGGACTGAAGTTGTTACGGCAGCGCGGACATGATGTCATGGTGCTGCACATCCTGGATGACGACGAGTTGGACTTCAACTTTTCGGGCCCGATGCGTTTTGAAGGGTTGGAAAGCGTTGATTTTTTGAACTGCAATCCACGAGCTTTGCGCGAAGGCTATCTAGAAGCGTTAGGCGAGTTCCTGGAGACGGTCCGTCGCAATTGTGCTCGTAATACGATCGATTATTCCTTGATCCGCACCAGCGATCCGCTGGATGCGGCTTTAGCCAGTTTCCTCAGCCGTCGTCTGGCGACGCGCCGCAAATAGTGGTGTTCGCGAGTCGGTAAGAGAGTCACCGAAGTTATCATGCAATTTGTTCATCCCATCCTTACCTGGGGCTTCCTGTTGGCGTTGGTGCCGCTGTTGATCCATTTGATCAACATGATGAGGCATCAGCGTGTGCAATGGGCGGCGATGGATTTCCTGCTCCGCAGTTACAAAAAGCATCGCAAGTGGATTTGGCTCAAGCAGCTGATCTTGCTGGCCGCTCGCGTGCTCGCCGTACTCCTGATCGTCGCCATGCTTGCCCAATGGGTGACGCGACAACAGTGGCTCAACCTGTTCGGCGGCCAATCAACTCACCATTACGTTCTGGTCGACGACAGTTATTCCATGTCAGACCGCCTCGGTGCCGCCTCCGCCTTCGATCAAGCGCGCCAGGTTGTCTCCCGGATTGCGGCCCGGGCGACAGAGGCCGAGACGGGACAGAAACTAACCCTCATTCGCTTCTCGCAAGCGGCTTCCACGGCCAAGCAGGGAACGGATGCCGCTGGTCGAGCGGCTCAGATTGCCGACTTCAATGCGGCCACGGTGGATTCTGATTTCGAAGTGCAACTGGAACAGCGTCGTGCCAGTTTTGATGTGAGTCAGTTGTCGGTGGGGCCGCGACCGGCACTGGATCTGGTCCGACAACTGATCGATGCCGGTACGAAGGAAAGCGCCATCGTCTACATCGTCTCCGACTTTCGCACGAAAGAATGGGAGCGTCCGACGGAAGCGCGTGAGACGTTACAGCAGATGCAGCGTTCGGGCGCCACCGTGCAGCTCGTCAATTGCGCGAAGATCGCGCAAGGCAATCTGGCGGTGCTCGACATCGAACCGGCCGACGAAACGCGGGCGGCAGGCGTGCCTCTGTTTGTGAATGTCACGATCAAAAACTTTGGCACGGCGGCCGTCAAGAAAGTGCCACTCAAGATTCGCACGACCTATTTTGCACCCGAGGATGCGGTGGCGGGTCCGTCTGAGCGCGCGGTAGGAACGTCCGACGAGTTACCGACCTTTATTCTGGATGAGATCAAGGGCGGTGAAACGATCACACGGCGAGTGCAGGTTTATTTTCCCAAGCCCGGACAGCATGTTGTCGAAGCCACTCTACCCGACGATGTGGTGAACGCCGACAATCGCCGCTGGTGTGTCGTAGATTTTCCCGAGAGCGAACCGGTGCTCATCGTGGACGGTTCAGATGACCAGCAAAACGCCTACTATCTCACGGCGGTCTTTCAGCCGGGACAACGGGCGCGAACCGGAGTGCAGCCGACCGTGCAGAAAGCGGCCTACCTGCGCGACGCAACGCTCGAAGAGTTGAACACTTTCCGGGTGATCTATCTGCTCGATGTGGGACGCCTGGACGATCGTGCGATCGCGAACTTAGAAGCGTTCGTCAAACGCGGTGGCGGCTTGGCATGGTTCGTCGGCGACAACACGGCCGTCGCTCAAATCAATGAAAAAATGTATCGTGCGGGCGAAGGATTTTTTCCTGCGGAGCTGGATCGAGCGGATCTGCTGGCCGCTCCACTCACCGAAGACATGGCGGACCTGGAGGTGAATGATCATCCGGTGTTCAGTGTCTTTTTGGGCGAGCGAAACTCGTTTATTCGCCTGGTGACGATAGAAAAATTTCACAAGGTGAGAGAGGGCTGGTCGCCACCCGCGGCGTCGACCATTCAAGTTGCCGCTCGCCTGCGCAGTCGTGATCCGCTCGTGGTGAGTCGCACGTATGGGGAAGGGCGAGTGATGGCGTTTCTCACGTCGCTGGCGCCCGACTGGAACAACTGGGCGGCCGATCCCAGCTTCATCGTGATGCTGCTGCGTCTGCAATCGCATCTGGCGGGTGCTCATCGCTTGGTCGATGAACGGCTGGTCGGGGAGCCGATTGAACTGACGTTACCCGCTGAGAAGTATCGGCCGGCTGTGTCGTTCTTAGCGCCAGGTGCCAAGCCTGGCACTCGGCTGTTAATCGAAGAGCAAGCAGCGGCGCTGGCGAGCGACAGTAAGCGGCTGCGAGCTACGCTTGGACCGGGTCGAGACGGCTTAGCCGCCACGGCGACTCAGCGTGGCGGTTTGTTTGAAGCGTGGTCGCAGACGCTGGCGGGTTCTTACGAACCGCGCCGCTATGCACTCAATGTCGATCCTGCCGAAAGTGATTTAGCGCAAGTCGAAGAGCAGCAGTTGCTGAACAATCTGTCGCCGGTGCGCGCCACCTATCACTTGGCGGAGCAATTTGAAGTCGATGCTCGAGATCAGAGTGGCTTTAATCGCAGCATCTTGCTGATGTGGTTGTTGATCGCTCTGTTGATTGCCGAGCAGTTCCTGTCGTACTTGCTGGGGTATCATCCGGTCGCTGCAGGTGCTGGTGCAGGGAGTGCGGCCGGTGTCGCGGCAGCTCGCGCACTGGCGCGCCGCGCGACGGTGGTTCCTGGCAACCGTTCCTCCAGTGCATGATCGTTTAGCCGTTCGTTTTTTCCCACCTTTGTAACCGTTGAATTCGCATGCCGATGATGCCCAGCTTATTGATCGCCGCAGCTTCCGGCACTTATCACCAACTGGCGCGCCTGCAGTCCATGACACAGTGGTGGCAATGGTTGCTGCTGGTCGTCCTGGTGATCGCCGTGGCAGCGTATGTGGTGGTGATGTATCGCAAGGATGCCGTGGAACTGCGTCCCGGAATCGCCGCTGCCCTGCTGGTGCTGCGTCTGACCGCGTTTCTGGGAATTCTGTTTTTCTTCTTTGATTTAGAGCGGCGGACCGAACGTCGAGTGGTGAAAGATTCGCGTTTGCTGTTGCTGGTTGATACGAGTCAAAGCATGGGGTTGCCGAATCAGCCGAGAGCTGGTGCGGCGGGGCCCAGTCGCATGGATGAAGTGGTGCGCG
>JBJSXJ010000353.1:0-7098 GCA_046086325.1 Planctomycetota bacterium | reverse complement strand
GGACTTCCAGTCCGTCGTTCCTAACACCCGACGGACTAGAAGTCCGTCGCACAAATCGCTCGCACAGAAACGTACTCCCAGAAACGTACGACGGACTTCCAGTCCGTCGTTCCTGACACCCGACGGACTAGAAGTCCATCGCACAAATCGCTCGCACAGAAACGTACGACGGACTTCCAGTCCGTCGTTCCTAACACCCGACGGACTAGAAGTCCGTCGCACAAATCGTACGCACAGAAACGTACTCCCAGAAACGTACGACGGACTTCCAGTCCGTCGCACAACCCCGCGGCGGCACTGCCGCGACACTCACCGTCTCATCTGGCCGGTGCCAACGTGCCCTGCGTTGACACCGGAATACAGAGAATAACCGGGTGTGCGTAGCCAGCGACCAGAACTACAGGCCCAGCTTCGCCAGCGCGTCGATCGCGGCCTTGGCTTGAGCGATACCGCCGAGTTGTTCGGCGAGCTTCTTGGCGGTGAGCAGCGATTGCAGGAAGTTGTCGTTGCCAGCGGCCGCGGGCTGAGCTGCTGCGGCGGCAGCTGCGGCTTTGGTCGAACCAGCCGGACGACCACGACGGCCCACTTTACCATTCTTCTTCTTGTCTAACGATTTAATGGTGCTGACATAAGCAGCCGTAATTTCGTGGCCTTGTTCTTTCAAAGCGGCCACGACTTGCCGTGGCTTGGCCTTCGGATTCGCTGCCAAAAAATCCCGAATCGCCTGCGACTTGTTCGCACTGTCAGCATCTTCTTTCTTCGCCATGAATTCCGTCCTCTAGCACCCTCCCAGGGTGGCAATTGAAATAAACAAACGTACTGAAATCAAACTCTACAACTCTCATTTCCCCAAAAATCTTACATGGATTTTCATGAGAAAAAACAATGTACGCGGATGTTAAGCTGCATGTCCAGCCCCACTGGTGGCAGGTAATAAAACCCAAGGTTAACAGTGATCTTATCGATGTCTAACAAATCAGGAAACAAATTTGCTCCCCTATCGATACCTGTCATGAACGAAATAATTCATCATTTCCCGGTCTGCAGCATGGCGAAATCCAGGATTCTTCAACTCCTGATTCCGATGATTTCTCACCTGACAGCCCCGCCTCCTTAAGATCCCAATTCAGCGTCTGCCACCGCACAGCAGCCATAAAAACGACTAAACTATCGCCTCGTTACTCTGGGGCCGGAACCCAAATCAACCTGCTCCTTAATGATTTTGTTATCCATGATCTTGCCACTAATGATTCTGCCTTCCGAGGAGTTCACGCGATGACAGCTCAGATCAGCGGCGTATTACCGATCGCTCATACCCCTTTTCTAGATAATGACGACATCGACTACGCCAGTTTGGAACGCCAAATTGAGTGGGCTCTGGCGCAGGGAGCGCAAGGGTATTGCACCGGTATGGTGTCTGAACTTTTGCGACTTACCGCCCAAGAACGACTCGAACTCACCCGCCACTTGGCGCAGTGCGGTCGCGGAGCGGTAGTCGTCGCCAGTGTCGGCGCCGAAAGCACTCGCCAAGCCGTTTTTTATGCTCGGGAAGCCGAGCGTGCTGGTTGTTCGGCATTAATGGCGATTCCACCGCTGTCCACCGCGCTGCCCAGCGAGGAGGTGTATGCCTATTACGCCGCCATAGCCCGATCCGTTTCGTTACCGTTGATTGTCCAAGACGCCTCGGGATATGTCGGTCAAGCGATTCCCCTGTCGGTCTACATTCGACTCCTGGACGAATTTGGTCCCGCACGCATTCTCTTCAAACCCGAAGCGGCTCCCATCGGCCCCAATTTAACGGCCTTGCGAATTGCCTCGGGCGGACGAGCTCGAGTGCTGGAAGGGTCGGGTGGAATTCTTTTGATTGACAGCTTCCGACGAGGCATCTCCGGCACGATGCCGGGCATGGAATTCCTCGATGGCATTGTCGCTGTCTGGCGTGCCCTCCAGGCCGGTGATGAAGCGCGGGCCTATCGAGTTTATTTTCCGATCTGCGCACTGGTCGCGCTGCAAATGCAGGCCGGGCTCGATGGCTTCCTCGCCATCGAAAAATATCTGCTGCACCGACGGGGCTTGTTTGCCACCGAGCGGCGGCGGCGTCCCTACGCCTGGAACCTCGATGAAGAAACTCGTCACGAAGTCGATCGGCTCTTCGCGCTACTGCAAGAAACCTTGGCGACGCTATAATGAGCACTCCCGTTGGCCCCAGTCTGCTACCCTGTTAACGGACTACGCCCACCCTCCTTCAAGCTTACCTGTGACCCTCATGACTGCTCCGCTTTTGACTCCCAAGGCACGCCGAGTTCCGGCGACCAAACTGCCCTGTTTTTCGTTTGAATCGAGTACTGATTTGTCGCGTCACGTGGCGCGCATGATCGCCACGGTGATCCAAGAGCGGAATGCGCTGGGACTGCACGCCGTCCTGGGACTTCCGCGCGGTTCCACTCCCATTGGCGTCTACCGGGAACTGGTGCGGATGCACCGCGAAGAAGGCTTGGACCTCTCCCACGTCATCACCTTTAACCTCGACGAATTCTTCGGGATGGGTCCCGATCAGCTCCAAAGCTACCATCGCTGGATGCAGGAGAACTTCTTCCAGCACGTCAATATTCCTTCTCAAAACATTCACTACCCCGACGGCACTGTGGCACTCGAAAAAGTCGCCGAACATTGCCAAGCCTACGAAGCACTCATCGCCAAGGCGGGCGGGATTGACCTCATGCTGCTCGGCATCGGCGGCAATGGTCATATTGGTTTCAATGAACCGTTCAGCTCGCGCTCCAGCCGCACTCGCCTCGTCACGCTCGACCCCGGCACTCGGCGTGCTCTGGCGAGCGACTTCTTCAGTGAAGACAATGTGCCCAGTCAAGCGATCACCATGGGGCTGGGGACGATTCTGGCGAGTCGCAAAATCATGCTCCTGGCCATGGGGGAACACAAAGCGACCGTGATTCGCGCTTTGGCCGAAGGCGACGTCGTGGATCGGATTCCCGCCAGCTACTTGCAGGCCCACGCCGACTCTACGCTCATGATCGACGAAGCCGCCGCAAAATATCTCACCGCCAGCTCCACTCCTTGGCTTATCGGCCAGGTCAACTGGACCGACGCCTGGATTAAACGTGCCATTTTGTGGCTCTGCGAACAGACAGGAAAGCCGTGCCTCAAACTAGATGACGCCGATTTCCGCTCGCATTACCTGCATACCTTAGTGCGCGACTTCGGTCCCGCCGATCGACTCACCCAAAAAGTCTTCGACTGGATGATGAACACCATTAACTATCATCCGGCAGGTCTCAAACCCCAGCGCATCATCTGCTTCAGTCCGCATCCCGATGATGACGTGATCAGCATGGGCGGTACCCTGATTCGACTCTGCCAAGACGGTCACGAAGTCCATGTGGCCTATATGACGAGCGGGAATATCGCGGTATTCGACCAAGACGCACTGCGAATGGCCGATTTTGTCTCCGAATACAATCGAGTCTTCGGGATTGAATCAGCCAAATCGACAAACTTGGAAGAGACGGTCAAACGAGGTATCGCCAATAAGCCCGCCGGTATGCCGGACGTCGCCGAAGTACAGAAAATCAAAACCTTGATTCGCTGGAGCGAGGCCAAGTTTGGTGCGTTCGCCGTCGGCTGCAAGGAACAGGACCTGCATTTCCTCGACCTCCCCTTCTATCGCACCGGTACCATCGCCAAAAAACCGATCGGCCCCGAAGATGTGCGCATCATTCGCGAACTCATCGAATCCGTCCAACCCGATCAGATCTACGTCGCCGGCGATTTATCGGATCCCCATGGAACCCATCGAGTCTGTGCGGAGGCGGTATTTAAAGCCTTGGGCGAAATCGAAGCCCAGCACGGCAGTCGCCCCGAGGTGCTGTTGTATCGCGGAGCGTGGCAGGAATATGAGCTGCACGAAATCGAAATCGCCGTGCCGCTCAGTCCCGGCGAGCTCCGGCAAAAACGCTATGCGATTTATGAACACGAAAGCCAGAAGGATGACGCTGTGTTTCCCGGTTCCGATCCACGCCAATTCTGGCAACGAGCGGAAGATCGCAATAAAGGGACGGCCGAGCGATATAACAAAACGGGCTTACCCGAGTTCTATGCCATCGAAGGCTTTATTCGCTGGAACGGCGTACCGATCTAGCTTGTCAAAGCGGAACGTTAGCCTGCCAACGCAAAAGCTAACTCGCCGACTCGGCCACTTCGCAGTTCACCTGAGCTCGATGCACGGCCGCATCGGGATATACACCCGGCAAATCCTCGCCGTACCAGCGGTCTAGCACCGCCTCCCAGTCGGCTCGATTTCGCACCGTCGTAAAAGCGGTGCGTACCGCCAAATAGTCAGGATGCGAGGCGGCATACTTGATCCCGAATTTACGCATCAGCATGCCGCAGCGACGCGGATCGTAAATCTGTTCGGCCAGCCGATAATGCTCGTGAATCACCTCGCGCTGCTCCCGTACCGATGGCGGCGGCGGCAGCGGTAAGCCCGCAAACAAAGCCTGCGTCTGCTGAAAAATCCACGGATTGCCAATCGCTCCTCGAGCCGCCGTTACCCCATCAATCCCGGTTCGCCGCATCATCTCCAGGCAGTCTCGAGCGGTGAACAGATCGCCGCTACCCAGAATCGTGCGCGCCCCCACATGCCGCTTGACCTCTGCCAAAAAATCCCAGCGACTCGGTCCCACATAACGCTGCTCAACCGTGCGCCCGTGAACCGTGATCGCCGCCACTCCCATCGCAAACGCTCCGTCCAGGATCTCATAGAAACGATCGCGACTTTCCGCGGAATCATCGAGTCCCCGGCGCATCTTAACGGTGACCGGAATCGCAGCCGGCACGATGTCGCGTGTCCGCCGCACAATCTCCAGCGCCACCTCCGGCTGACTCAAATGAAAACCGCCGCGACAACGCCCCAACACCTTCTTCACCGGACAACCAAAGTTGATGTCGATCACATCAAAACCAGCATCGACCAGCTTCTTCGCTCCCAGCGCAAATTGCTCCGGCTCGGATCCCATGAGTTGTCCACCCACCGGATGCTCGTCGTCGCCGATATACAAAAAATGACTCGTTCGCTGCCGCTGCTTGAGCGACACCAGAAATTCGTCCAGCATCACTTCGCAGAGTGCATAGCGCGCCCCCAGCCGCCGCGCCAGTGCGCGCATCGGCCAATCGCTGTAGCCCGACAAGGCCGCTTGCACCACCGGAAAACCGACCTCGACCGATCCCAGCCGCAGCGGCGAAAAACCATCCGTCATGGATTACCCCTATCTCCGCTTCCCCTCTCCCCTGCCCCTCTCCCCAACCGCTGAATTGAATGGATCAGCGGCGCATCAGTGTTTCGTCAGCGGTTGGGGAGAGGGGACGAGATCACGGCGAACCCTCATTCTTCCCCCCTCCGTGCCTCCGCGTCTCCGTGTCTCCGTGTCTCCGTGCGAGACTCCCCCTCCGCGCCTCCGTGTCTCCTACCGAACCGCTGCCGGTATCGACCACCGCAGTACGCGCGAATCGCGACTGGCAATCAGCAGCTCCGTGCCATCCGGTGCATACGCCAATCCAAACGCCGCCGTCACCGGCAACTGCTGATGATGCAGCAGATTTCCGTTCGACATATCCCAAATAAACAAATGGCCTCCATAATCCAGCGTCGCTATCCGCGAACCGGCCGGATTATACGACAGTCGATAGATCGTATCGTTGTGACCAACGCCTGTCCGCCCCACCGCCAAGGTTTCTCGCAACAGCGATTGCCACGTTTTCGCCGAACCGGCAGTCACCACCTGATTGCCATCCGGTGAGTAGGCCACGGTTAGCAAGCGGCCAGCCGCCTCCGCCGCACCGGTCTTCAGCAACTGCCCCTGCTCATCCCAAAACCGCACCTTGCCATCCGCCCCGGCACTCACCAGTTCCTTGCCACCCGGATGAAACGCAACGGCCTGCGCCGCCCCAACATGTTCCCGCTTCGACCAAATCATCATCCCGTCCGCCGCTTGCACCACCTGCACTCCGCCGTCACCGCCCGCCACCGCGAGTCGACTGCCGTCGGCATTAAAGGACAGACCATAAACCGGCTGCTCGGATGACTTCGACTGCCAGCGTGGAGCGAGCGAGGGAATCTGCCAGCGACGAACCGTCTGATCCACACCGGCGGTGAACAGCGAGCGTTCATCGGCTGTCAGTTGCAATCGAGTCACAGCGGCCGTATGCCCGCGACTCTCCAAGATAAGTTGCCACGTGCCGGGCTCTCCCGGCTTCGCAGTAACATTTGCTGCAGGCGCATTTGCTGCAGGGGCATTTGCTGCAGGGGCATTTGCTGCAGGGGCATTTCCCACCACAACATTTGCCGCTGGCAACTCGCGCGCGAACGTGCGCACGATCGCGTCGGCACTCGCTACCACCACTTGGCGATCGGCCAGTTGGCCCGCCAGCGCCACACTGCTGATCGCGGTTGGCAATTTGATCACACCTTGCGACTGACCATCGGCGACCGTCCAGAGACGAACGGCTAAATCATCTCCGCCCGCCGCAATCGTCCGCTCGTCACTGGAAACCGCCAGACATTTCACAGCCGCCTCGGCTCCCAGATATTCGCGACCTTTAGCCAGCGTCACAGCATCCCACTGACGCACCACTTTATCTGCTCCCGCCGTGTAAATCCGTTTTCCATCGCGGCTGTAACGAATCGCTTGCACCGCACCTTGATGAGCGACTGCAATTTGCGACACCGACAACGCCCACCACTGCACGGTCTTATCGGCCCCCGCCGTTGCCAACGAGCGACCATCCGGCGCAAACGACACCGCATGAATCACTCCCGTATGCCCCGCAAAACGCTGCATCTCCTTCGTTGATCCACGATCCCAAACTCGAATCAGCGAGTCGTCGCTGGTCACCGCCAGGCGCTGGCCATCAGCACTCAAGCTCACCGCACGCACCGCCGCCGGTGATGCCCAAGCCGCCTGCGGCGCCACATTCACGGGCACGACGGGTGCCACGGGTGCCGCCGCCGCTGGTGCGGGTTTCGCAGCCTCTGGTTTCGCAGCCTCTGGTTTCGCAGCGGCTGGCCACGCTTCGACCGTCCAG
>JBJSXJ010000352.1:0-13593 GCA_046086325.1 Planctomycetota bacterium | reverse complement strand
CATCGCACGAGGCCCAGAGAGAGGAGTAGAGATCTGATTTCTTGAGGGCCATTCGCTTCCGTCCACCTTAGTTCGATGTGGTTCTGCAGGTTAGTTCGGGCCGGATTCAATCGACTCACTTGGTGCGTGATTTCTTTGCCGTCGCCTCGATACGCTTCAGGAACGCAGCCAGGTCTTGCCGCTTGAACAAGCGGTAGCCGTTCATCGGCTGTCAGCACGCCGGGATATCGCCACGTGCTGTCTATTTGGAATCATGCCGTGACGGACGCCGCGACACGCTACAGCCGCTACGGCATACACGGATCGCCTCAATTTAGTCGTCATCATCGCCTCCTCCTTCATTCGTGGGGTTATACCAGCCTACCAATGCCGGCAGCCATTTAACAGCCGCACTTGACCCAGCAGTCGCGATCAACACTCGTCGACTCACCGCCATCATTCGGGCCCGTTCAACTCAGCCCAAACTCGCCGATTTTGGATGGGGACAGGACGATATCTACGGTGGTAATGCGAATGATACGTGAGTTTTAGGAACCACCATGTCCCCGTTAGCGGGTAAATACCAGGCCATCCGGGTTTCCTGTGGGGGCGACGTCGAGCAACGACTCTGTGTGGCTGTCGCGACACGGTGTGGCTGTCGCGACATTGATTTGGATGAACCAGCAATTCGAGGTTACATAACGCCAGCAATCTGGCTCGCAGTCAGAGCAAATCAAGGGCCAACGGCCCGGCCAATCACCTAGCCCAGCCCAGCGGGCTGGGTAACCGGCCCCTCCAAAAAAATATGCCAGGGCCAACGGCTCGGCGATGAAGAAAGTCCCTCTTCGAGAGCCCTGGCGACCATTCGTCCGATTCGTGGTTCGCCCACCATTCATCCATTGCTTTTTGATGGGGCCGTGGCTCATCGTCGGGCCGTTGGCCCTGGTCCGAGTTTCGCTGGCTCCCTGAAACCCAGCCCGCTGGGCTGGGCTAGGTGATTGGTCGGACCTTCGGTCCTTGATGGAATAGGGAGACCATACGCCGAGCCAAGTACGCTCTAGTCGGACGAACCATTTGTTTTTCTTATGGGCTTGAAGGGAGAACTCGGATAGTCGCCAGGAAATCGATTGGAAAACCTGCGGGCTGCTCTGCTGCTTTTCGCTGAACGACTTGGAAAGTCGTGCGACGTCGATCAACTCTCATCTCCCCACCGCTTACTACGGACCGGGAGTCGCTCGCAGTCGCTGGCATTCGCGAACCAGCAGCAGCATTTGAAAAAACTGACCCAGCCCCTCCTCGTCCGCACGTGCCATCCGCAACGTCGCCCAAGGCCAACCAGCGGCCCGAGCGTCCTGTAGCCGCTGGCAGTCGTAATCCTGAGCAAGTTGTGGCAACTGGCTGGCCCGCTCGCGCTCCCCCGACTCGGCGAGCATTCTCGGCAGCACTACCGCCAGCGGATCACAGCGCCACTGTTCAAGTGTGACGTAAGTGGCCGCACCCGCCTGTGCGCCATGGCCCGATGTGGTGCCCAGTGCGGTACCCAGCGCGGTGCCCGATGCGGTGCACAGTAATCGTTCCGCCCACTCGACTAACCCCTGCAAGGTCGGCGACGAACAGAGCCAGCGCTGGGCTACGGCTCGCCCGTCGCGGCGGACCTGCTCCCCGGTGGCCACATAATCCAGCACAGGATTTGAACCCACCGGCGACTGCTCGAAACATTGCTGCATCGCCACCGCTGCGTGGAGCAGTTTCACGACATCAATCCCGAGTATCGCCGCCGGTAATAAGGTCGCAACGCTGAAAAGGGAGTCAAATTCATCGTGCTGCCGAGCGTGCTGCCGCGCGTGCTGCCGAGCGTGCTGCTGAGCGTGCTGATCGGGCAGCAGAAAACGTTCCGCCCCCGGTGGAACGGTCGGGCAGTCAGTCCAGGAGGATTGAGGAGCCACGACCAACGTGACTCGCTGTGCCATTTCCTCCAAGTCCCCCTGACATTCCCACTGCAGCGCCGCCTCATAACGCTGCCAGGCCGCCTGCAGGGGCGATTGCAGAGGCGATTCCAGAGGCGATTCCAGAGGCGATTCCAGAGGCGATTCCAGATTACCGGGGAGCGGATCCGGGCCAGCGGCCGAGACGCTCCCGGCGGGGTCGACTACGACCACGGCCCAGCGACGTTCCAGCGCGTCCGGTCGCGCGATCACCGCTCCCGCAGGAGACACCCCCAGGAGCCTCAAGAGTCCCTGTGCGACATCGTTATCCCAGTGGTCACCGTCAAAATAGAGCCGCGGACGACTGCCCCGCTCGCCACGACTCAGTTCATTAAAAAATGGATCGCAGCAGGCCAGCATCAGGGCTTGGATGGCCAGTCGAGTGGCGGGTGGGGCGAGCACGACCAGACGATCGACGTGGTCCCGCAGCCGGTTGGCGGTCCGCAGCAATTGATACAGCACACTGGTGGGCCGAGTGGTGTTGTAGTCGTGAAGTAAACGCTGCGGAGCCCCAGCAAAATGGTCGGTGGTACCCGTCGCAGTGACCGTCGCTGCCTGCATCACCAGCTGTCGCCGCGTCGCGTCCAGGGACTGTAGATCCTCGAGAGACAGCGCTGCTTCGAGCGACGAAAGCACTCCGCCCGTGGTGGCGGCCGGACTCCCCAACCGCTCCCCAAAACAGCCTGCAGAATCAAACGCAAGGGTCTTCATAAGGATGGCTGGCGAGCTTACGAATGGGCGTAGGGCTTGTCAACAGGCGTGAATCTGCTACGAAATCCACTCTCAGGGACGTCTCTTACGGTTTCATCCATTCGCCAGGTCAGTCAACGAGAGGGCTGTTAAAGTCATGGATCTGCATGATCTCACACGTGAATTGCAAGTGCGTAACGAGTCCAAGATTGTCATGCTGGTAGCCGATGGCCTCGGCGGCTTACCGCTCACCCCTGACGGCAAAACGGAACTTGAAACCGCTCACACACCGCAGCTGAACGCTCTGGCTGCCCGTGGCGTGCAAGGCTCCAGCATTCCCGTTTTGCCCGGCATCGCGCCCGGCAGCGGCCCTGGCCATTTAGGGCTCTTCGGCTACGATCCGCTCGCTTATTTGATCGGTCGCGGTGCGTTGGAAGCGACGGGAATTGGGATGGAACTGCGCCCGGGCGATGTCGCAGCCCGCGGAAACTTCTGCACCTTGGGCCCGGATGGCAAGATCACCGATCGCCGCGCGGGACGCATTGCATCGGCGGAGAGCGCTCCGCTAGCGCGCAAGCTCAATCAGGTGCGAATTCCGGGCTATGAGGTCATAGTGGAGCCGGTGAAAGAGCACCGGTTCGTCGTGCTGCTGCGTGGTCCTGGGCTGGGTGGTAACGTCAAGGACACGGACCCACAAAAAGTTGGTGTTGCACCGCTGACACCGGTCGCCGCCGATGAAGCCAGTCGCCAGACGGCGAACGTCGCCGCCGAATTCATTCGTCAGGCCACGGCACTTTTGGCCGGCGAAGCCAAAGCCAACGGACTCACCTTGCGCGGTTTTTCCGCTCGCCCCAACCTGCCAACCTACGAAGAGGTTTATGGCTTGAAAGCGGCCGCCATTGCTGTCTATCCCATGTATAAGGGACTCGCCCAACTGGTCGGCATGGATATCGTCGGGAAAGCAGAAACACTCGCCGACCAAGTAGATACGCTGCACCAGCAGTGGCAGAACTACGACTTTTTCTTTCTCCATTTCAAATACACCGACAGCACGGGCGAAGATGGTAACTTTGCAGAGAAAGTGAAGCGTATTGAGGAACTAGACGCTATCATGCCTCGCATCATGGCACTTAACCCCGACGTGCTCATCGTTACCGGCGATCATAGCACTCCCAGTTTCTTGAAAAGTCATAGCTGGCATCCCGTCCCCACATTATTGGTATCGAACTGCTGTCGCCCAGACGGACTGACGAAGTTCGGCGAACGAGACGCGTTACGCGGCGGACTCGGTCAATTTGAAGCCAAGTATCTTATGACCCTTGCTCTCGCGAATGCTGGACGACTGGGAAAATATGGGGCTTAATAACTTTTTCTTATACACAGGTAAATCAAGGCCAGCGACAGCGGTATAACGTGTGATGCAATCGGTTTTATTAAATCATCTTTCATGGTTTTCATGCTACGGAAGGAATGCTACATGTTGGGACTGAAAAAAACGCAATCAAGCGCTAATGGAGGTCCAATCCGGGCCTTCCATCGCGGCCTGTTCGGGCTAGCGATCATGCTGGGAATTCTTCTAAGCGGAACCGGTTATTCGGGCCGCGTTTTGACGGCTGACGAAGGGACTAAAAAAGTGAATACAGTCGAGGGAATCACGGAGTATCGGCTGGGCAACGGACTCATCGTGCTCTTGTTTCCTGACGAAAGCCGCCCCACAGTAACCGTGAACCTGACGGTCTTCGTTGGCTCCCGACACGAGGGCTATGGCGAAACCGGCATGGCACATCTCCTGGAACATCTGGTATTCAAAGGCTCTCCCCGCCATGCCAATATTCCGAAGGCGCTGAGCGACCGCGGTGCTCGTTTTAATGGCACCACCTCAGATGACCGCACGAACTATTTCGAAACTCTGCCGGCCTCTGATGAAAACCTGGAATTTGCACTCGATCTGGAGTCAGATCGATTTGTAAATAGCTTTATCAAACGAGAAGATTTGCTATCTGAAATGACCGTGGTGCGGAATGAGTTTGAGCGCGGTGAAAACTCACCGTCACGCGTTTTATTTCAGCGCATTTCTGCCGCCGCCTACGAATGGCATAATTATGGCAAATCGACTATTGGAAATCGTAGTGATATTGAACGAGTTCCGATTGAAAACCTGCAGGCATTTTATCGCAAGTTTTATCAGCCCGATAATGCCATGCTGGTAGTCGCTGGCAAGTTCCAGGAAGCGAAGGCGCTGAACTTGGTGGAAAAGTACTTCGGAGCCATTCCGCGTCCGAAACGCGAACTGCCGAATACCTACACCGAGGAACCGGCTCAGGATGGTGAACGCAATGTGACCTTGCGCCGCGTCGGTGACGTCGCTTTGATTGGCACCGCCTACCACGTTTGTGCCGGTGCGCATGAGGATTTCGCTCCCGTCGCCGTGTTGACTCGGATTCTTGGCAATCAGCCCTCCGGCCGACTCTACAAAGCACTCGTTGATGGACGCAAAGCGAGTAGCATCTTTGCCTTCACTCAGCCCAAACATGACCCCGGACTCATCTTGCTCGGGGCCGAAGTACCGAAGGAGCAGTCGACCGATGACGCTCTCGCCGCACTCAACACCGTGACTGAATCCGTGGGAACGGAGGGCGTGACTGAAGAGGAATTGCAGCGTGCTAAACAGCAGTTGCTCAAGGAGTGGGAACTATCGTCCGCCGACACGACGCAAATCGCAATTCAGCTCAGTAACTGGGCCGGACAAGGCGATTGGCGGCTGTATTTCCTCTACCGAGACCGAGTGGAGAAAGTGACGGCTGAGGAAGTGAAGGCGGTAGCCGCTCGCTATTTGCAGCGCAACAATCGCACGGTCGGCATCTTCCAGCCTTCGCAGGAATCCCAGCGAGTGGAAGTTCCGGCAACTCCCGATATCGAAAAGCTGGTAGGCAATTACAAGGGCCGACAAGCGGTATCTGCGGGCGAAGCGTTTGACGTCTCGCCTGAAAATATCGAGGCACGTACGACTCGGTCGGTTGGCAGCTCCGGGCTCAAGATGGCGATGCTGCCTAAGAAGAATCGTGGCGAAACGGTGTCACTCACCCTGCGGTTGCGGTATGGCAATGCCGAATCGCTACGTGGTCGTGCGTTAGCGGCCAGTGTGTTGCCCGATTTGATGGAGCGCGGCACGAAGAGCATGAATTTTGCTCAACTGCGCGATGCACTGGACAAGGAAAAGATTCGTCTGGGAGCGGGCGGTGAGCCGGGAGTCCTGACACTTTCGGTTCAGACCAAACGCGATAATCTCCCCGCCGCACTAGAGATCCTGAACAAGATTCTCCGCGAACCAGCACTCGATGAACAAGAATTCGAAACGCTGCGCCGCGAACAGGTGACGGAAATCGAGCAGAATCTCTCTGATCCGCAGATGCTTGCCTACAACAAGGCGCGCCGGGAGTCAGCTCCTTATTCTGCGGAAGATCCACGTTACACGCCGACGATTGCGGAAAGCGTGGAGCAGATGAAGAAGCTCAGCGTGAGCGAGGTAAAGGCGGTTTACGATGAACTGCTAAGTGCTCAGACGGGTGAATTGGTGGTGGTGGGTGACTTCGATCCGGCGGCCGTCGCCAAGTTTGAGAAGAGTTTGGCGGATTGGAAGAGCCCCGCCAAGTTCGAGCGACTTACTCGCGGCGTTCCCGAAAAGATGCCCGCCGGGAAGCAAGTGATCGATACGCCCGATAAAGAGAATGCGGTCTATGTGTCGATTGGCGTTTCCGCGATGAAGAATGACGACCCCGATTATCCTGCCATGGTGGTCTCGAATTACATTTTCGGGGCTAGCTCGCTGGCATCTCGGTTGGCGGATCGAGTGCGACAGAAAGAAGGATTGTCGTACGGAATTGGTTCGTCGTTTAACGCCGCCTCGCTCGACTCTCGGGCAGTATTCCAGATTGTGGCCATCACCAATCCCAAAAACATGGCTCGACTGGAAACCGTCGTGAAGGAAGAGCTGGCGAAATGGCTGAAGGACGGCGTCAAACCCGAGGAGCTGGAACAGGCCAAACAGGCCTACCTCAAGCAGCTAGAGGTGGGACGTTCCAGCGACGATCGACTTACCGGAATGCTAGCCGACAATCTGTTCGAGAATCGGACCATGGCTTTCCAAGTTGACTTCGAGAAGAAGGTCAAGGCGCTGACCGTCGAACAGGTGAATGCCGCGATCCGACGTCATCTCAACAGCGAAAAGCTCTTGACGATCACGGCGGGCGACTTCAACAAGAAGTAGAAGCACCGGTACTCCCTCGTGGGAAACCAAGCATGTGGTTGCTGGATGAACAAAACGCGGCCGATTACTTACGGGCAGTCGGCCGTGTGGAGGGGCAAGACAACGTCGAGGTGACTTGGCTGTCGGGCGGCGTGTCGAATGTCGTGCTCCATGTACAAGTCGGCAATCCCGCCGCTGATCCCCAGGGGTGCCATCCCCACGGGTACCAGGAATTCGTGCTGAAGCAGGCTCGTAACCAATTACGAGTTCCTGAACCGTGGTTCTGCAGTGTGGAGCGGATTCGCACCGAGGTGGCCGTTCTGAAGCGTTATGCGGAACTGGCGTCGAGCCTGCCGACCCCCGCTCAGGTTCCGCGCGTGCTGTTCGAAGATCCCGCCCAGTACGCCTTCGCGATGACCGCCGCTCCTCGCGGTCATCGAACCTGGAAGCAATGTTTATTGGCAGGTGAATACGACGAGTCCATCGCGACAGCTTGTGGCGGCTTACTCGGCGTTTTGCATGGAGCAACTTGGCATCAACTGCGTGACGAGCAACAGTTTGCCGACCGCACATTTTTTGATGACCTGCGACTCGACCCCTACTACCGCCACGTAGCGCGGGGATTTCCCGAACTGGCAACACCCTTACAGCAGCTCATTGATTCCGTGTGGAGCGAGCGGCATGCCCTCGTACATGCCGACTTCAGCCCCAAAAATCTACTCGTTTGGCCCGGCGGGCTGATGCTGATTGACTGCGAAGTGGGACACTACGGTGATCCCGCTTTTGACCTTGGTTTCTTTCTGGCTCACCTCGTGCTCAAAACTTTTCGAGTGGGTGGACCGCGAGAGACAGCCGAGGGCGCCGCGTGTTACCAATTGACGAATCGTTTTTGGGATGCCTATCGTCGCTCCTTACGCGAGCGTGTGGATGAAGCATCGATCGAGGCCCTGGAGGGTCGGGGAATTGCCAATTTGGCTGGTTGCCTGCTCGCTCGCCTCGATGGCAAAAGCCAAGTGGATTATCTGACGGATAAGAGTCCCGTTCGAGCTGCTGCTCGCCGGCTCCTGCTCGCTCCGCCTCGATGCTGGCAAGATGTGGAAGATCTGCTTTTTAACTATTAACCCTGTTGGCGACATCGATGGCTCGAATTACTCAGGTTCATGCGCGCGAAGTTTTGGATAGTCGTGGTCGGCCGACGGTCGAAGTGGAAGCTTGGTCGGACCGCATCTGCCGTCGAGCGATCGTGCCTTCCGGGGCGAGTACCGGCAGCCATGAAGCTTGTGAGCTACGGGACGAGGACGCTAACTGGTATGACGGTCGCGGAGTTCAGCAGGCAGTACGACATGTGAATGAGGTTTTGGCTCCAGCCATTCGTGGCTTCCATGTCGACGATCAACAGACGATCGATCGGTTGCTCATCGAACTGGATGGCTCACCCCAAAAAAAGCGTCTTGGTGCGAACGCATTGCTGGGCGTCTCGCTGGCTACGGCTCATCTCGCTGCAGCTTGTCGCGAACAGCCGCTGTACCGTTTCTTTCATGACCTGCTGCAACAAGTAGCTGCCAGTTTCGGTGAATCGGCAAGCAGCGGCGAGTCGGTTGGTGATCACGGCCAAGTGGCGTCCTCGTCGCCAGCCTCTCCGTCTGGCATCCTGGATTGGTCTTCGCTCGTTCGCGAACCGCGCATGCCACTACCGATGACGAACATGATTTCGGGCGGTCTTCATGCCGGAGGAAATATCGACTTCCAAGATGTGCTTGTCATGCCGATCGGTGCGACAAGTTATCGCCTGCAACTGGAGTGGCTGGTGCGTATCTACCAGCGGTTAGGGGCGCTGCTAACTTCCGCTGGATACGAAGGACGACTAGTCGGTGATGAGGGTGGCTACGGGCCGCGTTTGCCAGGCAATCGAGAGGCGGTCGAGTTTGTCGTGCGCGCGATTGAGGCGGCTGGATTGCAGCCCGGCACCGATGTCACCATCGCACTGGATGTGGCGTCGACCCATTTTTACGACCAAGGAACATATCGATTAGCCGCCGAGAAAAACATTCAGCTCACCAGTTCCCAAATGATTGACCGACTGGAGGCATGGACGCGTCAGTTTCCAATCACCAGCTTGGAAGATGGGTTAGCCGAGAACGACTGGGAGGGCTGGCAAGAGCTGACCACACGCCTAGGCGATCGAGTTCGCCTTGTGGGTGATGATCTATTCACCACGGACCGACACCGCGTCGCTCGGGGCATCGAGCAAGGAGTTGGTAACAGCGTACTGATTAAGATCAACCAGATCGGAACACTCACCGAGACGCTGGAGACGATTTGTATCGCACGTCGAGCGGGTTACACTTGTGTCGTTTCGGCTCGCAGCGGAGAGACAGAGGATCACACCATCGCGGATCTGGCGGTAGGCACTGCCAGCGAGATGATCAAGATCGGCTCGATTGTGCGCAGCGAGCGGCTCGCCAAATACAACCAGCTTTTACGAATTGCTGAAGAACTGGAGATACGATCATGAGTTCCTACATTATTCGTCCCGCCGATTGTGCTCAGCATCAGATTTTTCCGGGCGTGGGAATCACCACCGCCACGGGACAAAACATGACCTTGTCGGTTGTGCAATTCGAACCGCATGCGGTTGTCGAATCACACTGCCATCCTCATGAACAGATGGGAATGCTCCTGGAAGGTGAATTGACATTTTTGATTGGAGATGAGCTGCACGTGGTTCGACCGGGTGAAATGTGGCGGATACCCGGAGGCGTAACTCATAAGGTCTGGGCTGGTGCACAGCCTGCACGAGCACTCGATGTGTTCTACCCCGTACGCGAGGATTACCGGTAATGATTGAGCAGTTCCTGAATAGTCTGCGGGCCGGCTTGGGTGACGCCGGTAAGCCAACGATGTGGACGGCAGCCGATCCGGCCGAAGTAGCGAGCGCTCGAGAAGTTGCACAGGCCGTGCTCGCCGGCGGCTGCTTCTGGTGCACGGAGGCGGCCTTCGAACAGCTGACTGGGGTGCTGGACGTCACCAGTGGCTACGCCGGTGGCAGTCGTGAAACCGCGCAATACGAGCTGGTTTGCAAGGGCCGAACGGGGCACGCGGAAGTGATTCGAGTGAGCTACGATCCATCGCGGCTCAGCTTTCGCCAACTACTGGATGTGTTCTTCATCGCTCACGATCCGACACAGCTTAATCGGCAAGGCTACGATCAAGGCACTCAGTATCGCTCCGCAATTTTCTATGCCAATGACGAACAGCTGCAGGTCGCTCGTCAAGCCATTGCGGATTGGAACGCCAGCGGTAGTTACTCGGCGCCCATCGTGACCACTCTGGAGCCGCTGGTGGAGTTTTTTCCTGCGGAGCCCTATCACCAAGATTACGCTCGCCAGCATCCCGATCAGCCTTACATCGCGGGCACGTCACTGCCCAAAGTCTGTAAGGTGCAGGCAAAATTTCCACAGCTCATCCGGCAGCCATCGTCCCAGTAATAAACTGAGCGCAAGAAACCGAGCGCGAGAAACTGTGCGGTATAACCCCAGTGGTAAAAACTCGACGCCCGGTTAATTCAGCGGCTGATGGAACTCTCTTGTGACACCGGGTTCAACACTACTGCAAATGCCGTGCGAAAAATTCTTTTGTGCGGCGCCACATTTCGTCGCTGAGCACATGGCCAGCTCCCAGTTCGATGTAGGCTGAAAAATTCTTCTCCGCATGCTGCGCTTCGTACGCGCGCTGGATCACCTCAATACCGCGCCGAACTTCGTCGATCGGACTGCCACCATCCAGCTCGCCGAAATTCATGTGAACGGGGCGCGGAGCAATCAAGGCGACGACGTCCGGTGTGTCGCCAAACGAGAACAAACCGGGGATGAAGTTAGGAAAACAGTGCAAGATCTGCTCACGATGAATCCCGGCATAGGTCGGCAAGCAGCAGTTACCGACTAAAGCTTTCAAACGCGGCTCCCAAGGGCCCACGAGGTACATGTGAGTCGAGCCCATGGAGTGGCCGTAGCAACCAATCCGATCCGCTTTGACTTCCGGTCGAGTTACCAAGTAATCAACCGCTCGGCGCATATCCAAAATATGCTTCCAAGCCAAGCACTTCCCCGCCACGACATATTTCAAAAAAAGATATCGTTCGAGATTACCGCCATTGAGCTTGTATCCTTTTTCACGTTCGCCGAATCCCAGTGCGTCTGGGCAGATGACAACATAACCTTCCTTCGCCAGTGCCACTCCGGTGTGATGCATCGGCATGCCATCCAGCCCTGCTGGCTCGCTCTTGCCGAGAGACCAGCGCCCATTGTGTTGATGCCAGAGACAGACGGCGGGGGCCGGATGTCCGGAATCGACTCCGTCGGGGATCAACACGTAGGAGGCGACTCGCTCATCCCGTTCAACCGCATACTCAACCCGCTCCAGGCGATAGCCATCTTTGCGAGTCGACTCGACGGTCTTCGCTTGTAATTCACAGGGATCGGGCCAGGGTCCACCCAAGCAAGCGAGTAAGCGATCTCGAAAATCAGCGACAGCCATTGTGGGTCTCCACAGCATTCCTTGCGCGTTTCACACTTAAGCGAACAGGTCGCGCACGATGCGTGCGGGGCGACCATCGGTGAGTTTCTGTTCTTGGCCGTTGTGTAAGTAAAACAGCTTGGCATGATCGAGTCCGAACAGATCGAGGACCGTCGCTTGATAATCATTCGGTGATACGACATTCGTCACGGCCTTGTGGCCCACTTCGTCGGTCTCACCATAGACCATCCCGGCACGAATTCCTCCACCGGCCAGCCACGTGCTGAAGCCTTGCCCATTGTGATCACGTCCGACGGAATCACCGCTGCCTTCGACAACCGGCAAACGACCAATTTCACCACCCCAGTGGACGAGCGTCGTCGACAGCAAGCCGCGCTGCTTCAAATCTTTCACTAACGCTGCACAGGGCTTATCGGTGCGTTTACAAATCGCGGGCAAAGCAGTGCGAATGTTGTTGTGGTTATCCCACGGCTGGCCGCCAAGGAACAACTGCACAAAGCGGACTCCGCGTTCCACGAGTCGACGAGCGATCAAGCAGCGCGTGCCATACTCGCGCGTGGCAGGATCATCCAGACCATACAAGCGATGCGTGTCGGCTGTCTCTTGCTGAATGTCGAGCGCCTCTTTGGCGGCCGTTTGCATGGCTGCCGCCATTTCATAACTGGCAATACGAGCTTCCAAATCTGCCTCACCGGGATGTTGCTGCAGATGCTGCTGATTGAGTTCTGCGAGGAGCTGTAGATTCTGACGCTGCAGTTCACCACGTAATTGCAGTGGCGCTTCCAGATTCAGAATCCGCGGCTCACGTGGTCGCAGCACCGTCCCTTGAAACATCTGCGGCATCCAGCCACTCGACCAGTTGTGAACACCATCAACCGGATGACCCTCGGGGTCCACGAGCACCATGTATGCGGGTAGATTCTGGGTTTCGCTGCCCAGGGCATAGGTCAGCCAAGAACCTAAAGTCGGCCGCCCCGTCACGGCTGGTAAACCAGCATGGAGATAGCGAATCGAAACTTCGTGGCCGTTATGTCCGGTATGCATGGAACGTACCAGGGCAATGTCGTCCACGATCGACGCCAGGTGCGGGAGTAGCTCGGATATCTCCGTCCCACTTTGACCATGACGGGAAAACTTCCAGGGGCTTCCCAGCAGCTTCTTGCTGGCTCGATTCACAAAACTGTAGACCACTTCGCCCGAGTAATCCTTGCCGTCTTGTTTAGCCAACTCGGGCTTGGGATCGGTCAAGTCCACATGCGAAGGACCGCCGTGCATGAAGAGTGAAATCATCGCCTTCGCGCGCGGAGTTGTCGGCGGGGCCTTGGGCTTCAGATCGAACTTGGCCGGCGCCGTCCGCACATTGGGCGGTGTCGCCAGCAGCTGCTCCTGCTGCAAGAGCCACGCCAGCGCGACGGTCCCCAGCCCCAAAGCATTCTCAGCCAAAAACTGCCGACGACTGAAACCAAGCGGACGCTGCCTGTTATTCCACATACAAAAACTCGTTCGTGTTCATTAAAACCTGACAGAGATTACTCAACGCGCGCAGCTCCGGATCAACCGCGGGTTCGCCCGGTTTATCGACCGCTGCGGTCGTTTGTAAGTAGTTCCATTGACGCGCGAAATGGGCGAGTGCGAGCCGATACTCCTGCTCATTCGGTTCCCGGTTTAACGTTCGTTGCCAAGCGGTCCGAATTAAGGTCAACAGCGGCTTGCTGGCGACGCTTGGTCCCTGAAAACCAGTGGCCGAATTCCACTTGCCGACTGGTACTACCGGACCAGCCGTCACCACCCCGGCAGATGTCCCAGTGGCAGCCGCCGTCGCACTCGACGCCATCGTCGGCTGTAAATCAACATTCCACGTAAACGAATCCGACTCGACCGTGTCGCGACAGTCTGCGATGAAGTCGATCGTGTCTCCAGGTTCAACCACCAGCGCTTTCGTTTCCGTCTTCACGGAACTCTTTTTGACTGCCCATTCGCCGACCAGTCCTTCACGACTGGAAACCATACGACCACGCACGCCATCACCATTCTCGGAGGGATGTTCGAGCGTACCATGAATGACGATGGTGCCCCGGATGGGCGAGATCCAGCGGCGAATGGCGGCGAGTTCCGGTCCGCTTCCCGGATGCCCACCCTGCTGATGAAGAATCGCCC
>JBJSXJ010000351.1:0-3499 GCA_046086325.1 Planctomycetota bacterium | reverse complement strand
TCTTCGTCATCAAATTCTTTTCACATTCCTCGCTGGTTGAGATCATCAACACACCATGTTTCAGGTAATAACCAGCGTCTAATTCATTGAGTAATTGGGTGAGCAGCTTGTCGGCACTGGTATGTAAACCTCCTTCGTAATCTTCCTTTGTTAACAGATTGTCATCCACCGATATACCATCGCGTTTCAATGCATCCACGTTCACCATTACGGGGATATCTGCTTGCTGACAGATCTCTTGAACGGCGCTGATCAACTTTTCATTGCTAAGATGATATTTTTTTCGCTGCGCTAGCTTGGCTTCAAGAATTTCATTAAGTGCCAACTGGTCCTCCAGATAAGCTGGTAATGCCAGCCGCTCGGCGCGATGAAAGGAGTTCGTCACGAAATCCTCGAAGTCATAAGCTTTTGTGACCAGCCCTTTGGTTTCGGCTTGTTTTTGAGTGGTAATCAGCAATTCGTCTTGATATTCAATCAGTTCCAGTTCCCAGGTTTTGAGAAAGGCTTCGAGGAAAGCGTCGAGGGCGATGTTGCCTTGTCCCAGCAACTGGTCCTTGGACAAGATTTTGTCGAGTTCCTGCCAATCCCGACCGACAGACCTCAGCACATTCTTTTCATATCTCACCGGCTTACCGGTTAACTGACGGACGAGTGGGCGGAGCAGTTGCAGGTTGGTGGTCTTGGCCAGATCAACTTGGTGGCTATGTAAGGCTTGCCGCCAGCCACCGGCCGAATCTTGGCCTTCGTGAGTACCGGCGGTCAGCCAGGGAAACCGCAGTTGTCGATTCAGCGGTAAAACTCGATCTGTGGCACCAGACGTAGGAGCGAAGCAGCCGAAGTTTTGTTTAATCGCTTCCCACTCGTCATCCAGGCGTCGCGCGTGCGCGATTCTACTACGCAGAGCCAATTGCAGATTGATCGACAGAGCTTCGCGGGGGAGCGAACTCAGCAGGTTTTCAGCGACGTCAAAATGGCGTTGCTCAATCGCTCGGCTGACCTGCTCGGACAGCACCTTGTAGCTCTCCGCGTCATCCGACTCCCCCGTGATCCGGCGCAGGGCTGCAGACCGGAATTGCTCCTTGACCGTCGTGACCCAATCCCGCGTTAGCGTCGTGGGGAGAACCGTACCGGTGAGTGCGTAATAGTTTTGACGGAGTTCGCGTTGTATGCCGTGGGCGGCGTAATCCTGTTCGGTTTCTAATACCAGGAAAGCAGTTGCGGGAGTGACGATTGTCCAGGTTTTGGACAACCGGATTGTTTCACCTTTTTCCGCTTCTGATAACGCTTCAGTCCGACCGTAGATCAATTCATCGATTTGTCGACGCGCCCATTGGCGACCGATGAACATATCCATCGAGAAGACCGCTTCCGGAATCGGCAGACTAGAAGCCTCATCCTCCGGCTGACGAGCAGATTTGCCGACCTGCCACTGTAGTCGCTGCGCGAGCTGCTCTTTCTTCACGGATTGATTATTTTCGGCATATAAATAAAAGCTCTCGTCGGGCAAACGTGTTTGCTCGCCCAGCCACTGCGTCTTCGCCTCATCAGGACTAAAGCTCAACGTGATCGGCTCGGGCAGACCGCGCAGAATCCAGCGCAGGAGGCGTTCTCGGCCAGTGCTGGAGTTCAGCGGGAATACCAAGCTGCATTGCTGCCGCACCAATGCTTTCAGGTCATGGTACAGCACCGGTAGATCGTCGGAGTAGGCGAAGTGCAGTTCAGCGCGACTGCGGCTGAGGATCTTGGGGATGTAATCGAGCCCGTCGAGTCCCAGATTATCGGCACTTAATACCAGCACCACTCGACGCTTGTCGGGCGCGGGGATATCGAGTGCCGAGAGGGCCTGGGAGAGCGTCTCTAGGGTTGGGGCTTCGCCTAGCGGCACCTGCCGCGACATCCATTCAGCCAAGTCTTCGCTCGCCTGCGCGCCACCCGGCAGCCAGTCCTTGCCCCAAAAATGATACGTGGAATCCAGCGAGACGACCCGCACGTTTACTTCACTGGGAAGCGATCGAACGATGCGCTGCGCGAGCGCTTGGTTGTGTTGCCAGCGTCTGGCCAGCTGATCTCGATCGTCGCCAGAAGAGCGGTAGGCCACCGAATTATCGACGGCCAGCACCAGCTCCACGGTCGGTGTCGTTCGCTTGTTCGCCGCTTCGGCCGCCGTAGCCGCTGACTGCAGCAGCGCACTGGGCACAAATAACTGTCGATAGGTTTTACCGAGCGACACGTCGCTCGATGTTAAAGCGGCGGCTGCGCTGGCCGCACGATGGGAACTATCTATTTTTCTTCCCGAGTTGCCGTCGAGCTGACGGATCGGTGAATAGGAACGCACGGCCACTTGGTCGGTTCCCGAAACTTTGAACACCAGTGAGAAATCATCCTGCGGCGTGGTGTTTTGGGCCGACATGAGAAACTGATAGCTTTGAGGTCCCGTCGTCGCCGTTTCATCCCGCTGAGTGAACTCGAGATTCGGATGCGTGGGGGAGTGCACCGATTTCATCACGGCGTCGTGGATGGTGCCCTGGAGCTGAAAGTCCATGATCGCATCGCGGTTGGAGAGCATGGGAAGTTGCAGGCGACAGACGTCGTCGAACTGATCCAGCGGAACCGTGAAGTCGAGCAACACTCGTTTCACATCTTTGGCAGGTATGGGGAAGACTCGCATGCGAAACAGGTTCGGCGCAATCTCCTCCAGGATTCCCGGATCCACGTTACGACGCACAATCGAATCGTACGTGCGCCGAGCCTGTTGACGCTCGACGATTTCACCTTCCATGAGCTTCGTCGGCGAGACATACATGGCGAAGCGACAAACGCTTGCACCGCGAGGTAGTTGAAACTGGTAGGTGCCCTCTTGCACGGTCTGATCAGGATTAAAAAAAGCTTGGTCGAGCTGCACGAGGGCGAGTGGCGGACGGACCACCACATTCATGTGATAGCGCACGAGGGGTAAAGGCTGTGGTTTTCCGCCAAATGCTGGTGCAATCGTAAGCTCGCCAAGTTTGCGAGTCCGTTTCTGCTGACGCCAAGCAATCGACGCTTGAAGTTCCTCGGCTTCCAGTACGCGTTTTTTGAATTCGTTCGCTGGAGCATTCGTGCGCTGGAGTAGTTCCTGGGCGGCGACAGCTTGCGATTGCTTGGCGACCGAAACCGTGGCTTTTCCTTTTACGACCAGCAGCGCCCAGTGACGTCCCGGCCCGCTGTTCTGCAGCAGCACTTCACTCTCGGCCGGCACTGTCACCTCGACTTGATCCACGATCACCACGAGCGACTGACCTTTGGCCGTTGTTGCGAAGAGGTCGCCTTGCAAGAGCGCGAGGCTGGCGCCGCGGCCTTCAAGGTGAGTTACCGGCGAGAGTTCGAGCAGTGTGCCGGATCGGGTGAGTCGATCGACGCCTTGTAAGCCACCGCGCCACTGCCAGTTCGCCGGCAGTCGTTCTTGCGGCGCTGCGGTGCGCCATGGGTCTTGAGGTGCTCCCGTTTTAACCAAGCCTTC
>JBJSXJ010000350.1:0-10558 GCA_046086325.1 Planctomycetota bacterium | reverse complement strand
CGTCGAATGAGTGTGACGCGCGGCGCCTCGTGTGATGGTTCGAGCCGCTGTGTAAGCAGTGCTTGCTGTACGAGTGAGTCGACCGGGCCTCGCGACCACGCTCGACGTTCCGCCGGTAGTTCCGGCATGACGGTTGGCTTCAAGGGCTGAAAAGCCCAGTGGTTGCGAGCCAACTCGGCATTCGACAGCGGACTGGTATTAGCATCGTCGGGCCAGGGGAGTGACCATTCGATCCAGCGTGTGAGCACTTGAACGGCAGCTGC
The DNA here is from genome assembly GCA_046086325.1 of Planctomycetota bacterium. GTDB lineage: Bacteria > Planctomycetota > Planctomycetia > Pirellulales > Pirellulaceae > JBJSXJ01. The sequence continues at coordinate 10,295 of JBJSXJ010000350.1, read as the reverse complement.
CGGTAGCGGTCGATCGGGCGGCATCTTCGTCTCACCCTCGCGACGCACCGCGCGCAGCAAATCGCTTCCCGCCGCGTCACCGGGTCGCACCACAACTCCGCTGTCTCCGCCGCGCAGAACGGCGGCGCGGGAATCAAGTCGCAGGCCAGCCTCTTGCCGTTTTGGTCCATGACAGCCCCAGCAATGCTCGGCCAGCAAAGGGCGCACCTGTTTTTCGAAGAATTCCAGCTGCAATGGTTCGGCCGCTACGAGTCGCATGCGCGAAACTGGTAACGCGGCGAGCCACAACGGCAGGAGCAGTGAAAGCAGAAGGGAAGCTGATTTCATCATGTTTTGGGCGAACATTGTTGTGCCGGGGATCATGCACGGTGCCTGATTGAAGAGGCTTCTGAGAGGGAATCGATTTTCTCTCATCGATCCTCTCGACCGCCCATTGTCTCCGGTACCGTGGCCGATGAAAATGCAGGGAGGGAGTTGAACAGCATGATACATGTTTTGGTGAGTGTGGAATTGCAGCCGGGCCGCCGCCAGGATTTTTTGGCGGAGTTTCATCGGATCGTACCGCTGGTGCTCAACGAGCAAGGCTGTATCGAATATGGTCCGGCGATTGATTTCGAGAGTGGGATCGCAGCTCAGGCGCCGCTGCGCACGGATGTGGTAACGATCATCGAAAAATGGGCGACCCTGGCTGATTTGCAGGCACACCTCGTTGCGCCGCACATGATTGAATATCGTCCCCGCGTGAAGGAGATGATCGTGCGTTCCACTCTGCATGTGCTGGAATCAGCTTAGATACAGACCGTGAGTGTAGACGATGCGTGAGCTGCTCCCTGAGTTACTCGAGGCGATCACACGGCAAACGAATGTCGCTTATTGTCGACTTGTCGAAACGCGCGGCTCCACGCCTCAAAAGGCCGGGGCCACGATGCTCGTTTTTCCCGACGGTAGTCAGGCTGGCACGCTCGGTGGCGGCTGTGTGGAAGCCGAGGTAAAGCGTCGTGCGCTGGCGGTGATGCAGGATGGCATGCCAATGGTCGCCACGTTTCAGCTGGATAGCGACTATGGCTGGGACGACGGACTCATTTGCGGCGGACGGATGCGAATCGTTATTCAGCCGATTGCGGGCGTTGAGGCTCGACACTACTTCCAGCAACTGGCAGCTTGTTTGGAAGCGGGGCAGGGGATCACAGAAGCGGTGGTGTTTGAGAGTGAGGCGAGTGGCCTGCCGGTCCCGGCCTTTTACCTGTTCGACCACCAGGACCGCTGTCAGGCAACTCTCGTTAGAAAAGAATCATCCGGCTCCGCAGCGAATGCGCTGCCAGATACCGCCGAGCCGCCGCTGGTGAGGCAGCATCTAGTTCCACTGATCACTCGACCGCGCCCCTACGCTCAGCGCGGTATCGCTTATCTGCCGGTGTTACCGCGCTGTCGTTTGCTGATTGTTGGCGGCGGACATGTGGGACGCGCGGTAGCGGAACTGGCGATTGATCTCGACTTCGATGTGTGTGTGATGGATGATCGCGAAGAATATGTGAGTGCGGAGCGGTTTCCGCGTGTGCAGCAACGTTTATCTGGTCCGATCGACGAAGTGTTACCAGCGGTATCGATAACTCCCGACACGTTTTGTTTGATCGTCACGCGTGGCCATTCGCATGATGAACGAGCCCTCTACCACTTAGCGGACCGCGGTGCACGGTATGTGGGCATGATCGGTAGTCGCCGTAAAATAAAGCTCATCTTTGCCGACTTATTGGAGGCGGGCGTGAGTGTCGAGGTACTGCGGCGCGTGCATGCACCCGTCGGACTCGACATCGGCTCCCAGACGGTCCCCGAGATTGCGGTCAGCATCTGTGCGGAACTCATCGCATTCCGCAACACCGGCCAGTCCGGCCCGCAAAGCCTGGCTCGCGAAGAACTCCTTACCGAATCCGGCTGATGCTACTTCTGCGGGGCGCAGCTGTGCGTCGATGCTGCGGGTTGGTGCCGCGGGTTGGTGCTGCGGGTTGGTGCTGCGGGTTGGTGTGCGCAGCCTATGATCTGTGCAGTTGTCGAGATAGTAAAAGAGTCAGGAGGCAGCTGTTCATGCCAGCGCCTCCTGACTCCTGTTTTTGATCCTGTGATTGCCACTGGGTGTTAGCCAAGTTTGGCATTACACGCGCGGAATCTCGAAGCCGGCGCGAGCTTCACGAGCTGCGAACTTGGCAGCTTGATCGTCGCCGACGATCTTCTCGGTTTTCGGATCCCATTTGATGACTCGATTGAGTCGAGCGGCGATGGCTGCGAGGTGGCAGGTGTTCATCATCTGCACGTGCGTGAAGACGTCCGAGACGGGTAGACCACCTTCACGAATGCAGCGATAGAAATTCTGTTTGTGGCCTTCGAATTTCTTGCCCTTGTAGAGGCGTTCGAGATCTTCTGGAGTGAACTTGCCTTCGTCCCATTGCATTTCGATCGGCGTGCCCATGATCTTACCGCGATTGACGAACAGACGTCCCTTGGAGCCTTCGAAGAGCACTCCGTTGTCACCACGGCTGGTGATCACCATTTCGATGCCACTGGCGTACTTGCACTTCACGGCGTAATCGTGAGCCGAGTTGTACTTGTTATCCTCGGTGGCATAGCCATCCTTGTACGCCACGGGATGTTTGGCATCGGTGCCGTCGATTTCGATCGGTCCCATGCCTTCTTTGTCTTCGCCGATAGCCCAGGTAGCGATGTCGACATGGTGCGCACCCCAGTCGGTGAACTTGCCGCCCGAATACTCATACCACCAGCGGAACTGATAATGGCAACGCTCCTTGATGTAGTCGACTTTGGGAGCTTGGCCGAGCCACATGTTCCAATCGAGTGATGCGGGAGGGTCCGACTTCTGAAATGGCCCACCAACATCGCCGCCGTTGATACCAACGGTGATCTTTTGAATGTCACCCAACAGGCCCTTCTGCACCATGTTGACCGCGCGCAAGAATCGATCCTTGTCGCTACGCTGCTGAGTGCCGATGAAGAAGATCTTGTCTTTGTACTTTTTACAGGCGTTGCGGATGAGCTGGTTTTCTTCGAGGGTCAGGGTGAGTGGCTTTTGGCAGAAGACGTGTTTGCCTGCCTGTAGCGCTTCGATGGCAATCTTGACGTGCCAGTGATCGGGCGTCACGACACTCACCACATCGATATCTTTGCGATCCAGGACTTGGCGGTAGTCTTTGTAAGCATCGGCTTTACCACGGCCGATGTTGCCATCTTGCTTGGCTCGTTCGGCATGTGCCGCATCGACGTCACACACGGCGAGGATTTCACCAAAACGAGCGTGATCACGGGCGTCACCGCTGCCCATACTACCCACGCCGATACAACCAATTCCCATTTTGTCATTAGCGGATTGGTTAGCGAACGTAGCAGGGGCGGTAGAGCCTACCCAGGCGCTGGCGGCTGCCAGAGCGGCGGATTGCTTGAGGAAATCACGACGATCGGTCGAGGTGCGTTGCATCAGTCACTCACTTTCATTGCGGAAAAACGAAGGGGTCTCAGGAGGGTCCTATCGTAGTTCGACGGGACGTCGACAATCAACTATGGGAAGTGCGGTGGGACGCCTGGCATGGGGAGCAGGGTGTTTGAAAGGGAGGGCAGGCTGAGGTGGGCGGGAGCTGGAGGCGGGGCGAGGGAGGGAAACAATGGCAGGAATCGAGTTAAGCTGCGCGGGTCGAGCGGATCGTGTCGATTCGTTGGTTTTCCCGTATTTCGCAACTATCATTGGGGGTCAGGAGAATTAAACTATCGGCTGGGCTGAAATGCCGATGTAATGGGGTCAGGTACGTCTTGTCTTACGGATCGAAGTGGTGCCACATGGTGGGACGAATTGGGCTTAGCGGGGTGCTAACGATGATTTCACGCGTTCTCCAGTTGCTGGTACTCGGGGCCGGACTGGCATGGCAACTCTGTTCGTCCGTTGCGTATGGGCAATCGGCGGGTACGGGCTTGATGGCTCCCAACGTGGCGCGTCACTACGGACTCGAACGCATCTGGCATTCGCAGGTCGAAGCGGGACGTGGTCGAGCGCGCGTGAATCACGTGACGCCGTTTGTAAGCAGCTCGGAAACAACGACCTCGTACGAGGTCAAAATGGGGACACTGCGATTTGTTTTCAATCAAGGTGATCGTGACTCGTTGGGGCGTCCCCTGGGTGAAGCCGGGGCGGAGCGGAAGGCGAACGACCTGGTCGAGAAACTCAAACGGCAATATCCCGATGCCACCGATCTCAAGGCCGAGAAGGTGGTCGTGCCGCTCATCACGCTCTACTGCACGACGAGTCGTGGGGTAGTGCATGCGATTGATGGCGAGACCGGTGCCACTCGCTGGACCAACAACATCGCCAATCCGGACTACCCGATCACGTCTGCTGCGGCGAACGATAAGTTTGTCGCCTATTGTTCTGGCTCGACACTGTTTGTGCTGAATGCGGCGAATGGTGAATTAGCTTGGCAGCGGAAGACGCACAGCGTACCGGGAGCTGGTCCAGCCATGTCGTCGGAGTACATTTTCATTCCGATGACGAATGGTGGACTGGAGTCGTACAATATTTCTCGGCCGAAGGAAGAGCCGTGGTCGTATCGTGGACTGGGTCATGCTTTGGTAAGTCCGACGTTTGGTCTGAATACGGTGGTGTGGCCGACGGATCGAGGCCATTTATACGTGGCCGATGGATTCAACCGCGCGATTCGCTACCGTTTGGAAGCGTCCGGCGTGTTTTCCTCGGCGGTTAGCTTCTGGCCGCCGGATCAGTTCTTTGCGTCGACGGCCGATGGCTACGTTTATTCGATGCATCCGACGAAGCAGATTGGCAATATTACCTGGCGTTATTCCAGCGGTGAGATGATTACGCAGTCGCCGGTGCCCTGTGGCGATTTGGTCTTTGTCATCACGGACGAAAAGAATCTTTTGTGCTTGGACATGAAGGATGGAGATTTGTTGTGGAAGACGCCTGGGGCGACTCGCTATCTCGGCTCCAGCAAGGCACATGTCTATGTGGTTGGACCGGCTGGTCGAGTGCTGGTGATTGACAAGAAAACGGGCGGTCGAGTGAGTGATATACCGACGGAAGAGTTTGATTTGCAGATCCTGAATCCTTTCACTGACCGCATTTACTTTGGCACTCGAACTGGCACGATTCAGTGTCTACGGGAGATTGGAGAGACTTGGCCCACGGTGCACATGGGCGTCAAGGAATCGGCTCCCAAGGCCAAACCGAAGGTAATTCAGCAGGAGTTACCGGGTGGACAGAAGCCAGCGGGTGGCAAAGGGGACGATGATCCGTTTGGTGGTCCGAAGAAGGGGAACGATGACGATCCTTTTGCCGCTCCGAAGCCAGCGGGCAAGAAGAACGACGACGATCCGTTCGGGGCTCCCGCTCCCAAGCCAGCACCGAAACCGAAAGACGATTCGGACCCATTTGGTTCGTAATTCACCCCTCGATCGGACACCGCGACTTGCTCTGTCGAGTCGTATCTGCGAATCTGCGGATTAGCGTGGGTGGACTGTTGTTGTCATCTTTTCATTGACGGAATCGATCGATCTCTCATGAGTGGACCAAAGATGCGTCGCGCGCTGATCAGCGTGAGCGACAAAACGGGTTTGTTAGAGTTGGCTCAAGCGCTGGTAGCCTCCCAAGTCGAGATTGTTAGTACGGGTGGCACTCGAAAGTTTTTGGAGGAGGCGGGGATTTCGGTCACCGACATTTCCAGCTATACGGGCTTTCCGGAAATGATGGATGGTCGTCTGAAGACTTTGCATCCGAAAGTCTTTGGTGGCATCTTATGCCGTCATGATCGACCGACGGATATGACGGCGATCGCCAGTCATGGAATTGAGCCGTTCGAGCTGGTGGTGGTGAATTTGTATCCTTTCGAAGCGACGATCGCGCGGGAGGGAGTCACGGTGGCGGAGGCGGTGGAGCAGATCGACATCGGTGGGCCGAGTTTAGTGCGAGCGGCGGGCAAGAATCATGCTTTTACGACGATTGCCACCAGTGCCAGTCAGTATGATTTGATTGTGCGGGAGTTGCGCGAGTGGGGGGGTACGACGCTGGAAACTCGTCGTCAGCTGATGGCTGCGGCATTTGCTCACACCGCTGCTTATGATGCCGTGATTGCTGAATATTTTGCTCGGCAAACGAGTACTGAGCGATTTCCGCCGGTGGTGAATTTAGCTCTACGGCGAACGGCGGAGTTGCGGTATGGGGAGAATCCGCATCAGGGAGCTGCGTTGTATGCGATTGCCGGTGAACGGGGATCGAATCTGGTATCCGCTCGACAACTGAATGGCAAAGATCTTTCCTATAATAATTTATTGGATCTAGACAGTGCGTTGGCGATTGTGCGACAGCAGCTGGACCCTGCGGCGGTGGTGATCAAGCACAACAATCCGTGTGGAGCGGCGGCGGCCGATTCGCTGGCCACGGCCACTCAGCGGGCATTCGAGGGCGATCCCGTGAGTGCCTTTGGATCGGTGCTGGGATTTAATCGTCCAGTGGATGCAGCGACGGCGGAATACTTGGCAACACCGGGGCTATTCGTAGAGGCGATCGTGGCGCCGTGGTTCGAGCCGGAGGCGATTGAGATTCTAACCACTCGGCCCAAGTGGAAGTCCAATGTGCGATTGATGGAGGTTGGTTCATTGGAGCGTGCTCCGAGTGGGCGGGATATGCGACGAATCGACGGCGGGTTATTGCTGCAGGATGCCGACGTTGAGGTGGACCCGGAGGGTGACTGGAGTGTGGTCACGAAGAAACAGGTAGACGCTGGGTTGCTGGCGGAACTACGTTTTGGTTGGTCGATCGTGAGGTGGGTGAAATCGAATGCGATTGTGGTTTGTGCGGGGCGAGCGTTGTGGGGGGCTGGAGCGGGACAAATGAGTCGAGTCGATTCCGTGGAGATAGCGCTGCGGAAATCTGGTGAGCGAGCTCGGGGGGCGATTCTGGCGAGTGACGCTTTCTTTCCCTTTGCTGACTCGATTCCGAAAGCTGCGGCGGCGGGGATTGCGGCCATTATCCAGCCGGGCGGATCCAAGAATGATGAGCAAGTGATTGCGGCGTGTGATGAGCATGGTATTGCGATGTTGTTTACGCAGCGTCGACATTTCAAACACTAGTGTCAGCCGTCTGATTTAATCATGCCGACTACAGACTCGCTTGATTCTGTGTTCGAAACGACGACTCCTGAATTCGTCCTGTGGTCACTTGGGGTGCGGTGTGCACTGCGGGATGACGCGAACGGTGAGGAGCCGACGTGGGTAGAGCGTCAGTTGCGGTCGCTGCGGGCTTGTGGAACAGCAGTGGCGGAAGGGCGACTGTACGAGGGTTATTGCTGGGAGCATACGGCGAGTGATCCGGCGACGGTGAGTGAGGATCCGCTGGGGTTTTCATTAGCAGAGGTCCTAGCGGCGTATGGTGAAGCCGAGTGGCTGGACGAGGTGTGTGGCGGTTGTGCGGCTCGGGTTGCGGGTGGGGAGTTGGCGATTGTGCCGCGAGGTGCGCGAACGAGTGCTGTCGGCCAAGCGTGGCGGAGTGGTGAGCAGCGAAGGGTAATCGCGCGGTGGGCTGGCTGCTTTGGCTGGATTGATTGGTCCAGTGTGGTGGAGAACTGGGATCAGTGGGTGGCGAAAGCGATTGAGCGTCGGGGGCTGGGAGTTCAAATTGCAAGGCATTTCACGGTCACTCAACACGCCTGGTATGGACTCTTCACGCAATCTGCGCTAAGCGTTGAGCAACGCGAATTACTGGCGCAGATTGTGGACGAACTGCGGGAGTCATCGCGTGCTGCGGGGGTGATATTGGCTGATTTTGCGGCGGCCTTGGGGGCCAGTGCCAAGAGTGGATTACCGCTGAGCGTCTTTTTTGGTCCAGCAGGTCGGCTGACGGCAGCTCATTGGACCGTGTTACCGCATTGCGGTCGCTGCAAGGTACCGCGAGCGGTGGAGAGTCGGCGGTGTGGTGAATGTGGTCAACCTGGAGCTCCCGTGCCGGCGCGTCGTCGCTATGCACGAGGACCGAGACCCTATGGAGCCGTTTCTCGCATGATGAGTCGTGAGCGGCTTGACGCACTGCTTACTGGCTATTGGCGACAACAAATTAGCAACGAATGATAGTTCCCAATGACAACCATACTTGAACGGATCGTAGCGACCAAAGAGCGCGAAATCGCAACTGCGCGGATGGCGCGGCCAGAGTCGCAGCTGGAGTCCGCGTTGGCGAATATAGGCCCCACACGGGATTTTTTCGGAGCTCTCGCTGCAAGAGGTCCTATCAAACTGATCGCGGAGGTGAAAAAGGCTAGTCCCTCCAAGGGGATTATTCGTCCCGATTTTTGTCCGGTAGACATTGCGACAGCTTACGAGAAGGCGGGGGCGAGTTGCTTGAGTGTCTTGACGGATGTGGAGTATTTCCAGGGGAGCCTGGATTATTTGGCCAAAATCAGAGCAGCGGTGGACGTACCGCTGCTGCGAAAGGATTTCATTCTTGATCGCTATCAGCTGTTGGAAGCGAGGCTAGCTGGAGCGGACGCAGTTCTATTGATTGCTGAGATTCTGGACGATTGTCGTTTACGCAGTTTGCATCAAGCATCGATTGATTTAGGGCTTACGCCGCTGGTTGAGATTTATGAGCCTGCGAATTTGCCTCGTGTGCTGGATATTGGTGCCACACTGATTGGTGTCAACAATCGTAATCTGCATACCTTCGAAGTGGATCTGAATCATTGCATTCGATTGCGGAATCAGATACCGCTGGATTGCGTCATGGTGGGTGAGAGTGGCATTCACGGTCCGGATGACGTGCAGCGATTAGCGAACGCGGGAATTGATGCTATTTTGGTAGGTGAGCATCTGATGCGGCAGCCGGATATCGGTTTAGCCGTGCGTCATCTACTCCATGGAAATGAAGCGTCACCGAATGGCTGAGAGTGGGCGATTGAATGATGTCAAACAACGGAATAGCGAGCCATGGGACAAGTACTGGAGACGATCAAGACGATAAACAGTTTGGTGCGGACGGTTTTGATTGTGGCAGGGCTGGGAGTTGCGTTAGCTGCGAGCTACGTTGTCTACGATGTCGTGTACTCCAAAGAGATTCTTAATCGTCAACGGGAGGTTGAACTGCAGGAAACGCAGCAGTTACTCGAGTCGACCCAGCGACAGCTGGTAGCCAGAGAAGAACAGATAGGACAGTTGCAACATGACGTAGAACGACAACAGTTGGAAATCCAGCGGCTGGCAACTTCGATGCAACTCCTAAAGGTTGATCGTCGAGTGGCTAGGCTGGATGTGGTTGACCAGATTAAGGATCGAAGCGATGACGGTTTGATAACCATTGTTGATTTTGTGGAGCTAAATGATCGAGGCGAGCCGCTGGAAGGGGGGCGGCGCTTCGAGATAGCGGGGGATGTGATTTATCTGGATTATTGGGTTGTGAAGTTTGATGATGAGTATGTAGAGCAAGCGCACATTGATCGGAGCACGTCCTTAGTGTTGTTTCGTAGATTGTTTGGTGAGCAGCAACAACCGCGCGACGGATTCGTAGTGGACCAGCCCAATCGACCACCGCGAGCGTACACGAGCGGCAGCGCGGTGTCGGAGTTTGAAGCGACCATTTGGTCCGACTTCTGGAATATTGCCAACGACGAACGGCGAGCGGCCGACTTAGGAATTCGTGCGGCTCATGGCCAAGCAGTTTCCATAAAGACACAGCCCGGCAGGTCTTACTATATCCAGCTACGAGCATCCGATGGCCTCACCATCCTGCCCAACGCACCACCTCCAAGACAACCTCGCTCTATCTAACCATTCCGTAATATTAGCCTGCCCCCGTGCCAGTCTTTGGCCAGTTAAATAGTGAATAGTTTTGTCAGCGCAAGGGACGAGTAACGAACACAGGCCCCAAAAAGCAGCCAAGATGGTCGTACAGACACAGAACAACGGCTTATTGACGCTTTGTTGGCCCTTAACAAGCCATTTCCTCAGTCCAATCGCCGCCCCAGCGCGCACCGCCGACCCAGCTCGATGCTCATCGAGCAAAAAAATGAACTCCAGCGGCTTACATTCGACGGCCTAGCCTCTGCCACTCACCCGCCCCGTCCGCCGACGCCAACCGCCATCAACCCGATCGGCTCGAGCCGCCACCCCGCTCCTTCGTCCGCCGATGAGCCTCCGCAAACATCGCCGCCATAATCTCCAGCTCCCGATTAAAACGACGACTCGTCACCCGCATCGCAAAATCCCACTCCTCGGCGTTCACCCCCAAACGCTCCAGC
>JBJSXJ010000349.1:0-5952 GCA_046086325.1 Planctomycetota bacterium | reverse complement strand
GGCTCTTGGGCTGCGTGATGCGACTGCTGTACTTGTTGAGCGGATTGGTCATGGAGTTTTCACTGTGCAAAGGAGGTGTCAGGAGGGGATGAGCCCCGGTCGGATCGCGGCCCGATCACGGGCGATCACAGCGAGCGGGGACGGGGTCGCTATTTTACGAAGCTTTGCGGGCGCTGGGTAGGACCGCAGGGGCTGGCGATAATGGGCTTCTGGTGGGAGTCGAAGGGCATTCCCACGGAAATTTTGGAGGGATCAGTTTTTTTGGGGCCGGTTCGGATGCGGCTTTGCGATAGGTAGAGCGACGGGCAGTAACCGTTGCTGGGAAGGAATCGCTGGCGCAGGTGCAGGGCCTGCCAATCGGCCGCAGCGAAAGTTTGACGTTCGGTTTCACACACAATTGTCGTCGCTGAAAACTCGATGGGTGCCGAGTTCGAGCAGTGCGAGAGACGGGGAGGCGAAGATGTTCCGCATGTTGCCGATACTCAACGTGGTCGTCTATCTGGAACCGGGGCCGGATGACGACTGTTTGGAGTCCGATTCGATTCAGTTTGTGATGCGTGAATCCCAGTGGCCGCTCAACGGAGGTCTCGCCTACGTCGTGCTCCAGCGTGCCGCATTCCTGCAAATACGAGCCGGCATTCGTGCGGGTGATGCGGTGGGAACCGCGGCTGGCATCCTGGGTGCTTTGGGGCCGCAAGTCAAAAACCTCATCGGTCGCCCACGAGAATTCGTCTACGGCTGGAACGCCAAGACGGTGCCGAAGCACGGCGAAGTACTCATGCTGCAGGTGTTCTCGCGTGCGCAGGATCTGCCCACGTTGGCACCCGCTCGCGCGGACGTAGCCGCCGCGCCCAAAACGGTCGGCCGTTCCAAACGCCGATGAGCGGTGTTCGAAGCGGATACGACAATGGACCGAGTCAGTCACGTTTCCGCTGATTCATTGGGCCTCATCATAAACTCGATCATCTAGCACCGATCCTTCGCGGTTCATCCGGAGGATCACACTACACCAGATTCAGCGTGGGGCCGAGTGTGCTCTGAGGGCGGGCGGTGAGGAGCGCGACCAGCTCGCCACGCTCATCCACTGCAGCCACGTGAGCGGCGTTGCTGGGGTCGAGTGTCGTGGGACAGATGATCGTGCGACCGTGTCGTATCTCGATTAGCTCCTGGGCGGTCACCGTCACACGCGGCCAATCCTCGACCGCCCACAGCAGCGGGACTTGATGTCGCTCGACATCTTCCCGCGTTTGCAACGCTTCCAACTGAGTCGCATCTTCAATTCGGAACCGGGACACGGCCGTCCGTTCCAGGGCACTCATGATCGCCGTGGTATTCAGTGCGACGGCTAAATCACGACCAATGCTGCGGATGTAAGTGCCGGAACTGCAGTCGATCTCGAGTATCAGCTGAGGGTAGTCGTAGGTGATGATGGCGAGTCGATGAATCGTAACCGGGCGCGCCGTGAGGGTAATCTGTTCACCGCGTCGAGCGCGATCGTAGGCTCGACGGCCCCCCACGCGCACGGCCGAGTAAACCGGTGGCACCTGCTGAATGACGCCCAGGAACTTGGCTGCCTGTAACGCTAACTGCTCGGCGGTGGGCACTGGAGCAGCCGCATGCACGGTCACTTCGCCTTCGGTATCATCCGAGTCGCTGGAGCGTCCCAGCAGAAACGTCGCTCGATAACTCTTCGGACCCGCTTGCACCTGTTCAATCAGGCGAGTGGCCGAGCCGATGGCCACCACCAGCACGCCGGTCGCGAGCGGATCCAGGGTGCCGGCATGACCGATTTTAGCTGGGCGTACCAGCCGCTGAATGCGGTTCACCACATCGCGCGACGTGATGCCGGCCGGTTTGGCCATGTTGAGTAGACCGAGCATGGAACCAAGTCAACTTTCTGCTGCAGATAGATCGAAATCGCTCGCCCGACAGGCTGCCGCTTACCCCCACAGGACTCAGCGAATGTACGAGAATTGTTCGCGGCTGCATACGGTGGAAGCGACTGTGCAAGTTGACTATAACCTTTTCTATGAACTCACCTGAAAACTTCCCGACCACGCGTCTGCGCCGTCTGCGCTATCACGCCGGAGTGCGTGCTCTGGTGCGCGAAACGCAGTTGTCCACTCGTCAACTCATCCTGCCGCTCTTCGTTCGCAGCGGTCATAACCTGGAGCAGCCAATTAAGTCGATGCCGGGCCACAGCCAGTGGACGGTTGATCGAATTGGAGCTCAGGTCTTGGCAGCACAAGAGCTGGGACTCGGCGGCGTTATCCTCTTCGGTATTCCAGCTCACAAAGATGAAGTGGGCAGCGATTCCTGTCAGGCGGAGGGGATCGTGCAGCAGGCGATTCGAGCGGCGAAAGCGGTGGCGCCTGATTTTTTGGTCGTGGCGGATGTCTGTTTCTGTGAGTTCACCAGTCACGGTCACTGTGGTGTGATTGTCGAACGGGCGGGCCGGCCCGACGTCGATAATGATGCCACGCTGGAGCTGCTGGGGCGACAGGCTGTAAGTTTTGCTGAGGCGGGCGCCGATATGGTCGCTCCTAGTGGCATGATGGACGGCATGGTCCAAGCCATCCGCTCCGCCCTCGATGCACAGCGCTTCGAGCACCTGCCGATCATGAGTTATGCGGCCAAGTATGCCAGCGCTTTCTATGGGCCCTTCCGAGATGCCGCCGAAAGCACACCTCAATTTGGAGATCGTCGCACCTATCAGATGGATCCGGCCGCCGCCGCCGAACAAGCGCTGCGCGAAGTCGCACTCGATTTGGCTGAAGGGGCCGATTTGATCATGGTTAAACCGGCGCTGGCCTACTTGGATATCATTCAGCGGGTCAGCAGCCAGTTCCCGGGTGTGCCGCTCGCCGCCTACAACGTGTCGGGCGAATACAGCATGGTGAAAGCGGCTGCCAGTCAAGGCTGGCTGGACGAACAAGCCGTCGCTTTGGAGTCCCTCACCGCCATCCGTCGAGCGGGCGCGAGCATCATCATCACCTACTGGGCGAAGCAAGTTGCCGAGTGGTTACGAGGGGCACGGAGTTAGGGATGGGAGGGCACGGAGGGGGGAATTAAAACACAGAGGCACAGAGGGCACAGAGGGAAATTGCAGATTAAATGCAATTCGCCATGAAAAACTCTGTGGCCTCTGTGCCTCTGTGTTTCAATAACCTCTGAGGTCTCTGTGCCTCTGTGTTTCAATAATCTCTGTGACTCTGTGTTTTAATCTGCATCCCCCGCTACTGTGCTCCCCGATTCTGGCGCTGATTTAGCGGCCAGCGAGTGCTCGAGCGTTCTCGAACTCGGTGATGCGATCGGCATGTTTGAGGGTGAGGGCGATATCGTCCCAGCCATGCAGCAGGCATTCACGGCGGAAGGCGTCTACCTGGAATGCCGTTTTAAAGCCACCCGCGCCGGTGATCTCACAGCGCTCGAGATCAACGGTTAATCGATATCCCGGACCAGCCGCCACGCGCTGGAACAAATCTTCGATGGTCGCTTCATCGAGGCGAATGGGGAGTACGCCGTTTTTAAAGCAGTTGTTGTAGAAGATGTCCGCGAAGCTCGGCGCCAGCACCACCTTTAGCCCGTAGTTTTCGATCGCCCAGACCGCATGCTCGCGACTGGAGCCACAGCCGAAGTTACGGCGAGCGAGCAGAATCGAAGCGCCCTGGAACTCGGGGCGATTCAGTTCGAACGACGCGTCTGGTTTGCCGTCAGCCAGGTAACGCCAGTCGAAAAACAGAAAGTCCCCATAGCCTGTGCGTTCGATGCGCTTGAGAAACTGTTTTGGGATGATTTGATCGGTATCCACATCCGCTCGATCGAGCGCGGCCACGATACCGGTGAACGTTTGAAATGCTTCCATGATTACTTCAGCTCCCACTTGCGAACATCGACAAAATGACCGGTGATGGCGGCCGCCGCGGCCATGGCGGGTGAGACGAGGTGTGTGCGGCCACCCTTACCTTGTCGGCCTTCAAAATTACGATTGCTCGTACTGGCACAGCGCTCGCCGGGAGCGAGCTTATCGGGGTTCATCGCCAAGCACATGCTGCAACCCGCATCGCGCCATTCGAAACCGGCGTCCAGGAAAAGTCGATCCAGGCCCTCGGCTTCTGCTTGCACTTTGACCTGCGAGCTTCCGGGCACAACCATCGCTTGCACATTCTTCGCCACTCGATAACCACGCACGATGGCCGCCGCCGCTCGCAGATCTTCAATCCGCGCATTGGTGCAGCTACCGATGAAAGCACGATCAATCGGAACGTCGGTGAGGGGAGTGCCAGCCACGAGGCCCATGTAATCGAGGGCTCGAGCGGCCGTTTGCTGGTCGGTCTTGTCGGCGAAGCTGGTCGGATCTGGCACTCGCTGGTCCACTCCCAGCACCTGTCCCGGCGTGGTGCCCCACGTCACCTGAGGAGCAACGTCGGCCGCCTTATATATTTCCACTCGATCGTACTGGGCACCAGGATCGGTCGGCAGCTGCTGCCACCGTGCGACCGCTTGCTCCCAAGCCGCTCCGCTGGGTGCAAACTCGCGGCCCTGCAAATAGGCAAAGGTGGTAGCATCGGGGGCGATCATGCCGGCCCGAGCACCCGCTTCGATCGACATATTACAGACCGTCATGCGGCCTTCCATCGACAGCGAGCGAATGGCACTTCCGGTGTACTCGATCACATACCCAGTGCCACCCTGAGTGGTAATGCGACCGATCAAAAAGAGAATTAGATCTTTCGCGGTCACGCCGGTCCCGAGTTCCCCATCCACGCGCAATTCAAATGTCTTCGGACGATCCTGCAGGAGCGTTTGCGTGGCCAGGACATGCTCCACTTCGCTCGTGCCAATACCGAACGCCAGCGCTCCGAAGGCACCATGCGTAGCGGTATGGCTATCCCCGCAAACGATCGTCATCCCGGGCTGCGTGTAGCCCAGCTCCGGTCCGATGATGTGCACGATCCCCTGTTTCGCATCATGCAGATCGTAGAGCCGAATGCCAAAGTCACGGCAGTTCTGCCGGAGCGTTTCCACTTGCTGCCGCGAAATGGGATCGGCGATCGGCAGGGCTCGATCCGTCGTCGGGATATTGTGATCCGGCGTCGCAATCGTGCGTTCCGGACGGCGCACTCGCCGCCCCGCCAGCCTCAGCCCCTCAAAGGCTTGCGGACTTGTCACCTCGTGAACCAATTGCAAATCAATGTACAGAATCGTTTGTTTACCCGGCTCGAAATGCACCACATGTTGATCCCAGATCTTCTGGAACATGGTGCGTGGAGCGTTGGAGGTGGCAGGTGTAACCATGGGATTTGAAGGTTGTTTTTTCTGGCTCAAAGCGTTGTCGGAAATAAAAGTTACTGCGACCACCGCCGGTGCGGCCTGCGCACGGACACGCGGTCACGCAAATCCAAGCCCGGGATTATAAGTGCTCCGCCACGGTTTGGGAAACCGGCACAGGCGTTGCGCACGGGGGACACGGGTGTGTTTCGCACGGGGGACGCGGGGTTGCGCACGGGGGACACGGATGTGTTTCGCACGGAGACACGAAGAAGATTTGGGAGGGAGGGATGGAAGTGGAGGATGGAAGAGGGAGGGATGGAAGAGGAGGGGAGATGAGCGAGTTGGACGGCGCTTGAAGATAGCTGATGAGTAAAAATATTTCGGCTGACGGATGGTGCCGTCTCTACCTAGATTTCTTCTTTGTGTCTCCGAGTCTCCGTGCGAAACAACCCGTGGTCTCCGTGCGAAACAACCCGTGTTCTCCGTGCGCAAACCCCGTGTTCTCCTTGCGCTATCTGCCTAAAAACGGCGCAGCAGTTGCCTAACGATTGCTAGCGGAGCGGTGTGGGGGCGACTGTTAGCCCGAAAAAGGGCGATATCGAGGCGAACTTGTCGGCTGGCACGACGTTTGCTGAAATGGATTGTCGCCGTGTCTTTCACCAGCCAGCAGCCGAGCCT
>JBJSXJ010000348.1:0-17145 GCA_046086325.1 Planctomycetota bacterium | reverse complement strand
TTCTCCACCGCCGAGCGTGGTCCGCACTCGGCCGCTGCCGGAGGGCTGACGCCCATACCGCTAAAATAAGCAGCGGAACGGCGTAACAAAGTAGCGGAACGGCGTCAGCCGTCCGGCCGGCATTCGAGAGTGTTCTCCACCGCCAAGCGCCGGCCGCACTCGGCCACTGCCGGAGGGCTGACGCCCATACCGCTAAAAAAATAAGTAGCGACACGGCGTAAGAAAGTAGCGGAACGGCGTCAGCCGTCCGGCCGGCATTCGAGAGCGCTCTCCACCGCCGAGCGCGGTCCGATTTCGAACCGCACTCGAACGCTGCCGGAGGGCTGACGCCCATACCGCTAAAATAAGTAGCGGAACGGCTGACGCCCGCACCGCTAAAAAAACACCGGGACGGGATAACGGTTCCAAAGCACGGTAAACTGTAGCAACTTATCTCGCCCCGTAGGATCACCGCTATGACCAATCATTCCCTCGTCCTTTGGCTCGTCTGCCGTCGCGTTTTCGTGACGAGTTTCTGGGGTCTGCTCGCTGGCGCCTTCCTCGCGAGCTGGCTTATCGGAACATCCGTCGTCCCTGCTCAAGAGCTGCAGCCGTACGGAGAACCGGAGCTGGAAAAAATCCGAGACTCCGTGCGGCGGGCCATTCCACTGCTGGAAGCCGGTGCCCGCGGCTCGCTGGAAAAACGCGGGCACTGCTTCACCTGTCACAATCAGGGCTATCCGCTCATCGCTCTGCGGGCCGCACGCGATCACGGCTGGAAGATTGACGAAGCGGAATTTCAGCGTCAAACGCGCCACGTGGCGGAATTCCTGGAGAAGAATCGCGAGCGGTTCTTGGAAGGAAAGGGGACGGGCGGGGAGGTGGCCACGGCGGGCACCGCGCTCTGGGCACTCGCCAGTGCCGACGTTCCGCCCAGCGAAACGACTGCCGCCGTCACTCAGTACTTGCTCGGCTTTCGGCCAGAGCGAGGCTATTGGCAGATGACGTCCGATCGACCGCCGAGCGAGCATGCGGACGTGACCGCAACCTATCTCGCCCTCCGCGGTTTAACCCGCTACGCCACCGAGCCGCAGCAGGCTCGGCGCGCCGAGCGATTTGCGCAGGCTCGCACGTGGCTCAAATCATTCGCTCCGACGGAAACCGAGGAACATGTGTATCGACTCTGGAGCTGGCGGGTGCTGACGGACGCGGAGCCAGAACTGCTACGCCAGGCCACTCAGCAGCTACTCGACCTCCAGCGAACCGACGGCGGCTGGGCGCAGAAAGTGGAGCTGGAATCGGATGCTTATGCGACCGCCACAGCACTCGTCGTGTTGCACGAAGCGGGCGGCCTTGCGGTGACGGATCAGCGGTATCGGCGGGGAGTGCAAGCGCTGCTGCAGTCGCAATTACCCGCTGGCTCGTGGCATGTCGTCTCACGTAGTAAGCCCTTTCAGACCTATTTTGAAAGTGGCTTTCCGCATGGGAAGGATCAGTTCATTTCGATCACGGCCACCGCCTGGGCGGTCCACGCGCTGGCCCTCACCTGCCCCGTCGTGGAAAAAGATCGGTAAGACGTATGTCTGTTACGGCTGATGACTCCCAGCGAAATGCTCGCTCGCTACCGATCATCGTTTGGTTGTTCGTGGGAAGCGGCTGTGCGGCGCTGATCTACGAGATTGTCTGGTTCCAGTTGCTGCAGTTTGTCATCGGGTCGTCTGCCGTTTCGCTCGCCGTGCTGCTCTCGACCTTCATGGGAGGCATGTGTCTGGGGAGTTATCTGCTGCCCCGCTGGTTATCGGTGGAGCGGCATCCGCTGAAAGTCTACGCGCTGCTCGAGCTCAGCATTGGACTACTCGCCTTGGGCGTGGTGCATCTGCTGCCGCTGCTGAGTGGCTGGTATGTGGCGGCGGTGAGTGGCGCTGGAGCTCATGGCTGGACCGCGATTGCTTGGCGAGCGGTGATCGCGGCCGTGGGGTTGCTCCCGCCGACGATCCTGATGGGGGCGACCCTGCCGGCGGTCGCTCGGTGGGTGGAAGCCTCTCCGCGCGGCACCGCGTGGCTCGGCTTTTTCTACGGAGGCAACTTGGCCGGAGCGGTCCTTGGCTGCCTGCTGGCGGGATTTTATCTGCTGCGCGAGTTTGATTTGTACATCGCGACCTATGCGGCGGTGTCGATTAATCTGTCGGTGGCGCTGACAAGCTGGTGGTTAGCTCGACGCACTCGTCGAGGTTTTGTTATCGCTGCTGCGGTGGTGGAACTGCAGCGTGCTGGGCGCGTGGGCGGAGCGGCTTGGCCGGTGCAGTTGGTGATTGCGCTGTCGGGCTTAAGTGCGCTCGGGGCCGAAGTGACTTGGACTCGGCTGTTGTCGCTGCTGATCGGCGGCACGGTTTACACGTTCTCGATCATTCTGGCGGTGTTTCTGGTGGGACTGGGACTGGGAAGCACGACGGGTGCGATGCTGGCCCGCCGTCTGCCCGCGCGACCGCTCCTGGGAATCTGCCAATGGCTGCTCACCGTCGCCACATTTTGGACGGCCTATCAAGTCACGCAATCGCTCCCGTATTGGCCGATCAACCCGTCGCTCACACAGGACGCAGCGATTCAGTGGCAGCTTGATATCGTCCGCTGTCTCTGGGCGCTGCTGCCCCCCGCGCTGCTCTGGGGTGCCAGCTTTCCACTCGCCCTGGCCGCTGTCGCCGCCGCACGCCGCCCAGGCGCGCACGAATCGTCTCGTGTGACTTATGGTGCGGGCGAGACGTCTGCTGCCGGCGAGGCATCTGCCACTGTTACTGCTGTCGAGGCATCTGGTGCGGACGAGGCATCTGGTGCTAGCCACGATGCGGCTCGAGTGGCTGGAGATGTGTATGCGGCGAATACGATCGGAGCGATTGTGGGTGCGCTGCTCTTCAGCCTGCTGCTCATTCCCGCGATCGGCACTCAGAATTGCCAGCGACTGCTCATCGGACTCTCCGCCATTGGGGCGACATTGATGGGACTGGTGGAGCTGGTCGCGTGGGCGCGACGGAGCACAAATCTGCTCGCGAGCTGGCCTGGTTGGCTGGCATGGTCGCTGGTGTCGATTGCCGCAGCAACGCTCACCGCGGCGCTCATTCGCCAAGTTCCCGTCACACCGGCCGACTTGATCGCCTACGGTCGCTACTCGGCGAGGTATCGTGGGGAGGCGGAAGTGCTGTACCTAGGGGAGGGCTTAAATTCGTCCGTGGCGGTGACGCTGCGGAATGGGCTGCAGCGTAGTTTTCACGTGAGTGGCAAGGTGGAGGCGTCGAGTGTACCGCAGGATATGCGGCTGCAGCGGATGCTCGGACATATCCCCGCGCTCGTTCATCCCGCGCCCAAATCGGTGCTCATCGTTGGCTGTGGAGCGGGTGTGACGGCCGGTTCGTTCATCCTGCATCCGACGATCGAACGCATCGTGATCTGTGAACTGGAACCGCTCATTCCGCAGGTGGTCGCGCACCACTTTGACGCCGAGAATCATGGCGTGGTGACGAATCCAAAAGTGGAGATCGTGTACGACGATGCGCGCCATTTTATTCTGACGACGACCGAGCAGTTCGACATTATCACGTCGGATCCGATTCACCCGTGGGTGCGCGGAGCGGCTGCGCTTTATACGCGGGAATATTTTGAGCTTTGCAAGCGGCGGCTGAAGCCGGGCGGAGTGGTGACGCAGTGGGTGCCGCTGTACGAGAGCAATTTGCCGGCCGTGCAAAGTGAGCTGGCAACGTTCTTCGACGCGTTTCCCCAGGGAACGGTCTGGAGCAACGATCATTTGGGGAGCGGCTATGACTTGGTGCTGCTGGGACAGCAAGATCCGCTGGTGATCAACTTGGATGACTGGAACGAGCGACTGGCGCGCGAGGATCATTGGTTCATCACGTTCGCGCTGGAGGATGTCGGATTCTTTTCGTCCTATGACTTGCTGGCGACGTATGCGGGTCGAGCGTCGGACTTGGAGAATTGGCTAGCGAAGGCAGAGCGAAATCACGATCGCAATTTGCGTTTGCAATATTTAGCGGCGGTGGGTGCGAACGAGTATCAAGAGGATGCCATCTACCGCTCGATCGTGAAACATCGTAGCGAAGCGGCGCAGCCGTTCGTCGGTTCAGCGTCGCAGCTGAGCGAGCTCAAACATCGCTGGGCCAATCCCACTCGAACGCCCCAGCCACCCCCGCGCAAGTAACGCACGATTTGCGCTGAACACTCAACCCGTAGCTGAACTCGCAACCTGTAGCTGAACTCCCAAGAGTTCAGACCAGTTGGATGCACCAGCAAAAGTAGGCGACTGGGGCGGCGACGAGGAGGGAGTCTAAGAGGTCAAGAATACCGCCCATGCCTGGCAGGCGACGGCCGGCATCTTTGATCTGGGCATCGCGCTTCAGCAGTGACTCGGCTAAGTCGCCGGTGATACCCGCCAGGGCCAAGAGGACTCCATAAAGTATCCAGCGCCAGGCGGCGGGAGGGGACGTGGAAGCTGTCGAGCCCGTTCCTTCCCCCACCAATCTCGGCCATAGAATGTGAAAAAAAAGTCCCGCCGCCAGCACGCTCGCCAGCACTCCACCAAACACGCCTTCCCACGTCTTTTTCGGACTCAGAATGGGTGCCAGCGGATGACGCCCGCAGAGGCGACCGGCAAAGTAGGCGCCGGTATCCGACATCTTGACGATGGCGATCATGGAGACGAGTGCCAGCCAGCCGGCCGCATTGCCGCTCCAACAACGCAGCAAGATCAAAAAACCACCCAGAGTTCCCAAATAAAAGACGCTGAATCCGCTCAGTGCAACATGCACCAGCGTTCGTCCCGGTTCGCGAAATCGCGCCATTTCACCGACTAGAATGCAGACCAGACTGCCGATCTGCAGGAGTAACGGCCAGCCCAATCTGCCCACGGGGCAATCGGCCGGATATTCGCTCCACAACAACGGTATCGCCGACGCCCAGAACGTGACCAGCGTGCAGGCTACCGTCAGACCTCGCCGCGGCGTCCAGCCTTGTGCCCCGTATAGATCGAAGAGCTCGAAGCTGGCCAAGGCAATAAACAGCGACGCCAAGGGGAGCAGCCAGAATCCAGGTTTCGCCACCCCGATTTGATGATAGTCGAGCCAGAGCAAACCGCTCAGAAGCGTGATCAAGACCGCCGCCGAAACTAATCGCCAACGCAGCACAGAATAATCCCCACCATCCCAGATCTTAGACTCACCCAAGATCAACGATTACGAGTTACTCAATCCACCAAAGCGACGGTCGCGGGCGGCGAAATCACGAATTGCCTGATGCAAATCACTTTCCGTAAACTCCGGCCAACAACGCTCCGTGACCCAAATCTCGGCATAGCTGATCTGCCACAACAAGAAATTACTTACCCGCATCTCACCTGCCGTACGAATTAGCAGGTCGGGATCCAGCATGCCAGCCGTATAAAGATGGTTCGACACGGTTTGCTCATCGATCTCGTCCACGGCTAACATGCCGGCCTGAACTTGTCGAGCGATCGCCTGCATCGCATCGACAATCTCGCCTCGACCACCGTAGTTAATCGCAAGGCAGAGCCGAGTGCCGGTGTTGCTTGCCGTGAGCTCGATCGTCTTGTCAATCTCACGCCGGACATTATCCGGAATTCCTTCGCGACGACCAATAATACTGACGACCATGTTCTGATCCATGATCGTCTTCCGCTCTTCGATCATGTACTGTTCCAGCAAGTGCATCAGAAAACTGAGCTCGCCCGCCGGCCGCTTCCAGTTTTCACTCGAAAGACAGTAGAGCGAGAGCTGATCCAGCCGCAGCCTGGCGGCTTCTTCCACCGTTCGCCGCACACTTGCAACCCCCCGGCGATGGCCTTCGATCCGCGGCAACAGGCGCCTGCGCGCCCAGCGACCGTTGCCGTCCATGATGATGGCTACATGCCGCGGTCGCCGCTCCAGGGGGATATCGGCAAGGGGGGAATGATCGAGCGGCACCTCGGTTGTCTCCAGGGCCTCTGAGATTAGCAATCGAGAATGGTCTGCTCGCGGCCAGGTCCCACCGAGACGACAGAAATTGGTCGCCCAATCAACTCGCTCACTCGATCCAGATAACGCCGAGCGCCAGCGGGCATGTCACGGAGCGAACGCACTTGTGTGACGTCCGTCATCCAACCAGCCATCGTTTCATAAATCGGTTTAACTCGACGCAGATCATCGACATGACTGGGGAAGTGAGTGATCCGCTGGCCATCCAGTTCGTAGGCGACGCAGATTTGCACTTCGGGCAATTGACTGAGAACATCCATCATCATGAGCGCCACCGCATCCACGCCACTCAGTCGCGCCGTATACCGCACCGCGACGGCATCGAACCAACCACAGCGTCGTGGTCGCCCGGTGGTCGTGCCATATTCGTGCCCCAGTTCCCGAATACGATGTCCGGTTTCGTTGTCGAGTTCGGTGGGGAAGGGGCCACCGCCGACCCGTGTGGTGTAGGCCTTAGCCACTCCCAGCACATGATTCACCCAGCGACCGGGCACGCCCGAACCGGCAGCCACCCCAACGCCCGAACTGTTGCTGGCAGTCACGAACGGATAGGTGCCATGATCGACGTCGAGGAGCGAACCTTGAGCTCCTTCGAACAACAACTTCTTGCCTTCTTCCACGGCATCGAGGAGATACTGCGTTGTTTCCGCGACGTACGGCCGCAGTCGCTCGGCATACCCGCTGAACTCCTGGTAAATCGCCGCGGCATCCAGCTTAATGGTTACGCGCTGACTCCACCCCGCCAGAATCTCCTGCTTGAAGGCCACGATCCGCTCGACCTTCTGGGCAAAATCGGGCCGATAGAGATCGCCCAGCCGCACGGCGTGCGAGCGGCCTACTTTATCGCGATAACAGGGACCAATCCCACGCATCGTGGTGCCGATGTTTTCACCGTCCGCGGTCGACTCGTTCAGCGCCTGATCCTCGGCAATATGCCAGGGAAAGACCACATGAGCACGATCGCTCAGCATTAAATTCGAGTTCATATCGATCTGCCGAGTAACCAGCGAGTCGATTTCTTTGAGCAGCGTGGCAGGGTTCAGCACCACGCCAGGCCCCACCACATTCATGACACCAGGATTAAGGATCCCGCTGGGAATGTGATGTAACTTATAGGTTTGGTTTCCAATAACGACCGTATGGCCAGCGTTGGCACCACCTTGATAGCGAACGACGATTTCAAACTGCGAGGTGAGCAGGTCGACAATTTTGCCTTTAGCTTCATCACCCCACTGCAGGCCAATTACACACGTTGCGGGCACCGAGTAACTCCTTGACTGAACAATACGGGCCCATAGCGAGACGCCAGGGCCCTTCCAAGCTCCTCAGTCTAAGTTGCCGCTCGCCACACGGTCAAGGATCGGACACCCGAGCGGTCACGGGACCGACCGGTCGGCCCACCGCAGTCGTGTCGCCCTTACGAGCCTCAATGGTGCGGCTGTTGATTTCATCCGTCAGCCGTTTTTGCACCGCAGCCAGCTCGTCCGCCATCGCAATATTCTGGCGGAATAGCTCGTTCGCACGCTGCTGAGCGTCCTGTACAGCGGCCGTCAAATGCTCGACATACTTGGTGACCACATCCCGCTCAGCCGACACCTTCGCCAGATCCTGCTCCAGTTTCAGTTTTTCCTGAGTGCGATAATCAATCTGTAATTGCGCCTTCTTTTGCGCCTCGACTAAAACGGCCGTCTGCCGCTGAACCTCACTGATGCGGTCACGCAAATAGGCCATCCGCACAGTGATCTCGCGAAAATCGTTGCTGTAGTCCCGCAGCTCGCGGCGATAGACGTCACGGATTTTTCGGCACACGGACTGCGCGATCAGCTCGTCCGCCTTGGCACTTGGCAGAATCGCTTTCTGCTGCTTGGTAAACTTCACTTTCTGGCCGCGACGCAGATAGGGCGACAGAGCTCCACCTTGGTCGTCAAAATACTTGGAATCGCGATCGGATTGAGCGGTCGCGCTGTCGACCGACACCTCTTCCGTATCCACCAGAAATTCGACTTCAGCCCACTTTTGTGCCGCGGGATCATCCGGCTCTGCATCGCGCCCTTCGCGTACGAACGAACGAATCAAGGCTTCATAGCGAGCGGGGTCGATCTGCAAATTATTGGGCATCAATTGCCGCAGCTGCTCCTCCGTCAAACCATAGAAACCATCCGGCGTGTCGGTGGGGAGTTTTTCGTAAATCGTCCAGCGAAATTCGGCGCCGGGATTGAGCAGACTGCTTTGCTGCGGGTCGAGCGGCCGCGTGGGAGTGAGTGTGACATCGTTCTCGGTTACTTCGGTGGTTTTAAATTCTCCCACATAAAAACCTGGCACAGACAGATTGGCCGCTTGCACATTGGGAGCTAATACCTGCTGCGGAACCCCCTCGCGATACAGATAGACCACCGTCTTTACTTCCAGCCGGTTGGGCGAAGGCTCCGTGGGCGGCGGCGGCTGGGTGCCGATCTTCAGAGTGCCAGCGTTCCCGTCGATGTTCGTCATCGTCCCTTGCCGCCACACACGTCCACGATTGATCAGCAGTCGATTGACCTCGTGCTGCGCACCGCGCAAGTTCAACAGGGGATCGGCAGTGGGCTGCTCGGGATCACCATACCGCAGCTTCTCAGCCTCTTTGGAGACCTGTTTAAGCTGCTTTTCCAGGCCGGTCGCTATTCGCTGCCAGGTTGACCGGGTCTTCAAACTAATCGCGGCATACCCCACGATCGTCAAGGCGGCGCCGAACACAAAGAGCACCGATACGATATCGAACCAGCGCCACGTTTTGATGCTGAAGCCCAGAGCGACCAGGAAGAGGAGCACCAGCAGGATCACCACGATCAGCAGCAGATTCATGACCAGCTCAGCTTCCCAATACGAAGGGACATCAAATCGAAGAAAGAGTAACCAACAGTATCGTATTCATCGGCCCATCGAAGGCGTAAAGCGCTTCCGTTGTCTCGCAGTCGGCACCCTTGCCCTAACCGACACGATACGCACGGCTTCGCATCCGCTGCGAATTACCGATGTTAAGCTGGGTGAACTGGGGCGTCAAGAAATTCCCGCCGACTCGACCTACTTCCTCACCTAATCCCTAGCCCCTTCATAATCGTTCAAGTTTATCCACCGCAACTCCCGAAATCTTCTCTAGGCGAATCGTTTCGTTTGATAACGATTTCGGAATTACACCGAGGCTGCGGAAACAAAACTCAAAACGCGGCCGAACTGAGATTTTTGCGGGAACTGGATCGTAATGGTGGACGTGATTCGATTGCGGCGCAGGCAGGGGGGAGAACGAGGGATGGTCGAGCGAAGCGAACCGGATTGGTGGGTGGAGGTGGTGCTGACCGCGTTTCAAGCGAGTCGGCAGCTACGCAAAGTGCTCGCCCAGCACACCCATACCAGCCAACTAAATGATAGCGAGTTTCTGCTGCTTTGGATTTGCGGTGGACGCCGGGAACAAGGCGTGCCGCAGGCCGATTTGATCGGCCGCTTGGGACTTTCCGCCGCTCAGCTGAGCGGACTGGTCTACGACGTCTGTGATCGTGGTTGGATCGAGATGTTGCGTCCGGCTGCCGATCGCCGCCGACAGATTCTACGAATAACCGCCTCCGGACAGCAGGTTCTGGAAGGCACGATGGCCCGCTTACAGCCACTCGTCGCCGCCCTGGAATCCCAGGTCACCGAAGCGGAACAAGCAACTTGTTTGGAGTTTTTACGGCACCTGGTAGCGATCGGTACGGACGAGTGCGAAGAGCAATCTGCACCGGATGGGAAAGCAGCGGCGACGCGAGCGGCGTAAGTCCGGGGCGATACTTCAAGGCAGGATGTCGAGAAGCTAAGGAAGGCGGAATCGTTATGAAACGTTGGTTTTCGCGACGTAGTCGATGGGTGGCAGCGGCTTGTTTGCTGGCAGCTACGATGATGCCCGGCTGCAATCGAGCACACTATCGACGACAGGCTGATAACGAGGGTCTAGCGCTGATCGAGGAAAAGGCCAGTAACCCGCACTGGAACCTCGACGCCTACTCGCTCTACGTCGATCCGCGTTCACGCATGTTTGACCCCTTCTCGGCTGATACTCCGCCGATTCCTCGCGATGACCCCGCAGCTCATGAATTGATGCATCGCGTCGATGGTAAACGCGGCTATCAAGGCTGGCATTACGGTGGCGATACCGACACCGTCGAAAATCCCGTCTGGGAGGATTATCTGCCACTCAACGAGCGTGGCACGATCAGTCTGGATGCCGATATGGCGATGCGGCTGGCACGCCTTCACAATCGCACCTTCCAATCGGAATCGGAAGAGTTGTATCTGTCGGCGCTGGACGTAAGTTTCGAGCGTTTTCGGTTCAGCAATCAATTCTTCGCGGGCTATCAAACGTTCTATACGGCCGACGGACCCCGTCGACGGGGAGCGGGTGGGAACAGCAGTAGCCTATTTAATACGGGAAGCTACTCGACGGGGCGCAACCCGGCGGCAGTTACCTTACAGCGTAGCTTCACAACCGGTGCGGATTTAGTTGTCGGCATGGCCAACTCGCTGATGTGGCAGTTCTCGGGGCCCAACGATTACTCGGGACAAACCTTACTCGATTTCTCCCTCATCCAGCCTCTGCTGCGCGGAGCGGGACGTGATCGCGTGATGGAACGATTGACGATTTCGGAACGTACACTGCTGTCCAATGTGCGCTCAATGGAACGCTACCGCCAAGCCTTCTATGTGGACGTGCTCACCGGTCGCTCTTCGGCCGGCGACGGACCAACTCGTCGCGGTGGCGTGCTCGGCGGAGCCGGATTTGAAGGGTTTAGTGGAGTGGGTGCGGGTGGCTTCGGCCGACTGGCAACTACCGGAGCTGGCGGTGCAGGCGGCGGCGCCACGGGTGCCGGAGCGGGCCAAGCTGGCGGCTACCTGGGACTTCTGCAAAACATGATGCAGATCCGTAACTCCGAAATCAACATTCGCCTGTTGCGCTCGAATCTCGCGACGCTGGTGGATAAAGAGGAAGGCATTGGCAACATTGATCCGCGTACGAAACAGGCGGAAACGGAGCCCAAGGCTCGCGCCCGTCTGCAAGTGGCCCAAGCCCGTCAGGCGATTTTGGTGCAGGAGAGTCGGCTGTTAAACAGTCGCAACAGTTACCAGCAGTCCCTGGATAATTTCAAAGTATCTTCGCTGGGCTTGCCTCCCGCAGTCTGCGTGGAAGTTACCGATCCGCTCCTCAAGCGTTTCTATTTAATCGATGACGGACTGGAGGGACGACGCGAAGAACTCGAGCAGCTGCGCCCCGAGTGGGGTTTGCGACTACTCGACTTCAGCAAACAGATTCAGCGTGAAACCGAGGAAGTTGATGGTCAGCCCGTAGAGCAGAGCAAGCTGGCTTGGAGCGACGATTTTGCGAAAGACCTGCAAAGCGTGCGGCGCGATGTGGCCGCGATGAGCAAGTTTGCGGCACGCGTGGCGGACGACGATCAGCGACGCGTCCTGGCAGACGAGAAGGATTTCGAACGTCTCGCCCCAACTCGCATCGCGCAGCTGGAGAAACTCAAATCGAAATTCGATGCCCTGCGCAATTCACCCTGCGCACTGCTACAAGTCCCGGAACTCGACCCACTCGTCTTTGATCCTCAGCGGATCACCAAGCTGCAAAAGGACGTGCGTGGGCGTCTCGGGGTGATCGATCGGTCGCTGAACAAAACGGAGGCAGAGTTCGGCAAGGTTGATGCGCGGCTGGCGAGTTTGCTCAAACAAGGAGCCGAATTGGAAGATGAAAAACGTGCCACGGAAGTTTTGGAGATAAAGAAGCAGATCAACGAGCAGCTGGATTTGCTGCGGAACGTAATCCTGGCACTGGAGCTGGCTCAGGCCCAATTGCGAGCCGAGAGTATCGCGTTGACGGATGTCGATTTGCCGCACGAATCCGCTTTGGAAATCGCTCGACAGTTTCGCCATGACTGGATGAACGCGCGGGCGAGTCTGGTGGATAGTTGGCGATTAATTGAATTCAACGCCGACAATCTGGAAAGCACTCTCAATTTGGTTTTCTCGGGTGATGTGAGTAACACGACGCAGAATCCCCTGAATCTGAACAATGCCACGGGACGGCTGCGAGTCGGTATGCAGTTCGATGCACCGATTGTGCGATTGTCGGAACGCAACACTTATCGCCAGTCGCTCATCGAATACCAGCAAGCTAAGCGGTCGTATTATCAGTTCGTCGACAACCTGTCGCGCGGACTGCGACTTGTGCTGAGAACGCTCGACACCAATCTGGTGAATTTCGAGTTCCAGCGTTTCGCGGTATCGGTGGCGGCTGAGCAGAATGATTTGAATACGGAGCTGTTAAGTCGTCCGGGGGATACGGGACCGACGGCCGCACGCGATGCGGTGTCAGCCCTCACCGACCTGCTCAACGCCCAAAACGATTTCCTCAGTATCTGGATCAACTATGAGGTGAATCGTCGCCAACTGGACCTGGACTTGGGAACCATGCGAGTCGACGAGGAAGGGATCTGGATTGATCCCGGGGCGATCAGCGCCGATTACCTGCAGCGCGTGCAGCAGCTCTATGATTACGTGCCACCAGCTCCCGATGAGATGATGTCGACGTTTGGAACTGCTCCCACAGCGAAATCGGCGGACGAGGAGGTACCAGCTCCACAACCTGAACCGCCTGCCGATACGACGACCAGCAGCCCGCGTAACAAAGCCAGCGTGGTTACGAGCCGCAGTGGGGGGGAAGCTAAGCGGGGTGTGACCGTGGCCAAGGCGGCGAGAGTGGGGTCCGGAGCGGATGACGAGGGGCGACGCGTACTGGAGCCGCTGCCACGCGTCACGCGAGTCGGAGCAGTTGCCGGAGAAACGCGAGTCGCTAGCTCGGCGACCGCGAGTGACCCAGCCCGAGATACGGAACCGCGGAGCGTTTTAAACAATCGCCGCTCGGCCACAGAACGGGTGACACCAGCCGCCGCGCACAACTTTGACTCGACCATGGGGTTGTCACCGACTCCGGCGCGCGTGCGGTCTGCCGAGTCCGGGGTGACTACGGCGGAAAATAAGTCGACTGCGTCGAGTGGCAAGTCCAGTTCGCGGCGCAAGTCCGATGTGAAGTCCGCGGAAAAGACAGAGGCGAAGACCGCGATATGTGGTCCTGCGGCGGAGTGAGCTGGATGCATGTTAATCGGTTAACGGGTATAGTACGGGGTCGACTGACAGCCTCAGTGAACCGGTGCCCTCAGACGATTGTTTCCCGAGATAACAGGCGTTTCCCGAAACAACAGGTGCCCGGTTGAATGGCCAGTCCATGCTTCATGGACGGCGCAAATGGTATCCACAGGCGGAGTAAAGAGTCATGGCGAAGCGAAAGGTGGCGGGACTGGGACTGCGAGTTCAACGAAACGGCAACACCTTGCTGTTGGTGGTCGGCGTGCTCGTGGCGCTCTTGATTCTGGGCGGCGTCGCCTGGGGATTCTTCCGCAGTGAGGGGTCCGCGAGCGGCAATCCGCTGCTGCACACGGTGGCTAAGGGGCCGTTTGACCATATCGTGCTGGAGCAGGGCGAGGTGGAAAGTTCCAGCAACATCGAAGTGCGTTGTGAGGTGAAGTCGCGCAATACGTCCGGTGTGCAAATCCTCTGGGTGATCCCCGAGGGATCTCACGTGAAGAAGGGTGACGCACTGATTCGCCTGGATGGCTCGGCTCTCGAACGCGACCGCGACCAGCAGCGGATTTCCTGCAACACCAGCGAAGCGGTCGTTGTTCAAGCCAGGAACAATTACGAAGCCGCCCTGATCGCTCGTACCGAATACCTCGAAGGCACCTACAAGCAGCAGGAAAAGACCATCCTGGGGGAAGTGTTTGTGGCCGAACAGGGGTTGCGTTCTGCGCAGCTGTCACTGGAATCCGCCGAGCGACTGCTGGCTAAGGGCATCATCACCACTCTGCAGCTGGAAGGCGAACAGTTTTTGGTGGACAAGGCGGAGAACGAGCTCGAGGTGGCACAAACGAAGCTCAAGGTGTTGCGTGAATACACACGTGCCAAGGAACTGAAGACGGTGGATAGCAACATCGCCATTACCAAGGCCAAGTGGGATGCCGAGCAGAGCAGTCACGACTTGGAGCTCAAGAAGCTTAAGGACATCGAAGACCAATTGACTAAGTGCGAAATCAAAGCACCGGCGGATGGTCAAGTTGTCTACGCGAATGTGTCCAGTCAGCGCGGTGGCTCGTCGGAATTCGTCGTGGAGGCAGGGGTGAACGTGCGTGAAGGGCAGGTGATCGTACGGTTACCCGATCCCAATCAGATGCAGGTCAAATCCAAGATTAACGAATCACGCGTGACGTTGGTCAAAGCAGGCATGCCGGCCCTCGTACGGCTGGATGCCTTTTCCGATCAAACACCACTGCGAGGCGAAGTCACGAAAGTCAACCAATATGCCGAACCGGGTGGTTGGTTCAGTTCGCAAGTGAAGGAATACGCCACCTTCATCCGCTTGGCGGATGCCCCGGAAGGCATTCGTACCGGGTTGACGGCCGAGGTTCGGATTTTTGTTGAGCAGCGAGAGAACACCTTGCAGTTGCCTGTTCAAGGTGTGTTCGAGCACGGTAGCAAAACCTACTGCTTGGTAAAGAAAGCAGGGCCGGCCGGGAAGCTGGAGTTGGAACTGCGACGAGTAAAGATTGGTTCGAGCAATGACAAGTATGTCACGATTGAAGATCAGGAAGTGGTCGATGGCGAGGATGACGTCAAGAATGGCATTGTGGAGGGCGAGCAGGTCGTGCTTGATCATCGCAGCTTTGTGTCGCTGGTAACGCTACCCAAGGTGGTGGAAAAGGTGAAGGCCGAGGCGCTGGGACCGATGAGTAAATCGAAGTCTGGAAGTGGCGAAGCGGCTGGAGCTGGTGGTGGACCAGCGGGTGGCGGTCCTGAAACGAAGGGCGCAGGTGCCGGTGGACCGGCAGGTGCTGGCGGACCAGCGGGAGCGGGTGGAACAGCAGGTGCGGGAGGAGCTGGGCGTCGTGGAGGCCCTGGTGGTGGAGGTGGTGGCGCTTTTGATCCCGCCGCTATGTTCGCTCGCATGGATGCCAACAGTGACGGCAAGGTTGACGAGTCCGAGATGGCAACGATTCCCGAGGCCTTCCGCGAACGCTTCAAACAAAATGATGCGAATGGGGACGGAGTGGTGGACAAGGCCGAATTTGAAGCGGGAATGGCACGCCTGCGGGGTGCCGGTGGCGGTGCTCCTGGCGGTGGTGCTCCTGGCGGTGGTGCTCCTGGCGGCGGTGCTCCTGGCGGCGGTGCTCCTGGCGGCGGTGCTCCTGGCGGCGGTGCTCCGGGCGGTGGTGCAGCGCCGAGCGGCACGTAGTTCGATCACGGCCAGTGCGAAAAAGCGGGAGCTGGTTCCATCATGCAAGTTGCCTGTCGGCTGGAAAATGTCACTAAGGAATATGTGCTCAAGGGCGAAACCGTCCGAGCACTGCGGGGTGTCTCGTTTGTGGTGCCGGAAGGCGACTACGTGGCGATCATGGGACCGTCCGGATCCGGTAAGAGCACGCTGCTCAACCTGCTCGGCTGTCTCGATCGACCGACCAATGGCGCTCTATTTCTTGGTGATGCGAATATCACCGAAATGAATGACGACGGGCTGTCGTTCATACGAGCGAGTCGGATTGGTTTTGTATTTCAGTCTTACAATCTGATCCAGCAGTTAACGGTGGTGGAGAACATCGAGGTGCCGTTGTATTACCAGGGTCGGGTGAGTGCTCAAGATCGAGATCGTTGTCGGCAGTTGGCGGAAATGGTCGGACTGGGGGAACGCCTGGGGCATCGCCCCACACAGCTTTCGGGTGGACAACAGCAGCGCGTGGCGATTGCTCGCAGTCTGGTAAACGATCCCTACTTTATTTTGGCTGATGAGCCGACGGGGAATCTGGATTCGCGTACCACCGCCGAAATTCTGGCACTCTTCGCCGAACTGAATGATCAAGGCAAGACGATCATCATGGTGACGCACGAAGATGATGTCGCGCAGCACACCAAACGGATCATTCGTTTGCGTGACGGTTTGATTCAAACGGATGAACGCAATCAGCACCAAGTTCGTCCACAGGTCGAGCGATTGAAACTGGCGGTGCCCCGGGAGGCGAAGACATGATGCAGTTCTTCCGCATGTGGAGTTTGGGCATCAAAAGTTTGCTGCTCCACCCACTCCGCTCCCTGCTCACCGTCCTCGGTATTTTCATCGGCGTGGCGAGTGTGATCTGGTTGTTGGCGATCGGTGAGGGGATCAGTCGCGCGGCGCAGAAGCAGATCGAGGATTTAGGGGCTGACAATATCATTGTGCGGTCCGTGAAGCCGCCGCGTGAGGCAACTCCCACGCGCGGTCCGGTTCCCTACGGACTCAAGCGAGCCGAATTCGAAAAGCTCACCGCCATTCCTACCATTCGCAAAGCGGTGCCCATTCGTGAAATGCGACGGCAGATTCGTAACGGAGGCCGACTGGTCGATGGTCGACTCGTCGGCTGCACACCCGAGTATGCCGAGGTGACTCGCTTGGAAATTGATCGTGGCCATTTCATTTCCGATGTGGATGTCGATAAACGAACTCCCCACTGCGTCTTGGCCGCTCGCGTGGCCGAGAAGTTATTCCCCTTTGAAGATCCGATTGGCCGACGTGTCTACTTGGCCGAGCACACAGACTATTACACGGTCGTAGGCGTCTTGAAGCCACGCAATGCTACCGCGGCCATTGGCGGTTCGCTCGACAGCCAAGACTTTTCGAATGACATGTACATACCGGTCAGCACCTGTCGGCAACGAATTGGTGACATCGTTGTGACGCGCGGCAGCGGCAGCTTCGAAGGCGAGATTCTGGAACTCAATCAGATCACGATCCGGGTCAACGGAGTTGATAATGTTCTCAAGACACAAACCCTGGTTGAAGATTCGCTGAAAGATCACGAAAAGAAAAACGACATAGCCATCATCGTGCCGCTGGAGCTTTTGGAACAAGCACGCACCACTCGACTCATGTTCATGGTCTTTATGGGATTGATTGCCGCCATCTCGCTCTTGGTAGGTGGCATCGGCATCATGAATATCATGCTCGCGACAGTCACCGAGCGAACTCGTGAAATCGGTATCC
>JBJSXJ010000347.1:0-44214 GCA_046086325.1 Planctomycetota bacterium | reverse complement strand
GAAAGCACGAAGGGCGATATTGTAGTGGGGTGAGGTCCTTTCCGATGGAAATCGACTGACGCCGGTATCGCTACTTTCTTGTCGCGGCCAGGGCGCTACAAGAGGTCGCGCAACAACGCGAAGAAAGGTAGCGGTATCGGCGTGAGCCGTCCGGCCTGAAGTTCGTATCCGTTTTCCGTCGCCGCCGAACGTCGACCGCTCACGCCTAGTGCCGGTCGTCCGCTCACGCCCAATGCCGGAGGGCTTACGCCCTGGCCGCTAGAAGAGGTCGCGCAACGGCGCGAAGGAAGTTAGCGGTATCGGCGCGAGCCGTCCGGCAGCGTTCGAGAGCGGTGGGCGCTTCGGTGCTCGGCGATGGAAAGTGAACTGGAACGCCCGGCCGGACGGCTTACGCCGGTACCGCTACTTTCTTGTAGCGGCCCTGGGCGTGAGCCTAGCCTTTTAAAGGTGTCACCTACTCAACCAGTCTCATCCGAGATTTCGCGGCCGACAGAAAGAATTGCTCTCGCGAGAAATCAACCACCCCAAACCTGCTGGCTGGTCTGCGAACTTCAGGCCACAATGGCCCCCTCATCCCCAGCCCTTACTCCCCCACAGGAAAAAAAGAAACTCGTTGGGCCGAAGCGACGATCACTCTTTTTTCCTGCGGGGGAGAAGGGAGCAGTCAACGAAAGAAGCGTGAGTTGCAGAAAGAAATATCTTTCAAAGACTGAACGTCGTCCGCTCACGCCCAATGCCGGAGGGCTTACGCCCTGGCCGCTACAAGAGGTCGCGCAACGGCGCGAAGAAAGTTAGCGGTATCGGCGTGAGCCGTCCGGCCTGAAGTTCGTATCCGTTTTCCGTCGCCGCCGAACGTCGACCGCTCACGCCTGGTGCCGGTCGACCGCTCACTCCCAATGCCGGAGGGCTGACGCCCTGGCCGCTAAAAATCATCGCCACATCATCGCCACAGCGCCCTCAATTCATTCGTACCGTGGTTACTCGCTGGCGTGCATGATTTCGCAGAGCTGGCCGAGGTCACGGCCGATCGCGTTGGCGTCCAGGCCCTCTCGTAGATGTACGTTGTTCACAAAAGCGGCGAAGACTAGTTTTCGTCCGGTGGCGGTTGTGAGATAGCCGGCAAGTGCTTTGCTGGTGAGCAGCTGCCCGCCGTTCATCACGTTGTTCCATGACAGCGTGCCGGTTTTTGCTTGCACTTTGCCGCGTGCGTCACTCTCCGCCTGCACCGACTTGGCCAGCGTGCCGTCAACACCGAGACTCGGCAGAGCTCGTTCATACACCGCAAAGTCTGGTCGCTTCTGCATCGCGCGCAGCAACTGCACGGTGGCTCGCGGAGTCACATGGTCCGCTCGATCACCACCCGCTCCACCACCAAACGAAATTGTATCGACATCCACTCCCACTCGCCGCAGAAACTCGCCTTGCCGACGCAGACCATCCGCCAACGTTCGCTCTCCGTGCTGCGCTGCGACGAGCAGCGGTAGCGTGCTGGCGTGCAAATTGTGACTCACCTTGAGTATCAATCGAGCCGACTCGGCGAACGCTGGCGATTCCAATTTCGCGACGACGGGCAGAGTTCGATATTCGCGGCGGTCGGGTAAACGCTGAGTGTTATTTCGAGCCAAACTGGGTGTTGTCACCGGAATGCCGCGCCGCAGCAAGGCCTCGATGAGGAGTGTGCGAGCGTGCGAGGCAGCGTCGGCCACTTCGAACACGCGCACAATCGGTCGATGATTAGCGGGAATCTGACCAATCACATGCAAGCGACCATCGCCTAAATCGCGCAGCGTGATCAGTAGCGGGTCATCTTCTTTGGCGGTCGACACATTCGTCTCCAGGCGAATCGCATTGGTTTGCGGACGCCACATAATCTCTGCCGGCTTACCGGGCTTGGTCGGAGTAATCTCCACATCGATCAAGTTGTCGTTAATCATGATCGGCGTCACTCGACTGGGCCCGCTGCCGGTCCCCTCCGCGCGCTCGAACAGCAAATCATCGACGATGACATCGCCTTGTATCGACCGGATTCCCGAGCGCGCAATTTGCTGGGCGAGTTGTTCGATGCCCGCGAGTGGGTTGGGAGCGGTGAGCTGAGTGTCGTTGGGACCATTGGCATAGGTATGGTCATTGTTCGTAAATGCGATTTCATCTTTATCCGTCGTGCGGCCTCCCAAAGTCAGATCCCCTGAGGCGACGAGGATTAAGTCTCCATGAAGTTTCTGGGTGGTGTCGATCGTGCCGCGGCGGTGCACCGGCGTGACGAAGCGGTGGTCAGCGCCCAAGGCATCGAGCGCATGGGCGACGCTATAGAGCTTGGTGACTGAGGCGGGAATGAAAAGCTGATCGGGATTGCGTTCCAGGACAACGTCGCCGGTTTCCTGGTCGACGAAGAGCAGGCCCCAGCGAGCGGTCTGGTAGCGGGGCTGACGGAAGAGCGCTTCCAGTCGCTCGTCGCGTGTCTCGCCAAACGCGGCCTGTGGTGCCATGGGGAGCGGGTGCGGGACGACCTGCAGCACGAAGAAACTCAGCAGGAATCCAAGGAAACATCGCATGGTCAGCTCTCCTGGGTACGAGGACGCGGAAAAACCCTGGCCCCGTGTCTGGTACACTCCTACCGGGTTCGATAGGATTCCGATTATGCCAGCATCCGACATCATCATCAAAGGCGCTCGCGAGCACAATTTGCGCGACGTCTCGCTCGTTTTACCCCGTAATCAACTGATCTGTCTGACGGGCGTAAGCGGTTCCGGAAAGAGCTCGCTCGCGTTCGACACGGTCTTCGCGGAGGGGCAGCGTCGCTACATCGAAAGCCTCTCCACGTTCGCTCGACAGTTCCTCGGTCAATTACCGAAACCTGACGTCGACGCGATTCAGGGGCTGAGTCCGTCGATTTCCATTTCGCAGAAGTCGACGGGCCATAATCCGCGGTCGACCGTCGGCACCGTCACCGAAATCTATGACTATCTGCGACTGCTGTTCGCGCGCGTGGGACAAGGTTTTTGCCCCCAGTGCCAGCAGCCGATTACGGCTCAGTCGCGCGAGCAGATTTTGATCAGTATCGTGCAGCTGCCAGCGGACAGTAAGTTCGCGGTCCTCGCACCACTCATCCGCGCTCAAAAAGGCGAGCATCGCGAATTGTTTGTGGATTTGCTGAAGCAGGGGTTTAGTCGAGTGCGAGTGGACGGTCGCACGGTGGCACTGACCGATGTTCCCGCACTCGACCGCCAACTGCGCCACACGATTGAAGTGGTGGTGGATCGGTTTGTGCTGAGCCCGGATGTGCGGCCACGTTTGACAGAGGCGATCGAATCGGCGCTCAAGCTGGGCGAAGGCGCGCTGGTGATCGATCTGGAAGCCGACGGCGGCAGTCGGGATATCGTCTATTCCAGTCAATATGCCTGCACGCCGTGCGGCTTGAGTTTCGCTGCACCGACCACGCAGCTCTTCAGCTTCAACAGTCCGCAGGGGATGTGTGAAGCGTGTCATGGTTTGGGTACGAAGTTTACCTTCGATCCGAAACTGCTGATTCCCAGTCCCGAGAAGACCATCCGGAACGGCTGTATTGAACCACTGGGAACCTTCAAAAAGATGGAACGCTACCTGCGTCTCATGTTTGAGCAGGTGGCTGAGATCCTGGAGTCGCATTTCGAGTTGGAAACGGGTGCGATTTTAGAAACTCCGTGGAACGAGGTTCCCGCTGCCGCGCAGCAGATTTTGCTCTGGGGGACCGGTACGGAAACGATTCCTCTGCCACCACATATCGCGCAGCGCCAGGGCGGCAAACAGATGCGGTTTGCGGGTGTGATCCCCGGTTATTTCGCGGAGAATCTGGGGAACATCAGCAAGAAAGCGAGCGAGAAACTAGAGCGCTACATGGCGCATCTGGAATGTAGTGACTGTGCGGGTCAGCGACTGCGACCGCAAGCTCGATCGGTGCGTTTAACGACAGTCTCGCCGCAGTTTCATGACCAGCCAGGGCGCTCCTTGCCCGAGGTTTGTGAGTTATCGATTCGCGATGCGGTCGCTTTTTTTGACGGTTTGCAGTTGGATGCGAACGGAGCGATGATCGCCGCTGAGGTGCTCAAGGAGATTCGGTCTCGACTCGGTTTTCTGCTCAACGTCGGCCTGGATTATCTCACCTTAGCCCGAGCCGCACCGACGTTGTCGGGTGGCGAGACGCAGCGCATTCGTCTGGCGAGCCAAATTGGTTCGGGCCTGGTCGGTGTGCTCTACATTCTTGACGAGCCGTCGATTGGATTGCATCCGCGCGACAACGATCGCTTGCTGGGCACGCTGCAGCATTTGCGGGACATGGGCAACACGGTCATTGTCGTGGAGCACGACGAAGATACGATGCGCGCGGCTGATCGGGTGATCGATTTTGGTCCAGGCCCGGGTGTGCGCGGTGGCCATATTGTGGCCAGTGGCACCGCTCGCGATATTGCGGCGGAACCGACGAGCCTCACGGGGCAGTATCTTTCGGGACGAACGCGGATCGAGATTCCCAGGCAGCGCCGCCCGATCGGCAATCGATTCCTCGAAATCCTCGGTGCCGCTCACAACAACCTCAAGAACATTGATGTGCGCATTCCGCTGGGGGCATTCGTTTGCATTACGGGTGTGTCCGGATCGGGTAAGAGTTCGCTGGTCACCGACATTCTAGTGGAAGCGCTGCGCCGCGATTTGAATGGTGGCGAAGGCAATCCGGGCAAGTTCGCCAAGATGCTGGGCCTGGAGCATCTCGACAAGCTCATTGATATCGATCAGTCGCCGATTGGACGAACGCCGCGCAGCAACCCCGCGACTTACATCAAGGTGTTGGATGAGATTCGTGACTTGTTCACGCAGATGCCAGAAGCCAAGCAGCGTGGATTCAAACCGGGTCGTTTTAGTTTCAACGTGACGGGTGGTCGCTGTGAAGCGTGTGAGGGCAATGGTTCGAACAAGCTGGAAATGGATTTTCTGGCCGACGTCTGGGTGACTTGTCCGGTGTGTGAGGGACATCGATTTAATCGCGAAACCTTGCAGGTGCGATTCAAAGACAAGTCCATTCATGATGTGCTGGAAATGGACGTTCCCTCGGCGCTAGAACTGTTCGACAACGTACCGACGATTCGTCATAAGCTGGAGACGTTGCGCGCGGTGGGGCTGGATTATTTAAAGCTGGGGCAGCCGTCTCCGACGCTGTCTGGTGGCGAAGCACAGCGTGTGAAGTTAGCGCGTGAGCTGGTGAAACGCAGCACCGGCAAGACACTCTATCTGCTCGATGAACCGACGACCGGCTTGCACTTTGCCGATATTCATTTACTGCTCAACGTCCTGCATAACTTTGTCGATTCGGGCAACACGGTGCTGGTGGTCGAACACAATTTGGATGTGATTAAGACGGCGGATTGGGTGATCGACATGGGGCCGGAGGGTGGTGCCGGCGGTGGAACGATCATCGCTCAAGGAAAGCCCGACGAATTAGCGCACTGCGAACATTCCTACACGGGACAATCGCTGCGGAAACATTTACAGCAGCGACCGCTGGAAATCACGACGAGCAAGAAGCGAGCGACGAAGAAGACGCCGGAGCCGGCACCGATTGAACTCAAGCCGCAGCCGCCGATCACCGTCGTCGGAGCTCGACAGCACAACTTGAAAAATGTCGACGTGACGGTGCCGCGTGATCGGATGACGGTGTTTTGCGGGCCGAGCGGTTCGGGCAAAAGTTCGCTCGCCATGGACACGATTTACGCTGAGGGTCAGCGGCGCTATGTGGAGAGTCTAAGTTCCTACGCGCGACAATTTGTCGCTCAGATGCAGAAGCCGCAGTTGGAATCGATCGATGGGCTATCACCGGCGGTGGCGATTGAGCAGAAGAATCTGGGGCACACGCCGCGCTCGACGGTCGGCACGGTGACGGAGATTTACGATTATCTACGGGTGCTGATGGCGCGGCTGGGAAGCCCCTTCTGTCCCAAGTGCCAGATTCCGATCGGCACTCAAACCGTCGATCAGGTCACCGACACGGTGCTCGCCATGCCCGCGGGCACTCGCCTCTATCTGCTCGCCCCGATCCAGCTCGATGGCGGACGGACGTATGAGCAGTTGTGGGACGAGCTGCGTTCGACGGGCTATGTCCGGGTACGAATTGACGGCTACACGTTCTCATTGGATAAGCCTCCCGAACTGGATCGACGCACTCAGCATACGATCGAGGTGGTGGTGGACCGGGTGGTCGTGCAACCAGCGCAGCGCTCACGCCTCACCGATAGCATTGAGAAAACCTTGTCGCTGGGCAAAGGGATCATGCAGGTCGCGGTGGTCGAGGAGAAGATGCTGGAGAGTCGGTGGGAGGTGATCACGCATAGCCAGCATCTGGCCTGTCGGCAGTGTGGCGATAGCTTTGAGCCGCTCACGCCGCATCGGTTCTCCTTCAACACTCAGCTTGGCTGGTGTACGTCGTGCCAGGGATTGGGGACACAGCGCGGGGCGAACCCGGCGCAGCTGATTCGTGATCCGAAGCTGACGCTGCGACAGGGAGTGCTACGACTATGGCCAGGGCTGGATCAGGCCACTTCGCTGGCGATGCTGGAAGCGATGGGGCGTGAGGTGGGGCTGCCGCTGGATGTTCCCTTTGAACTGCTACCCGGGCGTTTTCGGCGCCTGATTCTGCACGGTACGGGCGATATTTGGTTTACGGTCGAGAAGCCGTTTCCGTTTCGATTTCAATACAAGGGAATGTATCCAGCACTGGAGGAGGCGTCGCACGTCTCGATTTCTCTCCGCTACAGCTTGGAACAGCTTGTTGATGAAGTGGAATGTTCAGTGTGCAACGGAAGTCGTTTACGGCCGGACGCTTCGGCCGTGCGCTTCCATGACCTGACGATCGAAGATTTCACTCGCCTGCCGCTGGGAGCACTGCAGCAGACGATCGCTGGGTGGACGCTTGATCCGGCGGAAGCGAAGGTGGCGGGTGAGTTGCTGCGCGAGATTCAGAACCGCGTCAGTTTTTTGGTGGATGTCGGACTGGATTATTTGAGTCTTGGTCGACCGGCCGCGACGCTTTCGAACGGTGAGGCGCAGCGTATTCGCTTAGCAAGCCAATTGGGAAGCGGACTGTGTGGCATCCTCTATGTGCTCGATGAGCCGACGATCGGCCTGCATCCACGCGATAACCGCCGGCTCCTCAACGCGCTCCACAAACTGCGCGATCTCGGTAATACCTTGATTGTGGTGGAACATGATCGCGAGGTGATTGAAGAGTGCGATTATCTGTGTGACTTTGGACCTGGTGCAGGGAAACTCGGTGGTGAGATTACTGCGGCGGCAGCTCCGCAGGAGATTGCGGCGAGCCAGCGATCGGTGACGGGTCCCTATTTGAGTGGCCGCAAAGCGATTTCTATTCCGACGAATCGACGGAGCACGTTGCCGAAGCCGGATAAAAAAGATCTGCTGGTGCGCAACGCGCGGCACAATAACTTGAAGAACATCGATGTCCGGATTCCGTCGCAGACACTCACCGCGATCACGGGTCCGAGCGGCAGTGGCAAG
This sequence comes from Planctomycetota bacterium, assembly GCA_046086325.1. GTDB lineage: Bacteria > Planctomycetota > Planctomycetia > Pirellulales > Pirellulaceae > JBJSXJ01. The sequence continues at coordinate 36,675 of JBJSXJ010000347.1, read as the reverse complement.
AGCTCGCTGGTCGAGGACATCTTGTATCCTGCTCTAGCGCGGCTACTGCATCGCGCGGCGGTGACTCCGGGTGCGCATGACGCTTTGGAGGGTGTGAAGCAGTTCAATAAAGTGATTCGAGTGGATCAGCAGCCGCTGGGTAATTCACCCAGTTCGAATCCCGCAACGTATACGGGCGTTTTCGAGCTGATACGCGATGTTTTCACGCAGGTGCCGGCGGCGCGTGTGCGCGGGTACAACTCGCGACATTTCAGTTTCAATGTGTCGGGAGGCCGCTGCGAGGTGTGTGAAGGAAATGGTCAGAAGCGCATTGAAATGCACTTTCTGCCGGATGTGTGGGTGAAGTGCGAAACCTGTCATGGTAAGCGATACGACCAGGCGATTTTGGATGTTACTTATCGCAATCGTTCGATTAGCGATGTGCTGGAGATGACCTGTCGCGAGGCTTTGGAGCTGTTCGACAACATTCCCAAGATCCGCCGCATTTTGCGTACGCTGTGTGACGTAGGCCTGGATTACCTGACACTCGGTCAATCCGCTCCGACGCTGTCGGGTGGTGAGGCGCAGCGCGTGAAGTTGGCTGCCGAGCTGTCCCGACCGGACACGGGCAAAACGATTTATCTGCTGGATGAGCCGACGACGGGTTTGCATTTTGATGACGTGCAGCGGTTGCTGGATGTCATGCATCGCCTGGTCGACATGGGTAACACGGTGGTTGTGATCGAGCATAATCTGGATGTGATCAAGCAGTGTGACTGGATTATTGATTTGGGCCCAGAGGCGGGAGTGGGTGGTGGTCAGCTAGTCGTGCAGGGCACGCCCGAGCAAATCGTTGCTCACGCCGCAGCAGCGCAGAGTAACGGCTCGCCAAAGCCGGTGGTGAACAAGAAAAAATCCGCGAAATCCAAGGCGTCAGCGCCGGAGTCGAACGTAATTGCGGGAGTGAATGCAGAGAGTGGTGTAGCAGGACAGGCCCCGCTTCTGCGATCGCACACCGGTGAGGCACTCGCACCAATTCTGGCGGCGGGTCCTTATGTGGAGCGACAGCCAACGAAGATCGTGGATGAGAAGCGGCCCGACGACCTGGAAATCCATCAACTGGGCAAGACGCTGAAGATGCCGTGGGAAGTCGATGGACGACGCTGGCATACTCGCGATCGCGTCTCTTATGCCGGCACCAGCCCGCGATGGGATGGACGGATTCTGGAACAAGTGGTCGATCGAATCCAAGACGCGGGCGGCTTTGCAGCACCGGATTGGGATAGTCGAAGTACCGTCGAGGTATTCGGGACGAAGAAATCAAACGGTTGGTTTTTGCGTGCCGAGACAAGTGAAGTCTGGCTACTCACCTTGAAATTCCGCGTGGCTCGAGATGCTTTTCGACACAAAAAACTCGTTGAAAGTATCAAACTCAAGGAGCTCAACGAGATCCCGGAGATGCCGTTTACCGAGTATCAAAGGCGCATCACGGTGAATTTAACTCGCGGTCCCTGGCAGGAAGTGGTGTTCCGTCTTTATTCATTCGAAGAGGTGAACAGTCCCGAATTCTTGGCGTTTGTGGATCGCGCGATGGAAGCGTTCAAGCAGGTGGATCAACCGCGAGCCGTGGCGTCAGAAGATGCGCCGCCGCCGAAAGCCAAGCGGAAAGAAAAACGACGCCTGGAAGTAGTGAAAGCAGAAGCCGAGTCAGCAGTAGAACCGCAATTTCCTGATGGGCTGCAGCCCTGGACGGTACTGGGCAGAGCCTGGCATTTTTCAGCGCGAGGTTTTCCACCCGGCAGCGATGTCGTTTGGAAACCAAAAATACTGGATGCGTTGTGCAAGAAGATGGATGAGGTGCGCGATGGAGGAGAGTTTTTTTGGGAACAAAAGGATATCGTCCTTTACGGCTTTCCCGACGACGACCTTCCTTGGGCTCTCATTTCCACGAAGAAACCGGAACATCTGCGTCTGTCATTATTAGGCCCACCCGGGGCTGTGAGCAGAGATCTGATTTCAGAATTCGACATTGGCCGATCCTGCACGCTCGAGGAATTTGAAGCATTCGACGCCGTGCAGGTTGATTTCACGACTTTGGAAGAGATCGAAGATTCTGACCTGCTAGATTTGATGTATACACACCTTGCCAGCGTTACCTAATACGATGATTAACGATCTTTTGCCGACGAATTTTTTGTTTCGGTTTTCTTTTCCCTGTCGCTATGCGAATAAGGCCGGAAAGCCTGATTGTCCGGCGCTGGATGAGACCTACGCTTTGCCCCACTTCTCTGCGCTCGATCAAACGCCCACGCTGGCGGATGTGCGACTAGCGTGGAGTGAAGCGGGACTGGCCGTGAACCTGCGAGTCAGCGGACGACAAACTCCGCTGGATTTCAATTGGCGCGATACGCTGGCAAACGACAGTATTCAGTTATTTGTTGACACTCGTGACACGCACAATGTGCATCGAGCAACTCGCTTTTGTCATCGCTTTGCTTTCATGCCACGTAAGGGCGAGATGAAAACTGCTGGTGGGAACGCCTTGTTGCTGGCGATCAATCGCGCCCGAGAAAGCCCTCGGGGAATTCCGGACCAAACGTTATCGGTTCGAGTCGACTCTAAGAAAGATGGCTACTTTCTGCAGGGAGCGATTCCAGCCGCCGCGATTACAGGATTTGATCCGAGTGAACATCCACGACTCGGTTTCTACTACTTCGTCCTGGACCAGGAACTCGGGCGCCAATACTTAACGCTGAATCAGTCGTTCAACGTGCTGGAGGATCCCAGTATGTGGTCGACGATCGAACTCGTGCGAGAATAAAAGGTCAATCCGGGTTTTACTGTGGGTCGACGTCGACCCACAGGAAACCCGTAACGACCGAATGAAATCGATCAACCGTGAATGACGACGGTTTTCGACTCGGTCATTTCAGCGATGGCGTATTTGGGACCTTCTTTGCCAAAGCCGCTCTGTTTGAGTCCGCCGTAGGGCATAAGATCGGCGCGCCAGCCGGGTCCCCAGTTGATATGAATATTGCCACTTTCGATTTGCTCCACAAATCGCAGAGCTTGCTGCAGGTTGTTCGTAAAGATGCCAGCGCTCAAGCCGTATTTGGCGTCGTTTGCGAGCTGCAGCGCATCGTGAGCATCGGTCGCTCGAGTTACGGCGACGGCTGGCCCGAACAACTCCTCGCAGCTCAGACGTGTCTGGGGACTGACATCGGCGAGCAACGTGGGCGGCATCAACGTACCAGTTCGCTCACCACCCACGACGACTCGTGCACCACGGTCCACCGCTTCGCCTACCCACTGCTCCACTCGTTCCGCATCGCGCAAGCGAATCATCGGCCCCATCGTGGTGTTAGGGGCCAGCGGATCACCGGCCCGTATAGCTGCCACTCGCGGCGCCACCCGCGCTAACAGCTCGTCGTAGATTTCAGCGACTGCGATCACACGCTGAGTCGAGATGCAGACCTGGCCGGCGTTTCCGTAGCCGGTTGCGACGATGGCGGTGGCGACGAGGTCAAGATCGGCATCGGCGAGCACCACGAGTGGGCTGTTGGAGCCCAGTTCCATGGTCACTCGTTTCAATCCCGCCACCTGACAAATACGACGTCCAATATCAGCGCTGCCGGTGAAACTGATTTTTCGAATGCGTTCATCCGCACAGAGCTGATCGCCGAGCGTCGCTCCCGATCCGGTGACGCAACTGATGCCCAGCGCCGGTAATCCCGACTCCAGCAGTAGCTCGATCAATCGCAAAGCGGAGAGTGGTGTGTCGGTGGCAGGTTTGAGGATCACACTATTGCCGGCGGCGAGTGCGGGACCAACTTTGTGACAAACCAGATTCAATGGAAAGTTGAACGGCGTGATCGCTAGCACTACACCGCAGGGCACTCGTAAGGTGAACCCCAGCTTGCCCGCGCCGCCGGGAGCGGCGTCGAGCGGCAATACTTCGCCGCCCTGCCGCTTCGCTTCTTCGGCCGATAGCTCCAGAGTCTCCGCCGCTCGCGTCACCTCGAAAATACCTTCGGCCAGTGTCTTACCTTCTTCGCGCGCGATTAGTGTGCCGAGTTCTTGCTGTTGCTCAAGGAGTCGGTCGGCTGTTCGGCGCAAGATTAGGAAGCGTTCACGGGCAGGCAGTCGGCGCATGATCGCGGCGCCTTGAACCGCTCCGGCAAGGGCCTCGTCGAGCTCTTGGCTGGAGGCACGCGGCACCGTATCAATGACCTGCCCATCGTAGGGGCTCGTCACCTCAATCGTGCCCTCGGAGCCGTCGCGCCAGGCACCGGCGAAATACATTTTCATGGTGAGCTCACGGAGATCACGGAGATTTTTGAAACACAGAGGCACAGAGATCACAGAGGGGGGGGTAAGGAGACAGATGCCTAAATTCTGAAAGAGCACGCCCGCATCACGTTCTCTGTGCCCTCTGTGCCTCTGTGTTTTCACTCCTACCCGTGTTTCCCTTTATCCCTGTTGCTATTCCAGGCACCCACGAAAAAGGGCCTCTGCTGGGTCTGTCCCATCAGAGGCCACTTGGTGTTCATCGCGAGGTGCTTGGGTCTAGGACCGAGGAACGAGGTATTCCATCGGATCGCAATTCCCCAGGGACTTACTCATCCTTGAATTGAGCGGTCAGGAAATTCTGGATCTGCTTGGCCATTTGGGTATCGGGAGCGGCTTTTTGTGCTGCTTCGAAAATTGGCTTCGCCTTGGGCTTGTCGATTTGCATCGTGGCGAGTGCCTTGAGGATGAGTGCTTCTTGCAAGCCTTCACCGGTCGGCTTCATCTCTTCCATCAGCTTCTCGACACTGTCCAACACACCTTGGTGGTTGTTGGGACCGGCGGACTGCCGGATTTTGGTGAGGGCAGCACGCACGTCGCCCAGCTTGAGGGTGCCTTCGTACTTGGCCTTCAAGCCCGCCGAGTTATCGGCATCGAGCTTGATGATTTCGTCGACGACGCTGCGGTACTGCGAAACGGCGAGTTCGCCGTCGATGACGGAGATGGCTTCGTCCAGCTTCTTCGCCTTGTCGGCGCCGCTGGCCTTTTCAGCTTCAGCCATCGCGGCATCGCGCTTCTTGCGAATGTCTTCCTTCTTGATGAGGTCATCCACATACTGATCGGCTTCGGCACCGCTGTAACCGACCATCTTGCTGTAGGGTCGACCGGAGGCGTCGGCCAGGATGATCGTCGGCACACCCGAAACTTTGAATTCGCCGGCCATCTTTGGGTACTGCGCCTTCTCTTCATCGCTCTGCATCGACTTATCGCGAGGATTGTCGACCTTCAGCAGAATGAACTTTTCCGGAGTCTTGGTCTTGAAGACTTCCGTGTCGAGAACCTTAGACTTGAGTGCCTTGCAGGGCGGGCACCAGTCGGAACCGGTGAACTCAATCAGAATATCTTTACCTTCCTTGGCCGCCTTTTCCTTGGCCTCTTGGAACGAGACCACCCAACCTTCTTCAGCCGACCAGCCTTGAGCGACCAGCGACAGGATGACCGCAGAGGCCATCAACACGCGTGTTGTCCATCGTAGCAATGACATACCAGAACTCACCTTTCTTATGATTTGCGACCCATCCCCGTGATTGGCATTTGCATTCCGGCATGGCTATTCCCACTCGAAACGCACCCAAAACAGTCTAGCAGACGACAGGGCAATTTCCACCCACAACACCCGTTCGCTGCAAATTTGCCCGGCGACCAAATCCGCGGCATCCCGTTTACTTCTTTTCTTCGACCGGAACTTCGCGGTAAGCAATCGCGCGACGTACGGCGGGCGGCAATTCAGCGCTGGGACCCTTGATGGCGCGCCAGAGGATTTCGTTGAGTTCAAAATCGTCAATGCGATCGTATTCGGTAAAGTCCATCTTGTTTGACCGTTCGGCACCATAGGCGAGTTTGTCATTGAGTTTGTTGAGATCAATTTGTGCCGGTTCGTGCTTGTAGGGAGTTAAATCGGCTTGATCCGTAAAGGATTCGAACATGGGTTGTGCCGAAGCGTCGAATTGGCTGAGGGGTGGCAAGCCGAGAATCAGTTCCATCGTGCGAATCATGCTGCAGGTGCTGTACTGCGTGCTGTCCAGGTGATGACGACGCACGTAGGGGCTGATGACTAATCCGATGGTGCGGTGAGCGTCGACGTGGTCGGGGCCATTCTGAGCGTCGTCTTCGATGACAAAAATCGCGGTCGATGCCCAGTACTTACTGTTGCTGACCGCTTCCACTAATTTCCCCAACGCCAAGTCGTTACTGGCCACGCAGGCCTGCGGAGTGGGGGCTCCCGTCCGAGTTCCTTCCGTATGATCCTCACCCAAGCTCATAATAATAAAACGAGGTAAATTCTTGTTCTTTTCATATTCATGAAATTCTTCTAGAAACGTATCCACTCGATCCGTATCGCGCACTTTCTGGCCTGGTTTTTTGGGAATACCATATTTGGGAGAAACATGACCGATGAGCCCGGGGACTCGGCCTTCCATGCGGAACGTGCCATCCTTATCGCTCACTCGACCTCCATATTCGCCGTAGCTTCGATAGCTGACGCCTAATCGTTTGCAGGCGTCCCAGATGTAGCCGCTGGGGGCGGTCGTCAAATCGCCTTCATCATCATCGTCGATACCGAGTCGACCGGAGTAGGTCAGGGCCCAATTGCGAGCGATGTAATCGGTGTTGTAGGCCATGGTCGACCAGGGGTGGCCGTCGGCGGATACATGTCCGTTGCAGTAGAGGTTATCCAACAAGACGAATTCATTTGCCAGCTTGTGATGATTTGGCGTGACGCGTTCCCCAAACATCAGCAGACTCTCATCGCGATTACCTCGCGGAATATCGCTGAATACTTGATCGTAGGTGCGATTTTCTTTGATCACGTAGATGACATGTTTGATCGGCGAGGCATCACCGACCTTGGTGGGGATGGCGGTGGGACGTTTCGAAGGCGCGGTGGTTAACTGTTTGTCGGAGTAAGGGCAGTTCTGATAAACCTGGTGAGTGTAGGCGGCTAGTTCCTTGTCCGAGGGAAGTTCGATGATGGACAGAGAACCAGATAACGTGGTGCCGATATAAGGGAAGGGAAAATAGGAATAGTCACCCTGAGCCTTGGGCTTGGCAAGTTCAGCGGCAAGTTTTTCAGGGGTAGGTTTGTTGGGAGCGGTCTGATTGCCTTTGCCCACGCCGACCAATAAATGTTTTTCATCAGGAGTAATCGCGAGGGAGGTGGGATACCAACCGGTCGGAATGAATCCTTTCACTTCGCTATGACGTGGATGTTCCACGTCGATAACGGCAATGCAGTTATTGTCGGCATTCGCCACGAACAATGTTTCACCATCGGGAGCCAAGCAGAGCGCATCGGGAGTGCTGCCCTCGGGGGAACGCGGAAAGAGGGCGGTGAAGATCGTCTCTTGTACGGTCCCTGTTTTGGTGTCGATGACCGAGACGTTGTTGCTGGAGGCACAAGCGACAAAGAGTCGGTCGTCGGTGGGATGCAGGGCGATTTGGTTGGGATGTTCGCCGACCGGAATCCGCGCGACGGTGCGCAGCGATTCCGGATCGACAACCAGCACTTTGCGATCGGCCCAGTCGCTGACGTAGAGCAGTCCGTTGCGCGCGAGGACGACATCGTACGGGCGTTTGCCACAGGGTGCCGATTGATTGGGCTGCTGGTGGCGAACGTCGACGCGCGTGATGGCTCCACCCGCTCCGTTGTCACTGGTCGCATCACCCCAGGCAAACGATTTACCTTTGCCTTTCGCGAGGATGGTAAGCGAGTACAGGTGTCCGTGTTTGGTGTCGAGCGTGACGCCGGTACGGAAACCTTCCGGTGGTGCGTCGGCGGGAGGAGTGGCATCTTTGGCAAGCGGCAACGGGAACGGATCGCGGGTAGTCAGCTGGCCTTCGCGCCACTGATAACCATGCAACAGCGATGCTCCACCGCCGGACCACCAGATATGGCCGTCCTGCGGATTCATGGCTAAACCGTACCAGGTTTGTTTGGCGGTCTGCTTTCCGATACGCTCCGCTTTCTGCAAATCGATTACCGACAATTCGTGCGTGTTGTAGCCGCTGGTTGCGACGAGCGCATGCTTATTGTCGGGTAAAGCAATGATGTTGAGCGGGAGATCGGTTAACTTGACCTGTTTTCCCACCGGTGTCACTCGCCAACCATTTGGCAGCAGGTATCCTTGCTGGGGAAGTGGACCGGGATACTGGGGTGCTCGGGCGGTGGCAGCGGGTGGTTCTTCAGCCACGGTGGTGGCCTGCGCCCAGGCTGAGGAATAAGTCTGCGAGATTAAACCGCAGAGCCCGAGGGCAATCAGCCCGGAACGAAGGACGCGAGTGAAATTAAAGGCCATGGAATCATTCCGCGGAGGTGGGTGGTAGGTTCGAGCAGGAGCGAGTGTTGTAGTACAGCGCTACTTCACACTCAAGCGCCACTCGGTAACTCCGGGTTTGATTGTTCCTCGCTGGTCTTGTCAATGTGGAGTTGTCCGCGGACAATCGCACCAGCGGTTGTTGGGGCGTAGCTGCTGCCGGCAGAACCGTCTGGGATTTCCTTTCAAGATGATCGATCGATGAGCCGTTAACGAGGACAAGCGATGCAAGCGGGGATTGTGGGTCTGCCGAACGTGGGAAAAAGTACGCTCTTCAATGCACTCACCAGCTCCAAGGGTGCTCAGGCGGCCAACTATCCGTTTTGCACGATTGAGCCCAACGAGGGAATTGTAAGCGTTCCCGACTCGCGCTTGGACCGCATCACGCGCTACATCAAGCCGCAGAAGATCGTCCCCGCGGCACTCAAACTGGTTGATATTGCGGGCATTGTGAAAGGTGCGAGTGAAGGGCAGGGGCTGGGGAATAAGTTCCTGAGTCACATTCGTGAAGTGGATGCGATTCTGCAGGTGGTACGTTGCTTTGAGGATCCCGATGTGATCCACGTGGCAGGCGCGGTGAATCCGACTTCGGACATTGAAACGATCGAATTGGAGCTGATGCTGGCGGACCTGCAAGCGCTCGAGCAGGCGTTGCCCAAGGCGCAGCGAGCTGCCAAATCGGGTGACAAGGAAGCGAAGCTGCGGGTGAGTGGCATCGAGCTGTGTATGGCGCATCTGGCACAGGAGAAGCCGCTCCGTGGATTGCAATTGCCGGAACCGGAGGCGAAGGCGATGCATAGTTTTGGATTAATGACAGCCAAACCGGTGCTCTTTGTCGCGAACGTCGACGAGTCGGATTTACTGGGCCAGGGGCCACTCATCACAAAGGTGCGGGAGTTTGCCACCAAGATTTCGGCGGGAGTCGTGCCGGTGTGCGCGAAGCTGGAAGCGGAGATCGCCGAACTCGAGGAGCCGGAGCGTACCGAAATGTTACAAGGCGTTGGTCTAGCCGAACCGGCGTTGGCCGTTTTGGCGCGGGAGGCGTATCGCACGCTCGGTTTACAGAGTTACTTTACGGCGGGTGAAAAGGAAGTGCGGGCGTGGACGATTCCGGTTGGAGCGACCGCTCCGCAAGCCGCTGGCGTAATCCACAGTGATTTCGAACGTGGCTTCATTCGCTGTGAAGTCTATTCGCTGGAAGATCTGGAAGCGTTTCAATCGGAAAAGGAAATTCGGTCTGCGGGCAAGCTACGCGTCGAAGGCAAGTCGTACGTGATGCAAGACGGCGACATTTGCCACTTCCTGTTTAACGTGTAGCTAGATTTCGGTTGCCCTGCATTTCAGAAAGTGCACGCTAAGGCTTGGTCTGCTGCTGTGCGCTTACCGACTTGGAAAGTCGGGCGACATGTTCGCTTACCGACTTAGAAAGTCTTGCGACACTAGGGCAGCTCGTAGCATGCAGCTTCTTGACCGTTGCGGATGAGCAACAGGTGGTCGATCAGGCAGAGGTTGTTCCAGGTTTTACCTTCCAGAGCTGGAATCTTGCCATGTTCGAAATAGGCTTGCGGGGACGCGTCGACTAAAGCTAATTCGCCCGCTTCGGATAACACCAGTAACATATCGTCAACGCGCAACACTTGTCCGTGATCGTAGCGACCTTTTTTCCAGCGACTGCGCCCGGTCTCCAAATCGACACACTCCAAAATTCCATCTGACAGGCCATAACCGTAGCCCTGATGAATCGTCAGATTCGTGAACTTCGTCTTGAGCACTCGATTGTTATGCCAGACTTCTTTGGCTTCGAGCTTCCCATTGCCAGCGTCACTGAGCTGCAACAGCATCGCACCAGCTCCGTAGCTTTTACTCACCAGCAACTGATTCCCCGGCAACGGAATGGGTTGCGAGGTATTGGCATTGGCGGCACTGTTGCCGAACCACGGATATTCCCAAATCACTTTGCCCGTCTGCGGCTCATGACCTGAAACATTGTCCTCGTTCACACTCACGATTTGCCGTTTACCAACTAAGTCTTCCACGAGAATCGGCGAGCAGTAACTCACCTGCCGATCACCTGCTTCCCATACTTTCTCACCGGTGCGTTTATCGAGAGCGATGAGCGACACGCACTGTCCTTTGGCGGGGCCACCGGCGGGAACCACAACCAGATTATCAACGATGAGTGGCGAGCCAGAGCGGCCCCAGGCGACGACCGACGGATCTCGCTCCGGCGAACTACCTCGTTCGGCCAGCAGGTCGAAGCGCCACAGAAGCTTGCCGGTCGCACCCTCCAGGCAAACGACAATTCCCTGCGCCCCCAACGTGTACACTCGCCCTTCATGAATCGTTGGAGTGCTTCGTGGACCTACGCCTCCGAGCACGGTTTCATGACGAGCTGCTTCGCGATGAGCCCAGACGAGTTTCCCCGTGCGCAATTCGTAGCACGTCGTCAGCTCATCCTCGCCACGCTGCTCCATCGTCACCGCGTAACCATTCACCACGCTGAAAGATGACCAGCCAGCTCCGATCGGCTGCTTCCAAAGCAGCTTGGGTGGCTGATTCGCCCAATCTTTGGCGAGGTTGATCCCTGTCAGAGCATTGCGGCGACCGCGTCCGAGAAACTCGGGATAGTCACTCTCACTTTCAGTCGATAAGTCGATGACCGTGGACTTAGCTGGTGTCTCAATTGAGGCGATGTTTTGATCCGTCTTCTTCATCCAGCGAAAACGAATTTTGGACGGCACTAAGTTGCCTGTGGTTTCATCAATGCTGATCGTCGCGACACCGAACACGACGAGGCCCAGGATGGTGAGGCCCACGAGTCGGCGGACGAGTGCTGGATAGGAGCTGCGAAAGACGAACCAAGTCAGCAGTCGCATGAACGCGATGAAACAAAAAATCAGCGACACCACGTTCGAGGCTGCTCGATCCGCCAGTTCCCCCAACACTCGATTCAGTCCAAGTTGGGATAAAACCGCAAGCGTCAAACATATACCGACCGTCACCCAGGCCCGCCGGGGCGGCAGGTAACTGGGCGCTTTCGCAGCGTTTGATCCCAGGGTTGATGTGGACGGAGTGGTCGCGTTGACTGCTGCCGGGATCTCAGATTGACTCATGGCGAATCACAACAGATGTCGTGCCTTCAATTCCAAATATTTATTCACCAAGGGCGCTGTCATTTCCTCGGGGAATAAGTCGAGGCAGAGGACACCCTGGTGTGTAAGATCGCTGATGACTTGTTGACGCCAGGACAGGATATGAGCTGCGACTGCGGCTTGATAGAGGTCCGGAGACTCAATTCCCGACCGACTGGCTCTGACCAATCTCTCCCCGGCGTCCGCTGCGGAAAATAACTGCCGATCGCGAATCAAGCAGCCGAGGGGGAGATGCCGCCCCACTTGAGCCGCCAGATAGCGCTGAATCTGATTCGCATTCACTTCATCGAAGACACTCGTGATCAACACCACAAGTGCCCGCTTACGGCAATGACTCGATAGGTGCAGAAACGCCTCGTCATATCGCGACTCTACTAATTGTGGAAACCGATCAAAGGAGGCATGCATCAGATTGTTCATCTGCTTCATGCCACCCTTGAGCGGAACATACGTGTGTACGCGATCCGAGAACGCCAGCATGCCGACAGAATCACCCTGTCGCAGGGCGACATAGCTCAGCATGAGCATCGAGTTGAGCGCATGGTCGAGCAGGCTGAGGCCATGAGCTTCGTTCGTCATCATGCGGCCGCAATCGATCATGAAGATGAGACGTTGGCTCTGACTGCTCTGAAAATCTTTTACGGTGAGACGTTGTCGACGAGCGGTGGCCCGCCATTCCATGTGCTTGTAGTTGTCATCCGGCAGATAATCGCGCAGTCGCTCAAATTCATGATCTTGACCAACCCTGCGCGTACGTCGCACTCCCAGCAGCGTCAGACGATTCGTTCGCGCCAACAGCGCATACTCAGCCAGTTGTTTGAGATCGGGATAAACGTTGAGCTTCGATTCCACGGGAATCGTCAGAATCCGACTCCACAATCCCAACTTACTGCGCAGCTTGAGATAAAGACGGCGTAGTGCATAGGCACCGCGGCGCCGAGCTTGCATGTCATAGTGCATGACCGCGCGAGATTGCGGTCCGAGGCTCAATTCAAACTCGGTCATCTCGACCGTGAATTCCGGAGGGATGTCATCACGGACGACCACTGGCAGCGTCCGTTGACTGAGATTCTCCACCACAATCTCCACTCGATGCGGATTTCGCAATGAAACAATTTTGAGTGTGTGTCGTTCAGCGCGAAAGCAGGAGGCTCGAGGGATCGAAATCAGATCGCCCAAGGCGAAGAGTGCGATACCGGAATCCAGCAAGATCAGCAGTGGCAACACATCCATTTGGACCGCCAGCGTGACCGAGATCATGGTGGGGACACAAATGGCGATTACCAGTCGATTCGTGGGATAGACACGTTTCCAGAGTGCCAGGGGAATGAACGGGCCGGCGAGCAGAATCAACCAGAACCAACTGAGTTGTTCGCGCCACGATCCAAACCATTCCATCCAACCTGACCAATCGAAGGAATTCACAGGCGCGGAACCTCCACACTGCGAATCAGATTGAAGAGCAGATCATCAACTTTTTGGCCTTCCACCTCGGCCTCGGCAGTCAAGATCACACGATGGCGCAGCGCCGACGTGGCGATCTGCACGACATCATCGGGAATGGCGTAATCGCGCCCGTTGAAGGCCGCCAGAGTGCGTGCCGCTTGCATCATCGCCAGACCCGCTCGCGGCGATGCACCAATGTGGAACAGCGGCCAGCGTCGAGTTAAACGCACGATTTTATTAATGTAATCCACCAGCTTGTCATCCACTCGCACCTGCGCATTCTCTTGTGCGATCCGCTGAATCTCTTCGGGATTGGTGACCGTTGCGATCTCTTCTTCCAGCCGCTGATTGATATCAATTTGGCGACTGTGCATTTTCAAAATATCCGCCTCTTCCTGCTCGCCCGGATAATTCGCAATCAGTTTGAACATGAAGCGATCCAGTTGCGCCTCCGGTAGGTTGTAGGTCCCCTCCGATTCCAATGGGTTTTGCGTAGCGAGTACCAGAAACGGCCGACTAAGCGGATGACTTACTCCGTCGACCGTAACGCGAAACTCCTGCATGATCTCCAGCAGTGCCGCATGGGTCTTCGCAGGGGCTCGATTGATTTCGTCGGCCAGCAGGAACTGAGTGAAAACGGGTCCTGGTCGAAAACGGAACTCTTGCAACTTCATGTCGTACATCGGCGCACCCGTGATGTCCGAGGGCATCAAGTCGGCAGTGAATTGGATACGTCCAAAGCGACAGCCGAGCACGCGACCCAATGTCCGCACAAACAGCGTTTTGCCCAAACCCGGCACGCTTTCGATCAAGACGTGGCCGTTCGAGAAGAGCGCCACTAGGCTGCCGAGTACTAATTCCTGTTGGCCGACGTAGATTTTGCTGATCTCAGCCATGATCCGCTCGAAGAGTCGTTTCGTGGGCGTATCGCGCTGAGTTCCCGGACTGGCATTGGGGGCGCCGGTCGGCTGTGACCCACTCATTTCGTTCGCGCCTGGCCAGGAATTGACGGGGGGTAGGGAGTTGCTCATGTGGAATCCTTAGGCGGAGCTTTCAGTTGATTTTTGGCTTGCACTTTCTGCCGGTAGATCTCGATTTTTTCACACGCAAATTCGCTGTCCTGTGACCAGGAAAGTAGCTCCCCGGCAGCCACCAGATGCTGCCGAAAATCGGTGGTCGATTCGGGCAGTATTTTTTTCGGTCGACCGAAAATGGGGAGTTTGACAAAACAGACCACGATCCCTGCCGCGATCAGATGTAAGAGAATGACGTTGAGTGGAAATACCTGGAACAGCTCAAATCCATTCGCTTTAGGTTGCTCCGATTCCATCTCGCGGATCTCGATACCACCGGGGGAGCTTTCCAAAAATGCCACGGATCCTGCTGGACCACATTGCTCGATCAGACGAGCTGCCAGTTTACGATGCTCGTGATTCACAAGCCCGATGTTGACTAGAAACGATCCGTTCGTGACGACCATCAACTGACTTTCGGGCACTGTAGAACTCGCCGAGGCGAAATTGGGGAGTCCACCGCACCGAGTTACCAGCGGATCGCCACGATCGGTTGCCAACAGCACGTCAAATCGTGAGTCGCCGATCACATCCATGACGGAGGCCGGAGGCATGCTACCAGCCGCCACACCGGAGTTTCCCGGCCCCGTAGCAGCTCGACGCCGTCGCGGTGCCGGCTGAAAGGCTCCCGATTTCCAGACCGTCGTCGCTGGCCTCACTGTAGGCTTGGCTTTGTGCCGCGCGATCGCCTCCGGGGTGGGTACGTCAAACCGAGTTAGCAGATCAATCTCCGTGGCCGCACCATCCACGCCCTCGGCCCATGGTCCCTGCAGATTTTGAGCTCGGTAGACTGGCTGGTCGGACCTGAGGTTAAACCACGTCACGTACTCTTCGGGTACCAATCCCCCTCGAAGCCGATCATGCCGTGCGATGGATTGGCTTAACCGTCGATCGACAGTGCGAACGTCAACATTCGACTGCTGCGCCCGAATGACTCGCCAGTAATGACTGGCGGCATCAAAATCTCGCCCCACGTAGATGACGGTCCTGCCCGCTCTTTCCCGCAGCCAGTTTTCGAGAAACGCTCGTTCGGCGAGCGACGGAGGAACGATGTCATCTGGGAACCAGATCAGCGTCTGAAAATTATTAAGTCGCGGTGACAGTACTTCGCGCGTACTGACTTGATGCCCAGCTTGTTCAAACATCAGCGCCAGTACTTTCGTTCCGGCGACACTTTGTGGTTGCAGCGTCGTGGTCGTGCGCTTGCCATATTCATCGAAGAGCGGTTGCTCGATACAGCCGACGGCCGTCACAGTAAATAGCAGCCACAGAGGCAGCAGCCAAAGCTTACGATCATTTCCTTTCATGACCGTTTCTCCTGCTGCTGCACGATTTGGTGAAAGCTGCTTAAGCTCTGCCAACAAGGCTCAAATTCATCTCGACCAATCTTGTAATGGCCGAAGAAGACGTCCTCGAACGTCACCATGGTTTGTTCCAGGATCCGAGCCAGCGGTGGAGTCTGCCGTACTTCGCGCAGATATTGCCGATTGGTTTTTCCCAGCGTGAGCTTGATGAATTGGTGCTCATCAAGCCGAATGAGCTGATAGCTGTAGAGGTAAATAATCGCTAGGCGATAATCGCCCATTTCATACCGCCGCCGAGCTTCTTCGAGTAGATCTCCACGCGGTGCTTCCAGTTCAAAGGGAAGATTTTCGATTCGATCGATGTCGGCGTTAAGACTCGGACCTTTGTTAACCTTCTGCTTACCCCGTCTCTTTTGTCCACTCGCGAGCAGATAAGCCCGGTATATGAGGTAAATAACGAGTGCCAGCAGAGCGAATAGTAAGACGTAACCGACGACACGGATCAGATCGCCGAAGATATCGATGAACCAAGTTGGCAGGTCAAAATCAAAGCCTTTCCAAGGCTCGACAGGATACTCCTTCACCGGTTCGCGTCCCAACCGGATCGGCTTCAGCTCGTCTTTAACTGGGTCGTACCAAGGAATGAGCTTCATGGACTGCAAGGCGTCCCGCCCGCCTTCCACGGCCTGCTTCGAGTATTTCTCGGTAGCCATCCAAGCGACGAGTGTCATGGTGTGGACCCCGTCATCCGTTGTATTAATCGATTCGCCTCGCTGCGCAGTCGCAAATCAATTTCCCACCCTTCGTCGCGAATACGAACATCCAGGTAGTTAAGAAAGCGAATCACGATCACAAATGCCGCCGCCAGCCAAACGGCAGCGGGAAAGGCAACATTGACGAGTGTCGAGCTCCAGCGCCAGTTACCCAGAAAAACCCCATTCATAAAGAGGGCTCCATGAGCCATTGCACAGGCTAGTAACACCGCGATCAGGGCTGCTCCAATAGAACGCGAGAATGTGTTTGAATGACCAAATCGGTGAAACAGCTGATTACGTTTGCCCACCGTGACCTGATTCGCTTTTTTTCCACGCAGCGGATGTCGCTCCAGCAGCACAATCTCCGGTAGATAGGGCCGCGAAGTCCGTAACAGAAACTGTAGGCCACACCACATCAGCAGAAAAAACTCTCCCGCTGAGTAATTCGCGTCTGATTCGGCATTCCATAACAACAGAACCGCGATGGCCGGCCCGCGCCACACCACTAGATTAATGAGTACTGGGACGAGTAACCCTGGTAGTTCCCGCCACGCGCGTCGCAGCGATGGATGGTCATGAAATACGTACTGCCCGAGATACAACGTGGGCACGACCGATACGAATGGTACCTCCAAGAAGATTAACAGCGACATATTCACTACATATCGCACCGGTATGAAGTCACTTTCATAGTGATAATATTCCCAGCTTGCCATCCAGCCGATCAAAAAATGATTGAAGGCCGCCATGACCAGCGTCAGGGGCAGCATGGCCAGCAGGATTCGACCACCGCTCTGACGCACGATGAGTAGTGCGAGATCGATGATTTCCGCCAGCGTGCGCTCGCGTATTTCAATTCGAGTGCGGTCAAAATGCATGCTTTTTACCTCGTGGAAAACCTAATCCTACGAAATAGAAAAGTAGCAAGAGGCTGTCGATCAGGCCGACGGCCGCTTTGACTGCATAAGGCAATGCGGAAGGTGAAATGAACGCTTCGGTTAGTGCTGCGAGAAAAAAGAGGATCATCGAGGCGCCCATGATCGGCATCGCATCTTTGGCGGTGTTGCGCAGCGAATCAGACCTGGCCCAGCCACGAGTGGAAATCAAGGAGACCCCCAAGCGCAAACCAGCACCGGCTGCCAGGACGATCGCGGTAAGTTCAAACGGTCCATGAGCGGTGACAAATTCAAAGAAATTATCACCCTGTTTGACGGAGTCACGAGCCATATAGCCAAACGCGGCGCCTAATGCGGCGGCATTATAGAGCGTCAGGTAAATACCCGGCACGATGGCCAGCCCACCAGCAAAGCATTTTAAACCGATACCGGTATTGTGAGATATGTAATACGCCGCCATGAGCATATTCATATTCATGGAACGTCCACGCGGTGGCTCAGCGAAACTGCCTTTCAATTGATTCAGCATCTGCTCGCCAATCATCGCCTCCGCGTACCCAGGAAAAAAGGTTTCGGAATTCGCCAGGAGCGCTGAGAGAATGAATATTCCCCAAAAAATGACAAATGCTAATTGCACGCAGCGATCAGAAAAAATGTATTGTGGTGCATCAATCAGCAAAACATCTTTCCAACGATTGAGTGCAAACGGTTCGCTGCGGTAGAGTTGATTGTGAGCTCGGCCCACAAGTCGATGCAGAAATTGAACGGTGTTCGGCGGCAGTTGGTAGGCGTCCGCCAGCGCCAGGTCAGCGCAGGCGGCGCGGTAGAGGTCCGAGAAGCGAGTGGCCAGAGCGGGGCTGATGCGGCGACCGCGTCGACCTTGTAGGGAAACACAGAGGCGATCGAGCTCTTCCCAGGAGGCGCGCCGTTGAGCAAGCAGTTCAACTACTTTCATAGCGTGTGTTTCTCCTCGGAATCCAGCGACTGTCGCGCTTGATCGGCCACAAACGCTCGATAGTACATCGCGCAGAGCAGCAGATCCGAACTGGTATCGGGCAGCAAATTAAATCGCTGAATGTACGGCTTAGCCAGTTTGGCGGCCAACTCCTGACGACGCTGCGGTTGCAGGTTCAAGCGACGTTCCGCGTACAGTGAAAGCACCTTCGCCAGCGATCGATGGACGACAAAATCAGCGGGCAAAATCGTCGCCAACTTCGGCACTCGATCATCTTCTAATTTGGCTATACCCGCCAACCAATGACGTTCTTCGAGCACGACCATCGTGCCACAGACGACATCTCCAATACGCTGAAAGCGGCGCGTGATGAGCATCGAGATCATGCCAAACAGGAGCGTGGGGAGGATGTAGAGAGGCGGTATCGAATCATTCGCGCCAACCAGCGGACCAAACATTTCGATGGATAGGAACGGAAAAAGATCGACATACCGTAACACATTGCGCAACACCGCTTGTAAGCCATTGATCGGTCGTCCATCGATCGTCACCACGCGCAGTCCCAGCGCTCGTTTACCCGGCGTCTGTCCATTCCAGTAGGATTCGAAAAAACCGCCGTAAAACCAATCCAGGAGAAACCACAGCACAAGGGCGAAAGTAAAGGAAAAAGCAGCAAAGGTATCTACGAACCAGCGTAAAAACGGCAAGTAAGCAGAGAGAATCGCCAACAGGATGGTCAAGAGAACGGCACCGGCGTAGACAACGAACACGATACCTGTGCGGAAAAGATAGTCGAGCAGCAGCGCCAGCAACCGATTCAGTGGACCAGCCACCCGATAGTCAAACGCAATGTTCTCGGGTGTGACAATCTGAATCGTCGTATCGAGCGCTCGCTCCATAACAACCTACTCGCCACGGTCTTGCCAACCGCCATCCCTACGGGTGCTGAATCGCAAAGTTTTGGTATTAATCGAGATTATCAGCCGGGTTCGGACAAGAAACAAGCTAGCAACTAGCCCGCTTGGCCTTCAAGGCTTGTCGTCGCTAGGCGCCGACCGCTAAAACGGTGACTGCATACCAGTCGAAAATAGACTTCAGGAGAGCCATATCATGCGGTTGGTCGGGAAAACGGCGTTAGTTACGGGTGGCGGTACCGGCATTGGCTGGGGCATTGCCCGCGCTCTGGCAGAGGAAGGTTGTCGAGTGGCGATAGCGGGACGGCGTGAACAGCCCCTGCGGGAGGCGGCAGAGTCCTGGACTGGAAATAACCCCATTGAGGTGCATCCGGTCGATGTGGCTGATCGCGAAAGCTGCCGAGCGCTCTTTGCCTGGGCAACACAAGTTCTCGGGAACCTCGATATCCTTATCAACTCTGCCGGCACGAACATCAAAAAGCGATCGCTAGGAGAGATGGATCCCGCCGACTGGGACGAGGTGATGGCGATCAATGCCACTGGTGTTTACAACTGCATGTACTACGCGCTACCCGGCATGCGAGCTCGTAAGGATGGACTTATCATTAACATCTCGTCGATCAGCGGTAAACGTGCTGCACCGCTGGGCGGCGTGGCTTACGACGCTTCCAAATTCGCCGTCACCGCACTTACCACAGCCGCTTGGAACGAAGAGGGACCCAACGGCATCCGTATTACCAACATCTTCCCTGGCGAAGTCGACACTCCTATCCTGGAGAAACGCCCTCAACCGGTGAGCGAGGAGCGACGAGCGAAAATGTTGTTGCCGAAGGATGTGGGTGACATGGTCGTGGCCGTCGCACTGCTCCCGAAACGTGCTCACGTCCCGGAACTCATCATCAAGCCCAGTGCGGCAGATTACGTGTAGGCAGCCAAGCGGTCCGCAGTGCGCCTTCCCGCCCATCAGCTCTGCGACCGCCTTTCCGCTTCCAAATTGCGTCCCCGCGACTGATCCTTCCCTCCGTTTGGCGCTCATTCCATGAACCTGCGTTTCCGACCAACTGGCGTCCGCCTGTTCCAACATCTCATTTCGTACCGCATGGCAATCCTGCCGCTGGTCAGCCTCCTGTTGCTGTCCAGTTCGCGCGATAGCATCGTGGTCACTGCCGCTGCCGCCGATCCCGAGCGGATCGACTTTGCCCACGATGTCGCTCCCATCCTCAGCAAACAGTGTGGGCAATGTCACACGGGCGAGAAGCAGCAAGGCAGTTTCTCGATGAATACGCGCGCTGCCCTTCTCAAGGGCGGCGAATCAGGAGCAGCGGTGGTCGCTGGCAAAAGTGCCACCAGCGGATTGATTGCGCGAGTTGTGTCGCAGGATAGTGAACTGCGCATGCCTCCCGACGGACCGCGATTGTCCGACAAACAAGTGCAAATCCTCAAACGCTGGATTGACGAGGGAGCAACTTGGGAGGAGGGATTTACGTTTCAAAAGGGTGGCTATGAACCGCCACTCAAACTACAGCGTTCGCAATTGCCTCCGCCGCTCGCTGGTCGCGATCATCCCATCGATCGACTGCTCGATCATTATCTCGCTCGTACATCGGGGAAACGTGTTGAACGTTTAGCCGATGGAGCCTTTGTGCGGCGCGCGTCGCTCGATATCGTCGGACTGTTGCCGCCTGCCAGTCGAGTGCGCGAATTTGCGGCCAGTCAGGATGGCGACAAACATCGCCAATACATCGAGGAACTGCTCGACGATAACACCGCTTATGCAGAACATTGGCTATCGTTTTGGAATGACTTGCTGCGCAACGATTACACCGGCACGGGCTTTATCACGGGTGGTCGTAAGCAGATCACCAGCTGGTTGTATCGCTCTTTGCTGGAGAACAAACCGTATGATCAATTTGTGCGCGAGCTGATTGCACCAACGAGTGATTCCGAAGGGTTCATTCAGGGGATTCGTTGGCGCGGGAATGTCAGTGCGAGCCAGACACCCGAAGTGCAGTTCGCGCAAAGCATCTGTCAGTCATTCCTCGGCATCAACATGAAATGCGCCTCTTGCCATGACAGTTTTATTGATCGCTGGAAGTTAGATGAAGCCTATGGACTCGCGGCGATCATCTCCGATAAGCCGCTCGAAATATTCCGCTGTGACAAGCCAACTGGACGACAGGCCACCGCGGCCTGGATCTTCCCCGAACTCGGCTCGATCGACGCGCAGGCCGCGCGACCCGTGCGGCTACAACAACTCGCCGCGCTGATGACTCATACCGATAACGGTCGGTTCTCGCGGACCATCGTCAATCGCTTGTGGCATCGCCTGATGGGCCGCGGGATTGTCCACCCGACCGATGCGATGCACACCGAACCGTGGTATCCCGAACTGCTTGAATTCCTCGCGATCGATCTAGTTGAACATCAGTTTGATCTGAAGCATACCATCGCTCAAATCTGCAGCTCGCAGGCGTATCAATCTCGATCGCTGCCGCTGGATCATTCCAGTGAAGATAAAGATTACGTTTACGCAGGTCCGGTGGCGAAGCGTATGACGGCCGAGCAATTCATGGATGCGGTGTGGCAAATCACGGGCTCCGGACCAACGAAGTTCGATGCGCCCATCGTCCGTGGCGGCAGTGCCGCACCACCGCGACGCCCTAAGGGCTCTCGAGGTCAAAACAATCCAGCGGGTCGTGATCCCAACACCGAGCCGCCGCGGCAGGTGGAACCGACTGCGATGGCCAATCCACTTTGGATTTGGTCGTACGCACAGGCGTCCAGCAAGTCACCAGGACGCGAAAGCATCACTCTGCGACGCCGCTTCACGATCGATCAAGCGGCCATTGCCGCCTCAGCGGTGATCACCTGCGATAATTCGTACCAGCTGTGGGTGAATGGAAAAAAACTGGCGGGTGATGACGACTGGAATTCCGTCGAACTGGTTGATTTGAAAAGCAGCCTGCGGACCGGTGCCAATGAAATCGTGATTCTGGCTATTAATGGTGGTGAAGGCCCCAATCCCGCTGGACTCATCTTTGCCGCTCGCTGGCTAACCTCAGCGGGTGAGAACATAAAGTCGCAAGGCTTGGTCAGCGATGGCGATTGGGAGTGGACGGCGACACGACCGAACGAGCAAGGTGTGCTGCCTGCGGATGCCCAGTGGCAAGCGGCAGTGGCGGTTGAAAATCAAAACGTGTGGGCCGGAGCTGTCCAGCCTGACGGGCTCCTTCGACGTCTGCAAGAAACTCCGACGACCAGCCGCATGGTACGAGCGTCACTCGTCAAACTTGATGCACTCATGCGTACCCTGGGACGTCCGAATCGTGATCAGATCGTGACGATGCGACCAGCGGAATTAACCACCTTGGAGGCCATCGATTTGGCCAACGCGCAGTCGCTGGCCGACTTGCTTGCCCAAGGTGCAGCACGCTGGCAACAAGCCGGCCCGCCAGCGCTCAATGATTCAGCGGCCCCCACAACCGATGCCGCTCAAGCGATCATCAATTATTTGTACGAAAATGGACTGTCGCGCCGACCAACTACGGCAGAAGCCGCTCAACTGCGCGACATGTTGGGTGAGAAGCCGACCGCAGCCGCCATCGAAGATGCGATGTGGGCCGTATTCATGTTGCCGGAATTTCAATTAGTTCGATAACGTTCGCTCGTGATAGAGAATGATCGTAAGCGAGGAGTTTACACGTGGAAACGATGACCAACGCAGAGCGTGCCGCACGGCGCGAGTTCTTACAGTATCTGGCCGGAGCATCGACGGCAGCCTTGATGTCGGGTGCTCCGAAAGCCTGGAGTGCCGATGAATCAACCCGAGCGGATACAGATAAAAGTGCCAACGTAACTCACCCCAAGCCGACGGCCGATGCCTGCATTCTGATTTGGATGGCAGGTGGCATGGCAGCTCCGGAAACCTTCGATCCCAAGCGCTATCATCCTTTTGAAGTGGGGACGCCGATTGAGAAGGTGATGAGTACGTTTCCGGCCATCGATACGGCGGTGGATAACATCAAGATCTGCTCCGGGCTCGAAGAGATCGGGGCGGTGATGGATCGTGGCACGTTGATTCGGTCGCACTTTCAACCCGATCTGGGACACATCCTTCATTCGCGCCACCAATATCACTGGCATACAGGTTACGTGCCGCCACTGACCGTCGCCGCACCACACCTCGGCGCCTGGATGGCGAAGGTGCTGGGCCCACGCAATCCCGTTATTCCCGCGTTCATTAATATTGGTCAACGATTGGAAGGAATTGGTGAGAATGAGGAGATTAAGGCCTTTACCACCGCTGGATTCCTGGGCGCTGAATATGGGCCGATGAATCTGCCGTTTCCCGACGAGGCGGCGCGTGCGGTGAGGCCACCCAAGGGCATGGAGCCGGGACGATTTGAATCTCGATACCAAGCCTACCGGCGATTACTCCAGCAGTCACCGCAAAGCGAATATGTCAGCGACTACCAGCAGGAGTCGATGTTGCGCGCTATGGATAACGCGCAGCGGCTGCTCGTCGCAAAAGAACGAGCGGCGTTTGATATTTCGCTCGAGCCCAAAGAAAGTTTTGAGAAATACAACACCGGACGCTTTGGACAAGGCTGTCTGTTGGCTCGACGATTAGTGGAATCAGGAGCTCGGTTTGTTGAGGTGACGACTGAGTACATTCCGTTCATTCACTGGGACACGCACGCCAACGGACACACGACCGTCGATCGTTTGCACAAAGAGATCAGTCGTCCGATCGCGCAACTCATTCGTGACCTGGAAGCTCGCCAGCTGCTCGATCGCACGCTCGTCGTACTGGCCAGCGAATTCAGTCGTGACATGATGATTGAGGGCGTACCCGGTTCCAACGCACAGGACCAAGCCTCCGAAAAAGTAGACGTCCTGAAAGAACTCAAACATTACGGCATGCATCGGCACTTCACCGGCGCATCGTCGGTTTTGATGTTTGGCGGAGGCATCAAGAAAGGGTTTTTATACGGCGAGTCGGCACCAGAACGGCCTTGCCTGGCAATCAAAAATCCAATTTCCGTTTCTGATTTGCATGCCACGATCTATACGGCCATGGGTATTAGCCCCAAAACAGCGTTTGAAGTTGAAAAACGACCGTTCTACGCCACGGAAGATGGCAAAGGGAAACCGGCACTGGACCTGTTTGGCTAATTCAAATTTCGTGAGCAACAGATTGTGTTGCTGAGCAGATGACTCGAGATGACGGCAGGAGTGATGTGATGCGTTCATGGCGATTGATGATTGGTTTGATTTTGATGTGGGCTGCACTCCTTCCGAGCGCACCGGCGCTTGCGCAGGAGCTCAGCAAGTTTCCAGTTCACGCCGTCACAGGTGATCAAGCCGGTCAGATGGTCGACCTGAGCACTCGCAGCGCCGATTCCACCATCATTCTCGTCTACCTGTCGGCTAAAAACTGGGCCCGACCGGTCGCGCGTTATGTCAAGAAATTGGATGAGGCCGTAGTAGCCGGAGTCGATGGAGTCACCAAGGCCGAAATCGTGGTCGTGTGGTTAAGTGACGACGCCGCGAAGGGGCGCGACTACTTGCCGAAAGCCCAGATGTCTTTGCAACTGCAGCGCACCCTTTGGACCGTCTACGAGGGTGATCTAGCGGGACCTCAAGGTTGGCAAGTTGATACCGCCGACGCTCTCACGACTGTCCTTGTTCAGCGGCAAAAGACAGCGGGAAAATTTGGCTATCGAGTCGTGAATGAAACGAATGTGGACGAAGCAGTCAAAGCCCTGAAAGAACTCGGCAAGTCCGCTGATCGTGATCGTGCCACTGATCGCGATCGTGCCACTGATCAACCAGGAACGACAGCGGAATCGACCGCAACGACTGTTGCCCAAGATTGGACTCAGTGGCGCGGACCGAACGGACAGGGACATGCCATGACCGCTCGGGGACTGCCGCTGAAGTGGAGCGAGCAAGAGAACATTCGGTGGAAGACGGAGCTACCAGGCCGAGGCTGGTCGTCGCCCGTCATTGTGGGCTCACAGATTTGGCTCACCACCGCCATCGAAACAAAACTCACCGAAGAAGAACGCAAGGAGCGCGTGAAGGGGATTCAAGGTGGTGATACGTTAAGTGCCTCGGGGCAGGTGACCTTTCGAGCGATCTGCGTCGCTCGCGATTCGGGAAAGATTCTGCACGATATCGAGTTACTGGTGGAGTCGCAGCCCGATCCGATTCATGCGCTGAATTCCTATGCTTCACCTTCGCCAATTTGGGAGCAGAATCGCCTATTCTGTCATTTTGGAACCAACGGCACCGTCTGCCTGGATACCCTCACGGGAAAGGTACTCTGGACGAATCGTGAACACCGCATCAAGCACGAAAATGGTGCCGGAAGCACACCGGTTCTGTGGCGCGACAAGTTGATTTTTCATTGCGATGGCAGCGATCAGCAGTATATCGTCGCCTTGGATAAAGAGACCGGAAAAACCGCTTGGCGTACGGAGCGAACTGGAGCGATGAACGCTAATCCGCAGTTCAAGAAGGCCTATGGCACTCCACTCGTCCTGGATCTAGAAGGCAAATCCGTCGCGCTTTCGACAGGTGCCGATTGGCTCTATGGCTACGATCCAGCAACCGGAAAGGAATTGTGGAAGCTGAGCTACGGTGTGCTGGGTTTCTCCATCGTGCCTCGACCCGTTTATGCGGATGGCACGTTATACATCAGTACGAGTTTCATGCAGCCTGAAATTCTGGCCGTGAAATTAGGCGCTGGGCAGGCCACACCCGAAATCGCTTGGCGACAGAAAAAAGGCGCGCCGCAAATGTCGTCACCGTTACTTGTCCAGCGCGAACTTTACTTGGTCAACGACAAGGGTGTCGCCACCTGCTTGGATTCCCGCAGTGGTGATTCACACTGGTCCGAACGACTGGGTGGTAATTTCAGCTCCTCGCCGCTCTGGGCCGACGGCCATATTTTCATGGGCAATCGGGAAGGACAAATGTTCGTGATCGAACCAGGCACCACCTTTCAGCTCAAAGCTACCAATACATTGAGCGGTGCGATCATGGCCAGCCCCATCGCACTCGATCGAGCCCTCTACGTCCGTACCGACAAAGCGCTCTACCGGATTGAGTCGCCGTAGAGTTTCGCGCGGAGAACACTTGGGGGAGTATTGCGCACGGAGAGCACTTGGGGAGAATTGAGCACGGAGAACACGGGATTGGTTTCGCACGGAGACGCGGAGACACGGGGGGATGCGGAAGGAAAGTGGGCAGTAGGCAGTGGAAAGTAGGCAGTAGGCAGCGGGCAGTAGGCAGTGGGCAGGATACGGAAAGACAAAACGGGAAATTTTGGTAAGCGACAATCCACAATCTTTTTTGCTGGTTGAATAACTAATCAAACCGCGAAGTGATTGAATAATCAGTTCAGCATGAATTGAAATTCTTTCATCTCTATCTCACTCCCCAAAAAATTACTCTCCGTGCCCCCCGTGTCTCCGTGCGAAACAATTTCCCGTGTTCCCCGTGCGCAATCCGCCCCGTGTTCCCCGTGCGCAATCCGCCCCGTGCTCCCCGTGTGCAATCCGCCCCGTATTCTCCGTGCGCAACCTAGCCCATGTTCTCCGTGCGCAACCTGGCTACAGCAGTCCGGGGATAGGCTGGGGGGTGGTGAGGGTGCGGACGACCTCGGTGGGGATGTTGGTTTGCAAGCGCACTTCACCTAGTCGCAACAGAGTGCCCATGATGGTGGCGATGAGATTGTCGATCCCGAGTGGTTCGGAGAGTGGTTGGCCGGCATCGCGAGTCGATTGACCGATCACTTGGCCCATCTTGAGTCCGCCGCCGATGAGTGCCAGAGGTGCCAAGCCGCCCCAGTGATCCCGTCCGCCGTTGTTATTGAGTCGCGGGGTACGTCCCATTTCTCCGGACACGACGAGTAAGATCTTGTCGCTCAACCCGCGCGCTTCGATATCTTCCATGAAGGCCGATACGGCATGATCGAGTGGCGGGCCCATATACTGCATGCCCTCTTCGGCCGTCGCATTGTTGACGTCGGCATGCATATCCCAGACGAAGTTCGTGGTGACGGTGACGAAGCCGCAGCCACCTTCACAAAGTCGACGTGCGAGCAGCAGGAGTTTACCGAGTGACTTGGCGTTGTCGACGTAATTGTTGTAGTTGTTCCATTTGCGACTGATCTGATCGGGTCGCACCAGCGGAGCGGTGTCGTAGCGGGCGAGTGTCTTGGGATCTTCCAGAGACAGGTCGAACGCCTTGGAGACGCCACCGACAATCGTCTGAAATGCCTGTTCCTGAAAGCGATCCATCCCCTCCACGGCACCACGCGAATCCAGTGAACGTTTGAGTTGATCTAAACGCGTGAGTAGATTGCGACGATCATCCAGTTGATCGCGTTTGAGCACGAGTTCCATATCTTTTTGAAGATCGCCGCCGGCACCGGGAATGAACGGAGTGCAGCCTGATCCCAGGGGACCCACGGCATCAAAGCGTCCAAAGCCAAAGTTTCCTGGTTGAGTGCTGCTGTCGACGGCGCGCGGGAATAACATCGCGTTGGTCGGCATGCCAGTGGCCGGATGATTCGTACCTGCCACTCGCGAATAGAGTGAACCGAGATTCGCGCCTAACGTGTGACGACTCACGATTGGTTTGATGTCATGATTGCCGTCGCCCGTTTGGTAGGAGCGCACGATCGACATGCGATGAGCAAGTTTGCTGAGGTGTGGGAAGGTGCCACCAAACGTGATCCCGGGAAGGGAAGTGGAGAGTTCACCTGTTGCACTGCGAACTTCCGCTGGCGCATCCATCTTGGGGTCGAATGTCTCGATCTGACTGGGGCCACCATGCAGGAACAAAAAGATCACCGACTTGTCGGTCACCGACCGTCCTTGACCGGCAGCGGCGGCCTGGGTCGCCAAGAGCTGTGGTAAGGCCAGTCCACCCAGGCCCAGCGAACCGATGCGGAGAAAACTGCGTCGCCCCAGCCGTCGGTCGGAATCATGAATGGTCAGCATGGCTGCGAGTCCTCTGGGGGAACAGGGAGGTGGGGCAAAGTGGGGGCGGAGCGAGCGAGAAACGAACGGAAGGGAAACGCGGCCGACACTGGGCGGCTAAATCCAGGTCCTTAACGTATCAAGCCAGCTCGATGCTATCAAGATCGTCCGTTCCCTATCCCCGCTTACTCGGTGATCGCCTTCATCAGCGTGGGAACAGCCGGAGCGGCTTTGGGGCCAATTTGGCCCAGGGCTCGAGCCGCCGACTTACGCACTCGCAGGTCGGGATCGTTCAGATTCACGATCAGATCGGGGACGGCGTCGGCGGCGTCGGGCCCAATTTTGGCCAACGTATCCGCAGCTCGGCTACGCATGCTCGGTTCCGCTGACTGCAGCGCCTCGCGGAGCGCCGGCACCGAGGCGCTGCCAATTCGGCTGAGTGCCATCGCGGAGGCCTCACCCATCGTCCAATCGTCGTAGGGTCGCACGAGGAACCGGCTGCCTGCCTCTGCCGGTACTCCCGCACGCGCTGGCCCGCTGCCTCCTAAACTCGTTCGCGGCTGGCCACTGGGGTGCTCGGCTTCCGCCGCCTGCCGCTCCAACTGAAACTCGCGCACCTTCGCCTTAATCGAATCCGGCAATTTACTTTCCGACTTGGCGCAGCCCATCCAACTGGCGGCCGTCATCGCCAGCGCGAGCATGGCGAGTGGCAAGATGAGATCCATGGGACGGTTAAGCCGAGGACTCAGGAAGCGATAACGATTAGAACGAGTCGGCATAGTGAATTGGTTGCTTTCGCACGTAACAGGGGCGTTCGAGTCGTCCTATCATGGCTTTCTTTTGGCATCTGAGCAAATTGAAACTCGCCGACTAACTCAAGGCACGCCGATTCTCGTTCCCGCTTACCGCCTGCCACCCGTCTACCGTTTCACTTTCGCGAACCTTAAAATCCATCCCCTTGGCGGTCGCGAGTGGCGGTCGTGGGATTACTGAGCGTTTTTCCGGAGTGAGGGGTGGTGTAGCGTGAGTGGTAATGCAAAAACGCATGTGAAATTGGCGATTATTCCGGGCGATGGGACGGGACCCGAAGTGACGACCGAGGCGCTGAAGGTGCTGCAGGCGGTCTCGCAATCGCATCAATTCACTTACGAACTGACGACGTTCGATTGGGGTTCGCAGCGCTATCTGAAAACGGGTGAAACGCTGCCCCCAGGAGCACTCGATGAACTTCGCCGCTTCGATGCCATCTTCCTGGGCGCCGTCGGCCATCCCGATGTGAAGCCTGGCATCCTCGAAAAAGGCATTCTGCTCGAACTACGTTTCAAGCTCGATCAGTACATCAATCTGCGTCCGGTGAAGCTTTATCCCGGTGTGGCCACACCACTGGCCGGCAAGGGTCCGGCCGAAATTGACCTCGTCGTGGTCCGCGAGAACACCGAGGATGTGTATGCGGGGATCGGCGGTTTCCTCAAGAAAGACACGCCTGACGAAGTTGCCACTCAGACGGCCGTCTACACGCGCAAGGGCTGCGAGCGGTGCATCCGCTGGGCCTTCGAGTTCACTCGACGCCGCAATAATCCCAAAGGCAAAAAGCTCACGCTGGTCGCCAAGAACAATGTGTTGACCTATGGTCACGATCTTTGGTGGAGAACCTTCCAGGAGGTCGCCCGCGAGTATCCAGATGTGGTCGCCGACTACAATCACGTCGACGCTTGCTGCATGTTCATGGTGCGTAACCCCGAACGTTACGATGTCATCGTCACGACGAACATGTTTGGCGATATCATCACCGACCTAGGCGCCATCATCCAAGGCGGTATGGGAGTCGCCTCGGCGGGTAACATCAATCCCGACCCCGGTGGTGTGAGCATGTTCGAACCGGTTCATGGTTCGGCGCCGGACATTGCCGGTAAAGGAATCGCCAATCCGACGGCCGCCATCCTCAGCGCCGCCATGATGCTCGACCATCTCGGCCAAACTGCCGCGGCAGAGGCGATTCGCCAAGCGGTCCAGCGCACCTTTGCAGCCGGTCACAAAACCACCGATCTCGGCGGCCAACTCACCACTCGCGAAATGGGTGACCTCGTCATGAAAGCGCTCTGATCCACCCCCGAAATCACCCCCGAAATCACCGCTGGACTCACCGCCGAAATCACCGTCCCTACGCACCACTCGCCCCGTTCCCATCGCCCTGTTCCTAACACTTGGATAAACATCGATTATGTACGAAAAACTGTTTGATTTAACGGGTCGAGTGGCGTTGGTGACGGGGGGAAGTAAAGGCATTGGCAAGGCGATTGCCCGAGCGCTGGCCGAGCGGGGTGCGCAGGTCGCCATCGCCGCTCGACATGCCGACGAGCTGCGGGGAGCGGCCGCCGAAATCGCTGCTGGCCTACCGGTGAAGGTGGATTATCGAGTGACGGATATGAGTCAGCGTCAGGATACCGACGAACTCGCTCGCTGGGCTCTCGAACAATTCGGGCGAGTTGACATCCTCTTCAACAATGCGGGCAGCAATCAGCCTCAACCATTGGTGTCGGCGACTGATGACTCCTGGGATCACATCCTGGAACTGAACCTCACCAGCTGTATGCGACTGGCCCGAGCGCTAGTGCCTGGCATGATCGAACGACGCTGGGGCCGCATCATTCATTTGTCGAGTGTCATGGCGTTGGCGTCGAATCCTGGCCGTGGTTCATACTCGGCTACGAAGGCCGCGCTCATTGGTATGACGCGGGCGCATGCACTGGAACTGGGCCCCGTCGGGATCACGGTGAACTGTCTCGCTCCGGGTCCCGTCGCCACGGATCTCCCGATGAATCTGCTCACCCCTGACCAGAAGAAAAAATTTGCGGAACTGACGGCGGTGAAGCGCTGGGGGGAAACGGTCGACATGGTGGGTCCCGCACTTATGCTCGCCTCCGACGCCGGTGCGTTTATCACGGGCAATGTCATCGTGGCGGACGGCGGCATGCTCTGCCGTACGTTCGACTAAACCGCTTTCCGTCGACAAATTTCCGAACCAGACTGATCCGGTCATGCAAGCGCAAATCATCTTTGGCATCGGCTTGATGGTGCTCGCGGGCGGCATGCTCATCAAAGGTCGTGGCCGATTGATGTCGGCTGACCATCCCGATCTTTCTGATATCGATCGCCGCTATGAACGCAAGCGACAGTTTCTAGGTCGAGTGATGGTGTTCTTGATCGGTGTGATTGGACTGGCGATGGTGAGCGGTGCGATGATACAGAATCCGCGTCGCATCCTGTTCTTCTGGAGCGGAGTGCTCTCGCTGGTTCTGGCACTATTCGTGATCGCTCTGCTGGATGTACTGAATACCAATCAGCAGTTACGCCGTATTCGTCGACAACAGCAAGCGGCACAGCAGCGCTGGCAGCAAGAGATGACAGCGGAATTACAACAGCGCCGCGCTGCACTCGATCCACAAACCAAGAACCGTTGAGCTATCAAACATGAGTCGCTGGAAGATTGCGGTGTATCCGGGAGATGGCATTGGGCCGGAGGTGATCGAGCAGACTCTCGTGGTGCTCGAAGCGGTACAGCAGCGTCATCGCGATCTGCAATTGGAATTCACAACCGTTCCGTGGGGAATCCAATACTACGAGCGTCATGGTGAATTGGTACCGCCCGATTTTCTCACGGTGCTGCGTGGCTTCGATGCAATCTTACTGGGTGCTGTGGGTTGGCCCAGTCGCTTGCCGGATCACTTGACGCTGGCCCCGCTGGTGCGAATTCGCCAAGCGTTCGATCAATATGCCTGCGTTCGTCCCGCTCGTTTGTATCCCGGCCTGCACAGTTATTTGCGCGATAAGGGGTCTGCCGAAATCGATTTCCTGGTGATCCGCGAGAACTCGGAGGGCGAGTACATTGATCAGGGGGGACGGTTCAAAACTGGCACACCAGATGAATTTGCGGTGCAGTCCGCGATTCATACTCGGCGCGGCGTGGAGCGCATCCTGCGATATGGATTCGACCTCGCGCGCACGCGGCGCCACCAGCTCACCATGGTCACCAAGTCCAACGCTCAGCGCTACGCCTACACACTCTGGGATGACATTCTCGAAGAGCTCGCTCCCGCCTACCCCGATGTACAAGTCGACAAGCAGCACTGCGACGCCTGCTTGATGAACTTTGTGCGCTGGCCCGAACGATTTGATGTGGTCGTCTCCTCTAATCTGTTCGGCGATCTGCTGACTGATTTAGGGGGATTGCTGGGAGGTGGATTGGGATTAGCCCCCAGTTGCAACGTCAATCCTGAACGCACATTTCCGTCGATGTTCGAGCCCGTGCATGGATCGGCACCGGACATCGCCGGACAAGGAATCGCCAATCCCATCGCCGCAATTCTCAGCAGTGCCATGATGCTGGAGCATTTAGGGCATCCCGTCGCGGCACAAACGATCCGTGGTGCCGTGGAGCGAACATTGCTGGCCGGCCACAAAACACCCGATCTGCGCGGGTCACTGACTACCGCAGCGCTAGGCGCCGCGATTCGACAGGCAATTAGCGACAGCTGAATTCAGCGTGGTGGTGGCTGACGCCGATCACTCAGATTAACTCTTGGGCAATCGTTCCAGTCGTTCCGCTACGGCCCGCCGCAGTTCGCCCGATGCTCGATTGAACGCCTGACGATAAAACGTACGGGCCGCACCAAATTTACGCTGCTCTTCTGCGTCTTGGCCCATCGCGACCAGGCGCGTCACTTCGCGCGCAATCTCTTCCTGGCGTGCTTCATCGGCGAGTGCATTCTGGCGACGAATTTCGGCCACGCTGATGTCGCCATGATTGGCGGAACTGTGGGAATGAGTTGGTGTGAGCTGGCCAGCTCCACCTTGTGAAAGGGCCACGAATTTGGCGGGAGCAACTTCCCGATCCGACATCACGGTTGTCGCTGGGCGCGAGATTGAACGAGTACTGGAATGACCATTGGAACGCGGTGACGGTGCGCCGGTTTCACCCGCTTGTAATCGTTCCAGTCGCTCTTTCAGCGGACTGCGGACAACCAGCGGCTGACCATCGCCGACCACGGGTACCCAGCCCGTCACGAAAGGCACCCAAGAACCAGCCTGAATCGACCCCACTCCTCCGTTGGGCAACGTGAGCATGGCGCTACTGCTGGTGAAGCTGCGACTGGAACCTTGTGAGCCAAAAATGTGGAAGTGATAACCACCCTGTGGTCCGCTTGCACCGAATCCAAAACTGGCACCCGACCCCGGGACGAAACCGCCAAAGCCAGGCAGCGGAGCTCCGCCACCGTTTTGGAAAAACCAGCCGCCACCTGGCCCGTTCCCGCGCAAACCCCAATTGATCCCGATCGATTCGTAAAAGCTGTCGCTCACGAGTCCCTGTGGAACAATCAAGGTAGTCTGTTGAGCGTGACCTGCGGCGGTGATAACCACGAGGGCTGCGCTGATGAGCGACACCAGACCAAAGCTGCTGAACCTTTGCATGACTCAACTCCTTGAGCCCGGATTGTAAAGAAGAAGCGTCACGGGACACAATGACAAAATGGCAATCGACCCAATTTGCGATATGACGGTGTCCGAGACGACGCAGCTGCGAGTGTTACATGGCGGCGTTACCTACTATTTCTGCTGTGATTATTGTCGGCGTAAGTTTGCCAGGGATCCCCTGCAAGCACTGCGGCAAGCGACCGAACGGGCTGAACAGCGACGTGCGACGCGCAGCGGAACGGCGGCGAGTTCGCCGGGTATGCACGGGATCGAGGCCCCTTCAACATCAGCTTCGAAGGCAGCTCCCGTAGGCGGGCTCGTCAGCCTGGGCTTAGGTCCACCGCCGCAGCCAGTACATGAACCAGCGCCCAGCGCAGCGACCGAGTCCGCGCAGAACTCGACCGCCACCCCTGCCACCGGTGGTTATTTCTGTCCGATGTGTCCCGAAATACATAGTGATGTGCCCGCCGCGTGTCCTAAGTGCGGTATGGCACTCGAAGCAGTTTCCGTCACATCGGGAGCAGAGGACACGACCGAACTTGATGATCTCACTCGCCGCTTCCAGTGGGCCTTGGCTGCAACGCTCCCCTTGTTCTTGCTGGCTATGCTGCCGATGCTGCCGATGTTTCGGCTGGAGCATGGCAGTGAGGCCAGTGTCAGCGACCAGACGAGTAGCTGGCTGGCATGGAGTCAGGGAACGGCGGGACGATGGCTGCAAGCGATCTTGGCAAGCGTGGTTTTATTCGGCGCTGGTTGGCCGCTGCTGGCCCGCGGCGTGCGCACTATTTTCTCGCGCTATTGGAACATGTTCACCTTGATCGCCATCGGTACGCTCGCCGCCTTTGGCTTTAGCTGCATAGCGCTGCTGCTGCCCGGGTTAGTCCCCGAGTCGTTATTCGAGCATGGGGTGCCACCGATTTATTTTGAATCAGCGGCGGTCATCATGACCCTGGTCTTACTCGGTCAGGTACTTGAACTGCACTCTCGTCGTCGCACCGGCGATGCGATTCGAGAACTGGTGGCACTCGCGCCACCCACCGCTCGTCGATTCGTGCCAGGTGCAAACGGAATGGCGGAGCGCGAGGAAGAGGTTGCGCTGAGCGATGTTCGTGTGGGTGATCTGCTGAAAGTCAGACCGGGTGAAAAGGTGCCCGTCGATGGCATCGTGGTGGATGGGCAAAGCGAAGTCAGCGAGTCCTTGGTGACGGGCGAGCCGATGCCGATCGCCAAGCGAGTGGGCGATTCGACCATCGGTGGCACGCTCAATGAAGGCGGCATGCTCATTATCCGAGCGGCACATGTTGGTCAAGAAACCGTGCTAGCCCGCATCATTCAGCTCGTGGCGCAGGCTCAGCGCAGCCGAGCACCGGTGCAGCAGCTGACGGATACCGTCGCCGGCTGGTTCGTGCCGCTCGTCGTTTCCGTGGCGATCCTGACGTTCTGTGGCTGGCTCTGGTGGGGTGGCAGTCGAGCTTGGACGTTAGCGTTGGTCAACTCGGTGGCGGTGCTGATCATCGCCTGTCCCTGTGCACTCGGCCTGGCGACTCCGATGTCCATCATGGTCGGAGTGGGCGCGGCAGCTCGGCGCGGAATCCTCATTCGTAATGCGGAAGTGATCGAGCAGTTAGCTCATGTCAACTTAATCCTGTTCGACAAGACGGGAACGTTGACCGTGGGTAAGCCCGCAGTCGTAGCACTGCACACAGCAGACGGCGTAACGGAGCAAGAGCTGTTAGAACGTGCCGTATCGGTGGAGCAGCATAGCGAACATCCGCTAGGTCGCGCCATCCTGGAATACGCTCGCCAGCAGAGCGTCGTACCAAGTGTTGTCACCGAGTTTCAGTCATGGGCTGGTCAAGGCGCCGCAGCACTCCGCGCTGGTGAGCTGATACGCGTGGGCAAGCGCGCGTTCGTGCTGGGTGAAGTGAGTGAGACGAGTAGGGTGAGTGGGGAGAAAACCACGGCTGTAGATAGCGGTGTGGTCGCTGTCCGTGCGGCCGAATTCAATAACTCGGATACCAGCGGTGATCCTTGGCAGAAGCCGCTCACCCAAGCGCAGCAGCAGGGACAGACGGCAATTTTTGTTAGCGTGCAGGGGAAGCTGCTGGGCATGCTGGTTCTGGCGGACGAATTGAAGTTTCACGCACGCGAGTCGCTGGACGAACTGCGGCGCGAGGGACTCAAGCTTGTGATGGTAACGGGGGACAGCGAAGCCGCCGCGCGCAGCATTGCCAGTCGTCTGGGCGGAATGGATGAAGTTCAGGCCGGTCTTCTGCCACAAGATAAGATCGCCATCGTGCAGCGTTATCGGGAGCAAGGCTACTGTGTGGCGATGGTAGGTGACGGAGTGAATGACGCCCCGGCTCTCGCAGCAGCTTCCGTGGGCATCGCGCTGGGAACCGGCAGCGACGTAGCGATCGAGAGTGCGGGGGTGACGCTGCTGGGTGGCGAACCAAGTGGCGTGCTCCGGGCGATCCAATTGGGTCGTCGAGTGATGCGCAACGTGAAGCAAAATCTGTTCTTTGCCTTCTTCTACAACGCACTCGGCATACCGCTGGCCGCCGGCGTGCTCCAGCCGATCTTCGGCCTCGTCCTCAACCCGATGATCGCCGCTCTAGCGATGAGCTTCAGTTCCGTCAGCGTCATCGCCAACGCCCTGCGTCTTCGCCGAGGGTAATCTGCTCGCGGTTTCGTCCATGCGTTTAATTCATCACGGAGTGTAGACGAGGGCCATGAATTTGGATCATCGGTAGGCAGGGCGCCTAGTCGATGACGGTCGAGCAAAAAGGCTAACAGGTCGTCATTCGACTCACGTCTAAAAGCATCCTCAAGAAGGGCAAACGGCATCGCAATCGCGCGCAATGGTTTAGTCGTGAAGTCGATCAACTTTTCCCATAATGCTACTTTCGGAGTGGCTTTTTTTGCTTTCCAATTCTCGCCACTTGCACACTGGACTAGATAAAGCGGACGTCCACCCCATCCGTCGGGAAACGAAAAATGGCAGACTACATCGAGTCCACCGTCCTTAATGTCAGGTTCAGTCCAGCGCTCAATTGCGCCATCTCTGGCAGGCTCCCCGAGATGTTGAGCAAGCTCGGCCACTCTTTCCTGGATTGATCCGGAGGCGATCTTCGACCAAGCAGTGGAGTACACTTTCATTCCTCTCGCCTCCAGCACCTCAAACGTCAATCGCTCAAAAAGAATTCCCTGGGTGTTGTAATCCGGACTAACAACAGCCTTGATCTCTTCGCGATAGCGAACTTGCAGCGCAAGCATGAGACAAAATGAATATCCTGCGGACTCCATCCATTCGAGCCTCCGTATGATACGCCTCGGCTCGATCCGATAGGGGGAG
>JBJSXJ010000346.1:0-7381 GCA_046086325.1 Planctomycetota bacterium | reverse complement strand
GTCGCTCGCCTCACCGCCTCTCCAGTCACCCCGGCAGCAGCAAGTTCGCCTGACAGGATGGAGAAGATAGCAAAGATATAACGCCTTGTTAATCCAGATGCCGAGGTTTTATGGCTGGATTGCCGAAACCAGATCTAGGGAACTGGGCTTTCGTCGCCCGTCGCACAGGCCAGTCGCCCCGCTTGGGGCCCACAACCGGTGCACGACCTGCGCCATGGAAATCAGCATGCAACCCAGATTGGATAGGCGCAGCCGTCGTCCGCTAACCACTCGGGCGCCGGTCGACTCACCCGAACTTCCTCTCGATTTTTTTGATTCCCCCGCAGCACTCACCACACCCTTTGAATGGTATTTGTTGGTGGATGAGACCGTCGACTGCCCGATGGTGTTTTCGTTTGCGATGGAAATCTCGGGAACGATTGACCTGCCGCGCTGGCAGTCCGCACTCGACGAAGCCCTGCCACGACATCCACTGCTCAATGCCTGCTTGGATTCGACGGCTGGACCACAGCAGGGGCGCTGGCGACGCTGCCTGCAGCCCGAGCGCGTGCAAATCTTCGCACGCCCTGAGGAGCTGCCAGCGAATTGGCAATCGTTTGATCTTTCCCAGGAGCGAGGCTTCAAACTGGCGATTATTCAGAATGGAGCGAAGCGTGCTGCGGCTGCGGATGAGCCTACAGCCAGTGCTCCCGACAGCCACTCAGAAAACCGCTCTGCCCGCGACCAGAGCTGGCTCTTTGTGCTCACCTTTCATCACGCCGTAACGGATGGTGTGGGAGCGCGTGCGTTTGTAGCTGATTTGATTTACGCCTACGGACAACGCACGTCTCGCGGGGAGGTCGAAGCGGTAACGCAGCGCAACCGGCGCCGTCGCCAGAACGCCAGTGAGCAGCAGATTCAGGCGGCACTCATCAATCGCGGGAACTTTGAACGCCCAACGAACCGGGCCCTTTCGCTGCGCCAAAAGCTACGATTAATCGCCAAAGAATGCTGGTCGATCCTGACCCGGCGCTCCGCAGCACTGGGTGGTAGTTTAGCCGTCAGTGAGTCCTCACAACCGGCGCCGCTGAATGATGCGGACAGCGCAGAGTGGTCATTGTCATCTTTTTCCGCGCGCAGCTTGCCCGCCAGTTTAGAAATGCAGGGCCTGCGATTCAGTCATCAGCAGACGCAGCGGTGCAAACAAGCTGCGACCTCTGCCAACGTGACGCTGAACGAGTACCTACTCGCCGTTTTCTGTAAGTCGGTAACCCACTTTTTGACCACTCCTCAGGGCCGCATACCAAGCTGGATTTCGGTGGTAACGCCGGTTCATTTGAGTCGCGAGTTACTACGCAGTGGTCAGGCATGTAATGCGATTAGCTACGCGTTTCTGCATAGTCGTGGCAGCGAATCCTTAAATCTTACTGCCCAAATGCAGCGGTTCTCAGAAATCTTTACACGGCTGCGTCAGACACGTTCCCCGCTGATCTTTCTGGATACACTCGCCAGGCTGCGCCGATTGCCGGAGGCGATCAGTCGTCGCTTTATTCGTGGTAGTAATGCCGCTACGTTTGTCTTTAGCTATGTCGGTGAATCAAGTCATCGGATGGCAGATGATGTGGCTTTTGCTGCGGACGCACCGGCGGAATCTCGCCACGTGAATCTGGGCGACTGTCAAATTCACGGATTATGGGGCGCGCCTCCGGTGCGTCGTGGGACCGAGTTGGCAGTCACGGTCAACTTGTTTACCGATCAACTGCTCATCAGTTTCCGACATGCCGAGCGATTCTTTCCGGCGGAACAGGTGCGGAAATTGCAGCAGCTGATCCTGCTGGAATTGAGAGAGTCGCTTTCCACAATCTCGCCTTCGTGTTAGCATCCGGCGCATGGCTACCACTCCGATGATGCAACAATACGAGGATGCGAAGCGCGCATGTGGTGACGCTCTGTTGCTGTTTCGCATGGGTGACTTCTACGAGCTCTTTCATGAGGATGCCAAAACCGCTGCGCGCGTGCTCGGCCTGACCCTCACCAGTCGCGAAAAGGGGGAAAACCCAATTCCGATGGCAGGATTTCCTTTTCATCAGCTGGAATCCTACCTGGGGAAACTCATCCGCGCCGGACATCGAGCGGCGGTCTGCGAGCAGATGGAGGATCCGAAAAAGGCCGTCGGCATCGTGAAACGCGAAATCACGCGCGTCGTTTCCGCCGGTACACTCACCGACGACGCGCTGCTCGACCCACGCGAAAGCAATTATCTCGCCGCCATCGCCGAGCCGGTGGGACGTCAAGCGCGGGGTGCCGATGAAGTGGGAATCGCGTGGGCCGAATTGTCGACCGGAAGTTTTTTTGCCGCCCGTGTGCCACGCTATCAATTGCCCGATTATTTGGCCCGCATTCGCCCCTCCGAGTGTCTTGTGAGTGAAGACACACCACCGCTGATCGTGGCAAGTGAGCTGCTCATTACCAAGCGACCGGACTGGGCCTTCTCGCTGGATGGCGCCCGCCGCTCACTCAACCAACATTTCGGCACGCTGCATCTCGATGGGTTCGGGTTCTCGGATGCGGAATCGGAATCGGCCGCTATTCGTGCAGCCGGTGCCATCTTGGACTACCTGCTGGAAACTCAGCGCACCACCCTCTCGCATCTGGAACGTCTCACCCCGTATCGCCCCGGATCAACACTGGAGATTGATGAGGCCAGTCGTCGGAGTCTGGAACTGGATCGTACGATTCGGGATGGCTCGAGAGACGGCTCACTGCTCGCGGTGATCGATCGCACTACGACGCCCATGGGATCGCGCTTGCTACGGGAATGGCTCGCCGCGCCTCTCACCGATGCCGCCGCAATTAATCAGCGACTCGACGCCGTCGCGGAGCTGATGTCGGAGAATCGTCGACGCGGTCAACTACGTGAATTACTCAAAAGCGTTTACGATCTCGAACGACTGCTGGCCCGAGTAACCACGGGGCGCGCCAGTCCCCGCGATCTGAGTTGTATTGGTCGGACCTTGACCCGGTTGCCGGAACTCAAGGCGCTGCACCATGAAAGTCCCGCGACGCTGCTGCGCGAACTCAACGAACAGCTCGATGAGTGTCCCGATGTTGGTCAACTGCTCGCGACAGCCCTGGCCGATGAATGTCCCTTGAGTGCCCGCGATGGCGGTTTTATCCGTGCTGGTTTTTCACCTCAGCTCGATCAATTGCGTGAACTGGCGGCAGGTGGCAAGCAGTGGATCGCTCAGTATCAAGCGGCCGAGTCGCAGCGGACGGGCATCAGTAATTTGAAAGTCGGTTACAACAAAGTCTTTGGTTACTTCATCGAAATCACCAACGCTCAGCGCGATAAAACACCCGCCCATTACATTCGCAAACAAACCATCGCCAATGCCGAACGATATATCACTCCCGAGTTGAAGGAGTATGAGGAACGAGTTCTGACGGCAGACGAGAAGGGGCAGGAACTGGAGTTGAATCTGTTTCTGCAGCTCCGCGAGCAGGTGGCGGATGCCAGCCATCGCTTGCAGCGCACGGCAGTGGCGATCGCCCAACTGGATGTCCTCGCTGCACTCGCGGAACTTGCCGTGGAGAGACGTTATTGTCGTCCGACTATTTCGACGGAGCCCGTCTTACAGCTCCTGGATGCTCGACATCCGGTGCTTGATATCCTGCAACCTGCCGGAAAGTTTGTTCCCAACGATACCGTAGCGGGCCCAGAAGATGGCCAAATGCTACTCATCACCGGTCCCAACATGGCGGGTAAGAGTACCTACATTCGGCAAGTTGCGCTGCTGACGATTCTTGCCCAGATCGGCAGTTTTGTACCCGCTCGACAAGCAACGGTCGGCATTGCTGATCGTGTCTTTGCGCGCGTGGGAGCGAGCGACGAACTGTCCCGTGGTCAAAGTACCTTTATGGTGGAAATGACCGAGACCGCTCGCATTCTCAACAACGCCACCGCTCGTAGCCTCGTGATCCTGGACGAAATTGGGCGTGGCACGAGTACTTACGATGGTGTGTCGCTGGCGTGGGCGATCGTCGAACATCTACACAGTAAGATTGGTTGCCGCACGCTCTTTGCCACTCACTACCATGAACTCACCGATCTCGCCTCATCGCTGACGGGCGTTCGCAATCTGAATGTGGCGGTCAAAGAGTGGGAAGAGAATGTGGTTTTTCTGCACAAGATTGTCAGTGGGGCGGCAGACAAAAGTTATGGGATCCATGTTGCTCGACTGGCGGGAATTCCGCGTGAAGTGAACGAGCGTGCCAAGCAGATTCTGGCGCAGTTGGAATCCGAACATCTGGATGAAGCTGGTCGTCCCAAGATGGGTCACTCGGGAAAAAAACGTCCTCGTGGCGATCTGCAGCTCACCCTGTTCGCACCCTACGACCACCCACTGCTGGAAAAAATCCGCGAAGTGGATGTGAATGCCATCACACCGCTGCAAGCGCTACAGCTCGTGCAGCAGTGGCAAGCCGCACTCACAAGCGGCAATCGCGACTAAGCTCCTGCCGCTCAGGGCGGCGCTGCAGGTCGGCAGCGCTGCTCACTCGCCCTGCAGGCACTCCTGCATTCACTTACGCATTCATTCGCGCATGCACTTCTGCGTCCATTCAACCATTCCAGCGCAGTGCAAATTCGAGTGCTTGCTCGGAGCTTGTTAATAGCCCCTCGAGCTGCTGATCGCGAATCTGATCGAGTAGTGGTCGAAAGAAGGGACCAGGTTTCAAGCCAGCTCGCTGGAGATCGTCGCCGGTGAGCAGGGGAGGGGGATTCCAGAGATGAGTGGGGCGCCCCATT
Organism: Planctomycetota bacterium; assembly: GCA_046086325.1. Classification (GTDB taxonomy): domain Bacteria; phylum Planctomycetota; class Planctomycetia; order Pirellulales; family Pirellulaceae; genus JBJSXJ01. Next base: position 2,595 of record JBJSXJ010000346.1, on the reverse strand, counting down.
TGACGGCGACAATGCTCGACCGCATTCGTATTACCATCGCGCACCGTCGCCAACGCGTCACTCCACGTTAGTAAATCGGTCACGCCTTCGTGGACGAGAATGCGCTGCAGCTTGGGCCAGGGGGTGGTGAGTGCCAAGCGAATGGTTTCTTCGTGTTCGAGCAGCCAGCAGATGCGATTGGCTTCATCGTTCGACAAACGCCAGCGACGACAGATGTCCCGTGCCAGTTTGATCTGCCGAGAACCGTCGTCGTGGCGGCAAATGTCATTGATCAAGGTTGCCATACCGACACTGAAGGAGGGCGCTACCAGTAAGTCCAGTTCTTCAAGCAGACGATTCCAGCTTGCTTCGGGTGGTAGCTCCGGATTCGTAGGTGACTGCGGATCGACCGCGCGGATCTCCGGCAAAATCACCGGCAGTAATTCACTCTCGCGCAGCAACTCCACGGCGCGGCGACGGCGTGGATGAGGAAGCAGACGCCGCATTTCAGCCGCAATCCGTTCGGCGCTCACAATCACTAACTCGCCCGCCAATTCGCGAATCGCCGTCAGCGTGGTGGATTCCAGTGAAAAATCATAAGTAGCGGCGAAACGCACCGCGCGAATCATGCGCAGTTTGTCTTCGTCAAAGCGTGCTCGAGCGTCGCCGATCGCACGGACCACTCCGGCGCGCAAATCATCTTGCCCACCGACATAGTCAATCACTCGCTCGGCCAGCGGATCGAAAAACAAGCCATTGATCGTAAAGTCACGACGCTGAGCGTCGGCGGCGGCATCACTAAAGGTCACCTGATCGGGATGTCGCCCATCACTGTATTGCCCATCGCAGCGAAAGGTGGCGACTTCGACCGGCTGAACATGCCGAGGTCCCAGCACGGTAATCACGCCGAACGACGCGCCGACGGCGATGGTTTGTCGGCGGCCAAATACGTTTCGCACCTGTTCTGGGCGAGCGTCGGTGGCGACATCGTAATCCTTCGGTTCGATGCCCAGCAGCGAATCCCGCACGCAGCCGCCCGCCCACAACGCCTCGAAGCCCGCTGCGCGCAACCGCTGAACAACTTCCAGTGCAAAGAGGCGTGCATCACCGGTGGAGTTAACTTGGGGCATACGAGTTCCTGGGGCCCCGGTCGATCGAATGGCAATGGGGCGTTGTCAAAGGATTAAACGGTCTCCATGATAACAACGCTCGGACGACTCGAAACCACATTCCTTGCTGGAGGCTCTGCTTATGTCTGCAAACTCATCACCGTCGGCGGCGTCTGGTAAAGAGTTGCCGTGGGAGATTACGGTGCATGCCGTGCAAGATCTGCTCACCCAGCAGGCCGACTTTCTGCTGCTCGATTGCCGCGAAACGTCGGAATATGAGAAGGCCTGCATTGTGCCCGCGCAGTTGATCCCGATGGGCCAGATACCCAGTCGAGTGGCCGAACTGAGTGCGCATCCGGAGCGTCATATTGTGGTTCATTGTCATCATGGGGGTCGCAGTCTGCGGGTCGCGCAGTTTTTGCGAGCTCAAGGATTGCCGAATGTGCAGAGTATGCAGGGTGGCATCGATCAGTGGTCGCAAGCGATCGATCCCAGCATCCCTCGCTACTAAATGGCGGTACTAAACAGCCGCTACCAAATAGCCGCGATCACAGATTCAGCGGTGACTCCCCTTGAAGCGCGGATGGGTCGGTTTTATAACCTAGGACTTCCGGCGCGGGCGTGGCGGAATTGGCAGACGCGCAGGATTCAGGTTCCTGTGGCCGTAAGGTCGTGGAGGTTCAACTCCTCTCGCCCGCATTTTGCTGAGCCCCGTGAAACCACCGGTTTCACGGGGCTTTTTTTGGTTTCATCCGGATTTCCTGTGGTTTGACCGCAGATAAGGCCGTCGGGTTTTTGGAGGCATCGCGCAGGTGTCCAAAGCTTTACGCCAAGGAAACCAGCCACTGGCGTGCGAACGCTGCCCGCAGCTGCATACGCCTGGGCCCACCCGTGACCGGGATAGCCCTGGTTGGGTTGTGTTTCCGCAGAGCCCGACTCCGTTTTGTCCCACCGCAAAAGTCTACGCCCACCAGGGGGGTAAAGCACGGGAACGCTTGGAACACCTTCCCCAGGCCTCCTATTTGCCTTAAGGGCGAAGAGAGACGGCGAGACGGGCAAGAATCTAAGGCGAAATTGGCCGCAGGCCTTCCCTCACCGTAGCCTGGGGCATCGCCCCAGGATTTGTAACGTGATAGGCGTGCGTTTGGCCGAAGGCCATACTCAACCGCTGCCGTGCAACGCGACTAATCCCAGACGTACTGTTCGTCGAACTCAACGCCGTAGCGGCTCAGCATCGCCCGATATTCGTCCTGAAAGGTCGTTCCTCGATGGTGCTCCTCCTGAGGGCGAACATAATATTCTGCTTGGTCGCGATCCTTGGGACCAACTGAAAACATCCCGTAACCACGTTGCCAGTAGAACGTCGTGTACTGGGAGCCAAGCGTCTTGACGAACTTGGACGACTCGCGTTTTACCTGCTCAACGAACTTCACGGGCGGCACCATTTTGCCCATGTCAAACAGAATATGAACGTGATCGGCCACACCACCGACGACGACCCAGGGTG
>JBJSXJ010000345.1:0-6057 GCA_046086325.1 Planctomycetota bacterium | reverse complement strand
CGGAGGCTGCAGCGGGTGTTGTCAAAGCTGCCTTCGACTCGCCAGCCGCTTTCGCCGACGCAACTTTGCCGGTGCTGGCACCAGCAGGTTTGACCTCGGACGCCTTGGCCACCGCAGCTTTCGCTGGTGTCGCCTTAGCCGGGGCTGGGTTGTCAGGCACGGCAGCCGTAGCGCGGGTGTCGGGCTTGTCGGACACCCCTGGCTTGGCAGTGGCAATGGGCTTTGCCGGCGCGGCCGCAGGCTTGGTGGACACGGCGCTGCTGGTTGCCTTGGAGGCGGCTGCCGGTGCCGGCTTGGCGACCGGTTTCGGCGCCTGCTTTGCAGCGGATTTGGCTTCGGTCTTGGCTGACGCAGCAGCAGGCTTGGCGACGGGCTTTGCCGCGGCAACCGGGGCGGCCTTCTTCAAGGTGGGGGCCGCTGATTTCGCCGGTGCCTTGGCAGCGGCCTTGATGGCGGCCTTCGGAACAACCTTCGGGGCAACCTTGGCGGCGGGCTTGTGCGACACCTTGGATGCCGCGGGCTTCACGGCCTTGGCCGGTGCTTTAGGGGCGGGTCGGGCGACCTGCTTGGCGGGCTGCTTGGCCACAGGTTTAGCCACAGGTTTAGCCACAGGTTTAGCCGCGGGCTTAGCCGCGGGTTTAGCCGACGCTTTGGTCGACGCCTTGGCAAGCGCTTTGGATGGCGCACGGGCTGATGCGGCAGCGGAGGCCTTCTGTGCCGGCAGTTTGGCGGTGCTGCGTGCCGTTCCCTTCGCAGCCGATTTGACCGCGGCCTGGGCAACCGTACGCGCCCCCTTGGCGGAGGCCGCGCTGGCCGCAGGGCTCACCGACTTTTTCGTGCCAGCAGACCGGCTGCCAAGCCCCCTGCCGACACTCGCCGCCGCGCGTGCAGACGGCTTGGAACCTGCTCGAGCCGCAACCGTCTTTTTCGCATTCGCCTTGCTCATCAACACTCTCCCCGCTAGCCTGTATACGATCGTCCGAAGCGTGCGTGCCCGCCAATCCGGTAGCCCGGATCCCCCATCAGCTGGTAGCCCGGATCCCCATCAGCAGGGAGCCCGGGTCCCTTCCCCGATCCTTCCCCGATCCTTCCCCGGATCCTTCCCAAGTTCCCATGTAGACCCAGCCAACACTCTTAAAGGCTCAAACGCAAATTTCGTGAAGAAAACCGATTAGTGTACCACTGCTCGGGTCATCTTGAGGAGTTCGCCGTAACGCGCGCGCGCCTCATCGCTGGTGATGCCCGCTGCAACAAGCTGATCGATCTGTTGCCTTGCCCACCGGCTGCGCAGGAGCTTTCGTTTTCGTACCACCGCCAAAGGGATCGTCATCTTGAGCAACGGCCAATGTCACCGAACTGCTCCACCAGCACAAGCAGCTCAACGTCACCGCTGCCAGCAGTCGGCCACGACGAGTTGATCTTGCCGACTGCTGCACGATGCGACGCGCCAGCGACGGCCCGCTGGTTTCTGTCGAGCGATGGGGTTCGGCGAGATAACTCAGACGTTTCATAACATCACGAAGTGTGTTCGATTTCCAACAAATCCGTACCCAAACGCTGCTTCCAACGCTCAACCTGTCGAGCGACTTCGGAGGGGGCTGTCGAGCCGTAACTGACGAAAGCTCGCACCGCATTCTCCACTCCTAAAACTCCATAGACGCTGTCATCCAGGTCCGGCTGCAATTCCTGGAAGTCGCTCAGCGCTAAGTCCGCTAAGCGCACACCACGTTCCATCGCCTTGCGCACAAGTGCTCCGACTAAATGATGAGCCGTCCGCTGCGGCACTCCACGCTTGATGAAGTACTCCATCAGCGTTGTGGCATCGAGGAACCCACGATCAATGCGAGCGGCAATGGCGGGACGATTCAGCCGCGCACCGAGCACGATTGCTGCCGCCAGTTCCAAACAGGCCTCCACGGTGTCAAACGAGTCGAAGAGCGGCACTTTGTCTTCTTGCAGATCGCGGTTGTAGGCCAGCGGTAGCCCTTTCACGAGTACCAACAAGGTCTGTAAGTTGCCGATCACGCGAGCCGATTTTCCTCGGGTCAATTCGAGCACGTCGGGATTGATTTTTTGCGGCATGATCGACGAGCCGGTGCAGAACTCCTGCGGCAATTTCAAAAAATCAAACTCCACCGTCGACCACAAAATCCATTCCTCCGCCCACGTGCTTAAGTGGGCAGCGATGAGCGACAGGACGAACGCCGATTCAATGACAAAATCACGATCGCTGGAGACATCCAGGCTGTTCGCGGCCACCGACTCGAAGCCCAGTCGAGCGGCCACGTCGTCACGGTCGATCGGCAACGTTGTGCCCGCCAGCGCCGCAGCACCCAGGCTGCAAACGTTCGTGCGCTTGCGACAATCCGCCACTCGACCTCGATCTCGCTCCAGCTTCTCGCAGTAGGCGAGCCAGTAGTGAGCGGCGAGTACCGGTTGAGCGCGCTGCAGGTGTGTGTAGCCCGGCAGGATCACATCCTCGTCGACCGCACAGCGATAGACAAACGCCCGCTGCAATTCCACCAGCTTCCCATCAACTCGCTCCAGTGCATCACGAACCCAGAGCCGCAGATCGGTCGCCACCTGATCGTTGCGACTGCGAGCGGTATGGAGCTTGCGGCCGATATCGTCGAGGCGGCGAATGAGGGCCGTCTCGATGTGCATGTGGATATCTTCGAGTTCGATTTTGGTTTCGAACCGCCCCTCCTCGATGCGCTCCCGGATCTTGGTGAGGGCCTGCACAATCTGTTCGCACTCCACCTTCTCCAGAATGCCCACACTGGCCAGCATGGAAGCATGGGCGATCGAGGCTTGGATGTCATGCGCATAGAGCCGCTGATCGAAACTGATACTCTGCGTAAACAGCTCGACGCGACGATCGGTCGCGATCTCGAAAACACCGCTGCGCGAAGGACTTGCCAAGAATGCCTCGATTTAAGGTGCTGCGAGCGGCCGCTGGATCAATGCTGATCAAGGTCCGGTCAAATAACTTCAACTAGTTCAAAGTAAATGGCTTAGGACGAACTGTCAATTGATGCCCGAATTCGTCCATCCCGCGCCGCCAGCGCGCATGCCTACAGATTAAGCAGTCGATCAGCCGTTGCCTCCGGCATTACCGAAAGTCGCAAGTGACCACCTGGGTAAAGTTTGCCGGTCATTCCGCCGATAGCAACTCCCAAGGAACCGAACAGCTGTAAGGAACCGAATCGATGGATCGATTTCACAGGATGCCCTTGAGCCAGAACGAGCGATTGTCCTATGACGGGACCGCGCCGAGCTTGGCGACCAGAAGGAAACATGGCCATGAACGGGACTTCGCCCAGTCGTCTTTGGAAGAGGCTACCGCGGTGCAGCAAGCCGTGGATTCTGCTTGCCTCTCTTGGTCTGTTCACCGCCACCGGTTGTTACAGCCCGGAGTCCAGTCGAGTGCCAGCGTGGCGCGGCATCCCCGCCTCTCTGCTTTCCAAGAATAGCCGCGAAGCGGAAGTCTACCGCCAGCAACGAACCGGCTATATCGAAGGCTGGCCCGTTCCCGATAAGCCCGTTGTCGGACCCCTCTCGTCCCTCGACGCCGGTATCGCCGGCCGCCGCCCAGTCACCCCAGAAGAATCGTCCACCGATACCGAGTAGCGGGAGGATCTCGCACGAAGACCACGGGAAGGATTTCGCACGGAGACACAAAGACACGGAGTGTGGAGCTACGGGAAACTATTTTTTGTATTACCCTCTGTGATCTCTGTGCCTCTGTGTTTCCACTCTTCTCCGTGATCCCTGTGTTCTCCGCCCCCGGTTCACAGGCTACGGAGGAAGCAGAGCAGATCGGCGAGCTGAGCATCTGTCAGGTCGCCTTTGAGCTGATGCCGAAATTCCCCGAATACGCGTTCCAGCGTCGCTGCCCGGTTATCATGAAAATAGGGAGCTCGCTGACCCACACCGCGCAGCGACGGCGGATTGAAGTGATCGTTGCCCTGCTGATCTTTGAGACCCACGTTATACGTTTTGGGCGTCGTGAAGGTCGGCGGCGCGTGACATCGCTGACACCGCTGTTGCTCGAAAACCTCCCGACCCCGATTCACCGCTGCTTCATCCAGCGTACCGCGTAGCCGATCCACGGACGGTGGCGACTCCAGCGAGGTGACATACGCGGCAATCGCCTCCACCATCTTGTCGCTCGGATCCTTCGGCGCCTGCATGGTCACGTTAAGTGATTTGCGAATCTGAGCCGCGAGGTCGGGCGAAGAAGCGTTCCAGGCAAAGGGTGCCGTGTCCGCTCGCCCGAGCAGTGTGAGCACTCGCTTCGGCGCCCCGAACGACTTGTCACTGAAGTTATCGTTGAGCTGTCCGTTGGTATGTCCATCGGTATGGCAACTGTGACAGCTCATCCAGCCATCGTGAGATTGGCGACCATCGTAGAAGAGCAGTTCACCTTCGTCGGCCAGAGTCAGTGCTGGATTGGGACCCAAACTAATATCACTTTTCCGCTCTCGCGCATCCAAGTCGACGATGGAGATGGAATCGCTGAACATGTTTGCCACGTAGGCTAGCTTGGCATCTCGAGTGGCGACGACAGCCACTGGCCGCTGTCCCACCGCCGTGCGATGCAAACTAAAATCCGACTCCTGTCCAATCGCAATCTCACCCACGCCCGCGAGCGCTACGATCACGGTGCCGTCGCTAGCGAGCGTCAAGCCGGCCGGATCAGCCGTTGCGCTGCCGGCGCCACCCAGCGGATGCATGTGTCCGCCGGCGAAGAGATCCTGTCCGCCCGTGATCATCTGGTCGAGTTTCAACCAGCGTAGATCGTTGGACATCAGCAAGCCCCAGTGCACGTCGTTACGAATCGTGTGCGCGAGTTCGTTGAGCATTTGATGAGACAGAATGAGCATTGAGCCGTCCGCATTGATTCCCATGCCGCGAATGTTGTGAGCTGGAAATTCGCGCAGGCCCAGAACTGGCTGTGGAGCTTGGCTGGCGACATCGATGACGGCCAGTTTACCCGCGAACGAATCGGCGGCGAGCAACACGGCACCCTGTCGTGCCAGCAGCAGTTTGCGCGGAGCGATCTCCAAATCAATCGTTCGCTCGACTTTCGCTAAATCGGTGGCAGATTCCGGTAGCTTGACCACCGTCACGCGCCGCGACCAGAGCGACGCGACATAACAATGCCGTTCGTCCGGCGACATTACGACACTCACCGGAAACGGACTCACGGACAGTCGTTGCCGAATCTTGATCGCCGACGCGGTGGATGGATCGGGTTGATTGGGAGGAGCCGACGACGTGGAACCCGCGGAAGCCGATGTTGGTACCTCGACGAGCAATAATTCATGGCCGAGTTCGTCGGGGATCAGCAGTAACGAACCGGCTCGATTAGAGACCAAGTCGGTCGGCTTTTTTCCTAGCGTCAGTTCCCGGACGACCGCTGGTTGTTTGAGGTCGACGACTGAGAGGGTCCCCGCTCGCTGATTGACGACCAGGAGCTGTTGTTCGTCGGGGGTGAGCTGCAGGGCGACGGGACGTCGCAGTCGAGCGACCGGCTGCTCGGCAATCACGAGTGATGCACCCACCAGCAACCAGATCATCATCGTGGCGAACCCGCATTTCGCAGTTCTTGCTGATGATCGAGCACTCGCCTTCGTCCTGATTTTCCACGTGGGTTTTGTCATTGCACGAGCTTCCGTCAAGTGGCCTGGGCCATCGTTTTGCTTAAACCTGATTCCTCTGCATTGTCGTCGTTCTGCCAATGAAAGCAACGTGGTTTAGTCCTTGGAGCCCAGCCGACGAGCGTTAGCCGACGTTCCCAGCCGACGAGCGTTAGCTCGCGGTTCAGCAGCGGGGAATGATCTGGCGCCTCTCAAACGGACGCTAACGCGTTCCGGCTCGGCGTTCCGGCTCCGCGTTCGGAGCCGACGAGCGTTAGCTCGCGGTTCGTAACCGTTCACCAGCACCATTTCCGCTGTGGGCGGGGGCTGTGGGCGGCGGAGGTGTTTTGACGGCGGTGCGGCGGCGCGGGGGGGGGGACGCTCGAAGAGGGCTCGATGGGCGATCGGTCGGGCC
>JBJSXJ010000344.1:0-5995 GCA_046086325.1 Planctomycetota bacterium | reverse complement strand
CGGTGATCCAATTCGCCAGCGTTTTGCGGCGCTGGCTCGTCTTTGATCCCTCGACAGCGGCCGATTGCCAGCGTGTCAGCGTCGCGGATGAAGTAGCGGCAGCACGAGCGGGCATCAGCACTTGCAGAAAATCTTGGGTCGCAACGCCTTGCTTCTGAGTCACATCGCCGCGTTTCAGAAAGCTCGTCTCGGCATAAAAATGCGGGAATCCTCGACCGTCCGCATGATGGGGAATCGGCTTTACGCCCTCGCTTACAATCATCACCGGACTGCGCTTGGCTTGTGGCTTTTGCTGTTCATGCTGCACGACTCGGTCCTGCAGTGCCTTCCACATCGCGTCGGTCGTGCGATACCAGGTGAGGACGCGCGCACGCTGGGCTTCGGTAAGTGGCTCCGTGGATTTGTCCAGAAACGCCAAGGTTTCGACGACATGCTGAGGCTGTGCGGAACCGTCCAAGGCGACCGGTACGGCTGCGGTGCTGATCGCCAATCGCGGCCGTCCGATGTTGTGGAAATTGTTGAGGTCAAACTCCAGGGTGATGGTGAGTTTCGTGCCCTGTGGAAAGCCAAAGGGTTTTTCCACATCAAACGATGCAGCGTGATCTTTGCCGAACTGCGGATCGACTGCCCAGCCCGATTTGGCATTGTCGTCCAGCGCCGAGGCGATGGAGAGCGAGCTGTCATTCTGCTGGAAGGTGGCTCGGGGGTTCAGCAGTTTCAGCGTCAGCGGCTCGCCTTGACCATCCAGGGGAGCGGCCGTGACACGAATGCGACTCAAACCAATGTTGCCATTCGGTGCTCGGCCGGGGCCTTTTCGCACCAGCGAATCATGCGCCATCGCTTCCAGTCGCAAGGCGGTGATGTTGGTGAGATGCGTTTGAGCGACGATCGTGTATTGATCGAAGTCTGGGTTTTGACCCGTCGCCACCAGAGATCCATCGTCCTGCTTGGTCAGTGTCGCACCGCCTTTGGAAACGGCTTGCACCGGTTCCAGGATATACCAGGCGGGTGAAACTGCTGCTGGGGTGGTGGGAGATGTGCCGGCGGGTGCACCACCGGGAGCGGAACTTTTCGGCTCCGTCGCCGCCTCACTCTTACCAGCTTTCGCACGCCGTTCTTTCAGCCAGGTGTCGAACTTGGCGGGCAGCGCCGTTTTTTCATATTCGCGCACGGCAGCCACCAGCGGCTCGTGATCGCGCTGCCACATTTCTAGTTGCTGCTTGGTCTCGGCCGACTGCAGTTCCAGTTCCACGTTACTGCGAATCGCCGTCGAGAAGGTCGCCGCCAGTCGATAATAATCCGCAGCCGGTATGGGATCGAATTTGTGGTCATGACAACGGGCACAGCCGATGGTTAGGCCCAGCATGGCTGTCCCGAGCGTCGACACCATATCGTCGAGTTCGTCATAGCGTGCCGGTTCAAATTCTTTTTCCGTAAGTTGAGTCGGGAAGACACCGGCGCCGAGGAAACCGGTAGCCATCATCGCCAGCGGATTCTGAGGCTCAAATTCATCCCCTGCGATTTGCCAGCGCACAAACTGATCGTACGGCATGTCATCGTTGAGTGCGCGAATCACAAAGTCGCGGTAGTGATAGGCATGCGGACGGTCATAGTCCTGTTCAAATCCGTGACTCTCGGCAAAGCGAGCGACATCCAGCCAATGACGTCCCCAGCGCTCGCCGTAATGCGGGTTCTCGAACAAGCGGTCGAGCAGCTTGGCGTATGCCTGCGGATCTTGGTCGGCCACAAAGGCGTCAATTTCCTGGGGCGTGGGCGGCAGCCCGAGCACATCGAAGTACGCTCGACGAATTAAACGTTCGCGACTGGTCAATCGATTCGGTGTGAGTTGTTTTTCTTCGAGTTTTGCGAGCACGAAATGATCGACCGGAGTTTGGCACCAAGCACCATCCCGAACATTCGGTGGGGCGAGTCGACGGAGCGGCTGGAACGACCAAAACTGACGCGCCTCGGGCGCGATTTGATTGTTGATCCAAGCGTCGGGACGCACGTTTTTGTCGACGAGCGGTTTGTCGTAGGGAGCGCCGAGTTCGATCCATTGGGTGATAGCAGCGATTTGTCGATCGGGTAACTTGGCACCATCCTCCGGCATCTTCGGCTCAATCTCTTGCCGAATCAATTTCAGCAGGCGACTCTCTTGCGGTTTGCCCGCGACAACCTGGGGACCATTTTCGCTGGCTTTGAGCAGCGCCTCGCGCGTGTTCAAATCAAATTCGCCTTCGGTCATCTCACCGCCGTGACATTTCACGCAGCGACCGACCAGCACGGGACGAACTTCCTTCTGGAACAGTTCCAGTCCCGCCTTCATTTTTTGTGCATGCTGCGGATCCAGTGACTCCGCTGCTGGCTTTTCAGGTGGGGATTTTTCAGTTGCCGGTTTTTCAGTTGCTGGGTTTTCCTGAGCAACAGCGGCACCGAGCCCCACTCCGCTGGTTAGCAGGAGGGTAATGGCGAGCGTCCTGAGGGCCTCCAGCGGAGTGCAGTGGATGTTGCCAGCGAGATGGTTGCGGAGTCCTTGAACCAGCATCGATCGGATCCCTTCCATAACAGTTGAAATTTGGACGCTTCACTATAAAGGATTGCTCCGCCTTATCAAACTAGCGTCAGCCGCGCGGCCTCTGCGCGCTCGAGTGTCGCCGTGCCGTAGTGCCTCCGTGCGAACCCCACCGCTGAGACTCCGTGCGAAGTAACACCTCGCACCTGAAACCCTCGCACCTGAAACCTCGCACCGAACACCTGCAACCACTCAAGAGGCGCGCAAGATGAAGCATTTGAGGTAGTCGGTTTCGGGGCAGGCGAGGCGTACGGGGTGGTCGGGTGCGGGACCACGTGCTTCCAGCAGCTGCAGATCGCGGCCGCTTTTCTGGGAGACGCCGGCCAGCATTTGCTGAAACTCTTCGCGCGACACGCGACCGGAGCAGCTGCAGGTCACCAGAATGCCACCGGGATTGAGCAGGTCGACGGCCAGTCGATTCAGGCGAAAATAGGCGCGTAGCGCCTGGTCAATTGCTTGTCGACTATTAGCGAAGCGGGGTGGATCGAGCACGATGGCATCGAACCGCTGCTGGCTTTGTCCTAGTTGCTCGAGCGTTTCAAAACATTCACCGATTTGAAACGTGGCGTTAGTGATGTTGTTGGCGGCGGCGTTGCTTCGCGCTTGCTCGACAGCCTTCGCGCTGGCATCAATTCCCAGCACCTCGGCGGCCTGTCCCAGTTTGGCGGCGGCGAGGCTGAAGCCGCCCACATAACAGCAGACATCGAGCAGTCGACGGCCCTGCATGTATCCTGCGGCCACGCGACGATTTTCGCGTTGATCGAGGTAAAGGCCTGTCTTTTGGCCAGAAATCAAGTCGATGGCGTATTGCAGTCCATGTTCGTAGACCAGCATATCTGCCGGTGGTGTTTCACCCCAGGCGAGTTCATCGCGGATCGGCAAGCCTTCCGCCTGAGCGATTTTGGCATCGGTGCGCACGACGATGCCTCGCACCGGCAACAGTTCGACCAGGAGTCTTAGGATGAGTTCCAGGCGCTGGTGAATTGCCAACGCGGCGACTTGTACCACGAGCCAATCACCGTAGCGATCAACGATCAGGCCGCTGAGTCCGTCGGCTTCACTGAAGACCAGGCGAGTGGCGGAGTCGCTGCCGATGTAGCCCAGCGTCTGCCGCAATTCGATGGAGTGTCGTAAGCGGGTGCGCCAGAATGCTTCATCCAGAGGCTCGGATTCACGCCACGTGTAGAGCCGCACGCGCACGTGGCTGTGGCCATTGTAGACGCCGCGCGCCATGAACTTGCCATTGGGTCCCGCCACTTCGACGACTTCGCCAGGTTCGGGAGGCGACGGCGGTGTGATCAGGGACTTGGCGAGTACCCAGGGATGTCTGGCCAGAAAGGGAGCAAACTTTTGCGGTCGCAGCTGCAGCATGGCAAAGATGATGGGGTGAATCCAATGAAATGGGAATGACAGGCGGCTCAGCGCCGCTGTATTAAGGTGTGATTGGAGGTCTCGGTTATAGCAGATCCGCTGAATTTGCGTTGAACCGCGGGCAGGCGGTCGATAACTTGTAGGCTTCACGCCCATAGCCCCCAGACGCCCGTAGCCCCAGGAAGAACTCGATGACTCACGCGTTTTCCCATTGGCAGCCACGTCGTCCCGAAGGTGTCGCCCTCGTCGACCGCCGTGGCATGATGAAAGCGAGCCTCGCCGGTCTCGCGGGGCTCACCGTGCCGCGATTGTTACACGCGCGCGCCGCTGCCGCCGCGGGGGCTACGCCAGTTCGTACGGCGCCCAAAAGTGTCATCCTGCTCTGGATGGCAGGTGGCCCGAGTCACATTGATACCTGGGATCCCAAGCCGGATCGTCCGTACGAAAATCGCGGTCCCTTCGGGACGATCGCGACCAAGCTGCCGGGCGTCCGAGTTTGCGAATACTTACCCAAGCAAGCGGCACTTCTGGATCGCTTCACGCTCATTCGCAGCGTCGATGCCCGGAACAGCAATCATGAGCCGAACAAGGTGTTTCAAACGGCCAATCTGGAGGCTGAACCGCGCGTCAATCCGCGAGCTGAGCATTATCCTTCGATTGCATCGATCGTGGCCAAGCATCATGGCGCGAACAATCCTGAGCTGCCACCCTCAGTCGCGTTCATGAAATCGCGGTCGCATCTGGCTTTCGCTGGATATCTGGGAAAGCAGTATGACCCGTTTCTTGCGAGCCAAGCGGCGCGGTTGCCGGTCTACGATTTAGTGGGTCAGGATACAGGGCAAGTGAGCGGCGGCGATTTGTTTCAGTTGCCGACCGGGTTGAATGGCGAGCGGTTGCGCGAGCGTCGTCGTTTACTGGATGAATTTGACCAGTTCCGTCGCGGGCTCGATTTACATGGTTCCATGGACGCGCTCGATTCGTACTCGCAAATGGCGATTAACATGGTGCTGGGCGATGCGGCTCGGCACGCGTTCGATTTGAACCGTGAGTCGCCAGCGGTGCGGGAAGAATATGGAAGTCACTTGTGGTGTCAGCAAGCACTGCTGGCCCGACGCCTCGTGCAAGCCGGCGTGGCATTTGTGACGCTCGACTTGAGCTACCATACCGCTTCCGGAACTTGGGACACTCACGGTGATAATATCCCGCCCTACGGAGGTATCTGGAATGGACTGCGCCCGCTGCTGCCGCTCTTCGATCACCTGATTACCACCTTGGTGAAGGATCTGGAGCGCGAGGGGTTGCTGGATCAGACTCTGGTGATCGCCATGGGCGAATTCGGACGCACTCCGCAAATTGGCACTCAGGATAGCACGGATGGCCGAAATCATTGGCCAGAAGTCATGTCGATGTGTCTGGCGGGTGGCGGACTGCGACACGGACAGGTCATCGGAGCGACGGAGACGGATGGCGGTCACATTCGCGAGCGTCCGGTGACGCCCGGCGATCTCGCCGCCACGATCTATCAGTTTATGGGCGTGCCCCTGTCGACCACTTATCAAGATGAGCGTGGTCGCCCCACTCCGATCATCACTCAAGGGGCACCGATCCGCGAGCTGTTTTAAGCGGGAGGAAGAGCGGCTTCTATCCCACGGGAAAAAAGGAAAAGCTTGTTTGGCCGATGGCGAGGCGATCGCTTTTTTTCCTGTTAGGGAGAATCGCGGATATCTCGACGAGTATGTAGATGGTGTTTGCTGTCGACGGATGGGTATTGCGCTTGGCCGAAGGCCTTGGTCATCGTAGCCTGGGGCAACGCCCCAGGAATTAATCGTAACCAAGGCAGTTTGGCCGAAGGCCATATTCACCCTCATCCTGAAGGATGGATATTGCGCCTTGGCCGAAGGCCATATTCATCGTAGCCTGGGGCAACGCCCCAGGAATTAATCGTAACCAAGGTAGATTGGCCGAAGGCCATGTTCACCCTCATCCTGACGGATTACCTCGGGAGCAGATTGCCCCGTGCCACAGTCCCTAACAAGACTCTATGCCCATTTG
>JBJSXJ010000343.1:0-5726 GCA_046086325.1 Planctomycetota bacterium | reverse complement strand
GCTGGGCTGGGCTAGGTGATTGGCCGGGCCTTTGGCCCTTGATTTGGTCTGCCTGCGAGCCAGATTCCCGGCGTTATGTAACCTCGAATTGATGGTTCATCCAACTCAGTGTGGCGACAGCCACACTGAGTCGTTGCTCGATGTCGACCCACTCCGCACTCCGCACTCCGCACTCCGCACTCCGCACTCCCCACTCCGCACTCCCCACTCCCCACTCCCCACTCCCCACTCCCCACTAGCCCGTTTGATCTTGACATTCAAAGGCCTGACGACGTACTGTCCGCCCCGCTGGAAAGTGGCGCTGCGCGGCAACGGATTTCGTGCCATCGCCGCTGGGGAAGACGTGATGCGGGATGAGGTCTGTTTTGGACGATCAAATGGCGGTCCGTCGACGAAGGCAACATGCCGTGGTGGGACCACGTACGGCGGTCGCTGCGCGGTCGCCTCACACCATCACCGCCGTCCTGCTGGCAGCGCTGACCGGTCTCGTGATCCTGGGCGGCTGCGCGTCGACAAACTATGTGCAAGTGCGTCGAGTGCCCAAGAATCCGCTTGCGGATCCCCTAAATCTGCTGTCGTGGAGCGGTCCGAAGCCGACTCCGCGTACCGAGCAACTGCTGCGACGCTATGACTTGGCCAAGCCCAGCAAATCCAATCCGCCCGTGGCCTTGGCGAGTTTGCAGCGCGAGATTGCCAGCGAGCCGACACCAGAAAAAATCTATTCCTATGCCGAATTGGCCTATGTGAGCGGCCAGCGGGCGCAGGAACTGGGGCATGCCGAGTCGGCGTTTGATTACTACTGTCATGCCCTCGGCCACGCCTACCGCTACCTCTTCGACTTCGAAGTGGATCCGTTTCGAAATCCCTACGATCCCCAGTTTCGGCAGGTCTGTGATCTGTACAACGGGGCTCTCGAAGCCGTCCTGCGACTGCTGAAAAAGAATGGACGACTGCGACCGGGAGTCATCGAGCGTATCGAAACCAAACGGGGTGAAGTGGAATTGGCCATTGAACTGAAGGGATCGTGGCAAGCGGACGAGCTCGAAAAACTGGAATTTGCGTCGGACTATGAGGTCAAAGGACTCACCAATCAGTACCACACCTACGGACTTGGTGTGCCGATGATCGGTGTCGGGAAGCCGATCGCTCGGGATAATCCTGTGGCGAAGTACTACCCGAAAGGTCTCTGCTACGCGATGACCGCTTTTCTGCGTGGTCCCCGCGAGCTGGAACCGGTACGCCATGATGACGATGAAACCCCGCGCAAACGCCGCTTTGTACTAGAGCTTCACGATCCGCTCACGGTGCAGGAACTACCCGTCGCCGGACGCTTGGTGCCGCTGGAAACCGACCTCAGCGTGGCCCTGGGGTATCACCTGGACCATCTCGACATTGAGCCTCAGGCGCTGGCGACACTCGGCCTGATCTCCCCGATGGCGACCGATCCCCTGGAAGGGATCTACATGCTCGAACCCTACTCGCCCCACAAAATTCCCGTGATTATGGTGCATGGGTTGTGGTCGAGTCCGATGACCTGGATGGAGATGTTCAACGACCTCCGCGCCTTGCCCGAGGTGCGTGATCATTACCAGTTCTGGTTCTACCTGTATCCCACGGGGCAACCCTTCTGGGTTTCTGCCGCGAAGTTGCGTGCCGATTTAGCCGAGCTGCAGCGCACCGTCGCTCCTCAGCCCGAACGAACCGGTTTACCGCATACCGTGCTTGTGGGCCACAGCATGGGAGGTCTCGTCTCCTACATGCAGACCATCTACGGTGGCGACTCCATGTGGCAATTGCTCACCGATCAGCCCTTTGACAACCTCAAAGCCGACGAGGCCACTCGGCAAAAAATGCGCGATCTCATCTATTTCGAACCACAGCCAATGATTCGCCGAGTGATCACGATTGGTACACCGCACCATGGCAGTGATTACGCGAATGACTACACGCGCTGGCTGGCTCGGAAGCTGATTCGCTTACCCGGCATGATGGTTTCGACGGGCGAAAAACTGCTGCGCGATAATCCGTCCTACTTTCACAACCCGGAACTGCTCACGACCACCACCAGCATCGATTCCTTGTCGTCGCAGGCGTCGATTTTCAAATTTCTGGGCGAGGCCCGGCGGGCTCCTGACGTGCGTTATCACACCATCATCGGCCTCACGCCCCAAAGTTCGATTCTGCCGTCACAGCCGGGAGATGGAGTCGTGAGTTTCACCAGCGCACAACTGGCCGATAGTGAATCGGAGCTGGTCGTGGCGGCGGACCATGTCCAAGTCCACCGCCACCCGCGCTCCACGCTCGAAGTACGCCGCATCTTGCTCGAGCATCTCCAGGAGCTCGAACGCCCGGTGCGTGCGGAGCCGGAAGAATTGCGTCCGGCTACCGCTGTACTGCCGGCTGAATGACGCCCATCGGAAAGCGGCGCTCTAGTCTTCGCAGCGGCAGAATCCGGGTGGATGGTACGTTGCTGGATTGCCGAGTCTGAACCGGCAAGTCGTCGTTTTCGTCGGGATCGATGAAGGATGAGCTGACGTCGCCGTCAGCCGTGTAGAGGGCAGCAAAGTCTTCCCAGACGTCGATCTCTGGCGTCTCGCCACAGGCTTGCTGAGTGTTGGGCTCCGCTACCGCCTGCTGGTCGCCAGCTTCCGCCAAAGCCTGCTGGATGAGTTCGCCGCGCAGGATCTGCAGGTGCTGCGGAGCTTCAATTCCGACCTGCACGGACCGACCTTTGACCCGCAAGATCGTGATCACAATTTGGTCGTTGATGCGAATCGTTTGAGACGACTTCCGAGAAAGAACTAACATGGCAAACACTCCTTTGAAGGCGAGAAATTCGCGTGAGAAACCATCCGATGAGATGTTTGGGGAGTGGTGCAGAATCCGTGCCAATTGCTGCTAGAGGGCTTGATCGCCAGTTTAGGCAATGCCTTAAGTGTTGTTCTGGCAGTGAATTATGATTTGAGGAATGCGGTTGAAGGCGGAGTCCAATTGGGGCTATTGGCGGCTGACCGGCAAAAGTTGCCGAATGATCGGCAAAGATTGCCAAAGCGTTTTGAGTAGTTGGCCAGCTGCAATTTCCCTAATTGGCAAACTTGGGTACATTACGGCCACAAACTCCCTGGCTAGCCCGCCGACGGATTGGCGATGTGGCAGATCAGGGCCCGGGAGTTGGTCTTTAAATCGGCTCAGTCGAAGGGTGACTCGACGGTGAATCTTGATCGCTATCTCACTCCCTATTCTCCTCCACGGACGAACTTAATCGATGTCTTGCGCTACTGGGCGCAGCAGCAGCCAAACGGGCTGGCGTTTGCGTTTTCCGATGGCGAGGTGGAAGAGGGACGGTTGTTGTATTCGGAGCTGGATCGACGCGCACGGGCGATCGGTGCTCAGCTATCAGCACTCGGTATGCGCGGGGAACGCGCCATGCTGCTCTATCCCCCAGGGCTCGATTTTGTCGCCGGCTTCTTCGGCTGCTTATACGCCGGTGCCATGGCCGTACCCGCTTATCCGCCGCGGAAAAACCGCAACATGGAGCGGATTCAAACGATCTCGGATGACTGCGATGCCCGCGTCGTACTCACCGTGCGCGATGTCACGGAGCGGATGAGCGAGGGGCTGCTGCAAGGCACTCCGAACCTGCAAAAGCTGAACTGGATTGCGACGGATTTAATACCGACCAGCGAGGGGGACGGTTGGAGTCCGCCGGATATCGATCCCAAGCAGATTGCAGTGCTGCAATACACGTCCGGTTCCACCGGAACGCCAAAAGGCGTCATGCTGTCCCATCGCAGCTTGATCGAAAACGCCATGTTGATTTGGAGCTGTTTCCAAACCACGCGCAGTGGCATGGGCCTGTCCTGGCTGCCGCTCTACCACGACATGGGCCTGGTCGGTGGCATTCTCAAGCCCCTGTTCTGCGGTCGGCCGAATGTTCTGATGTCGCCGATGACCTTTTTGCAGAAGCCAGTCCGCTGGCTGAAGGGCATCTCCAAGTACGGCGTGACGATCAGTGGTGGTCCCAACTTCGCCTACGACCTGTGTGTGCAGAAGGTCACCGAAGAAGAAATGGAAGGACTGGATTTGAGTCGCTGGGAGGTGGCCTACAACGGCGCTGAACCCATTCGCTCCGGTACGCTCGACGAATTCGCGCGCAAATTCGCCGCCGTCGGCTTCCGCTATGACGCTTTTCTGCCCTGCTACGGTATGGCCGAAACCACCCTCATCGTCACCGGATGTTATAAGAACGAAGCCCCCATCACCATGTCGCTCGACGGGCGCGCCCTCGATGAACATCGAGTGGTGCCGGTGGCGCGGGAACATGCGGCGGCCCGAGTGCTGGTGAGCTGCGGAAATATCTTGCCGGGCGAGGAAGTGATTGTCGTCGATCCCGAATCGTTCGATCGCTTGCCCGATTACCAAGTGGGCGAGATCTGGGTGCAGAGTCCCAGCGTGGGTGGCGGCTACTGGAACAAGCCTGACATTTCGCGCGCGACCTTCGAAGCACGGCTGCGCGATGGACGCGGCCCATTCTTGCGCACCGGTGACCTCGGCTTCATCAAAGACAAACAGCTCTACGTCACCGGACGACTCAAAGACCTGATCATCGTCCGCGGCGTCAATCGTTATCCCCAAGATATCGAAATGACGGTCGAACGTTCCGATAACCGCTTGCAAGCCGGCGCGGTCGGTGCCTTCGCCGTCGATATGCAAGGCCGAGAACGGCTTATCGTCGTCTCCGAAGTCGAACGCGCTCGACATAAAGACTGGAAGGATGTCATTCAGGCCATTCGTCGCAATGTGGCGGCGGAACATGATCTGCCGCCCGATGGAGTCGTGCTCGTACGCTTTGGCTCGATTCCGAAAACCTCCAGCGGCAAAATTCAGCGGCATGCCTGCCGCGAAGATTTCCTGGCGGGACGCCTGCATGTAGTCGAT
Source organism: Planctomycetota bacterium (assembly GCA_046086325.1). Taxonomy (GTDB): domain Bacteria; phylum Planctomycetota; class Planctomycetia; order Pirellulales; family Pirellulaceae; genus JBJSXJ01. The sequence continues at coordinate 788 of JBJSXJ010000343.1, read as the reverse complement.
CAGTGGTTTGTCTGGGATACCGGAGATGCCGCAGCACTCGGGAGCACCAGCGGTTCGGCAACCAGCGGCGATGCGGCTGCCGAAAGTTCTGTCGATGCCAAGGTGCTCGCCGTCGTCTTCGATCACGTTCGCGCCGTAGCAAAGGAACGAGCTCGCGAACTCTCCTTCGCCACCAACATCGTTACCGATTTGGGACTCGATTCACTCGAACGAGTGCAAATCGCCAGCACCTTGGAGGAAACCTTCGGCGGCAGGTTCCCGGAGAGCGTCTTATCGTCCATTGAAACCTGTGGTGAAGTGGCGGCCGCGATTCAGACTCACATGGGCACCGAGCCACGGCTGAATCGTGAACTGGCTAAACAAACTGCCGCTTCCGCCGCGCGAGAAATTCCCGCCGAATGCTACGACTTCGCCCTCATGCCGGAATACCTGCGGCTGAAACAGACCATGGGCCTGCTCGATGCCACCGGTGTCCCCAATCCATACTTCAGTGTGCATGAACGAGTGACAGCGGATACCACCTTCATCGGCGGTCGTGAATTAATCAGCTGGGCCACTTACAACTACCTGGCTATGTCGGGTGATCCCACAGTCTCCGCCGCCGCCAAACAGGCGGTAGAACAGTTCGGCACCAGCGTCTCCGCCAGTCGCCTCGTCTCCGGCGAGAAGCCAGTCCATCGGCAGCTAGAACAGTCCATCGCGGAATTCATTGGAGTGCAAGATTCGGTGGTCTTCGTCGGCGGTCACTCCACCAACGAAACAACCCTCGGACACCTCACCGGTCCCGG
>JBJSXJ010000342.1:0-7239 GCA_046086325.1 Planctomycetota bacterium | reverse complement strand
GCCGGCCGTCGCCAGCTCCTGCAGTCTGGCCAGAAGCCTCGCAACCGTGGGACAACATTCCAGTCGCCACCCATGGAGCTGCGCATCGCCCAGCACGCGCGAAGAAAACATCAAGTCATTCGTCAGATAAAGACCGACCTTTAAAGAAGCGGCATCAGGCGATTGTTCCGGCATGAACTCGGCTCACCAAAGTGCAACAAGCACGCTGCTTGTTTAGTAGGATCGATTCACCACAAAGCGACTGAGTTTTACGAGTGCCCGTAAGGCTGGCGAGTCAGACAGGCCGGCCAGCCGCCGCTCCGCTCGGTCCGCAAAAAAGCTCGCCTGCTGCCGCGTGTAGTCGAGTGCCGCGTAACGCGTAAGCAGTGGAGCGAGAACTGCCATCGGCTGCTCATGCGACCCACGTAGAACCTCCAGTACCAAATCGCGATCAGTCGAACTGGCTAGCTGTAGTAAGCGAATGATCGGGAGCGTCGGTCGCTGCTTGGCCAAGTCCGTCCCCAGGGATTTCCCGGTCGATTCCTCATGACCGGTGAAATCGAGCAAGTCGTCGGCAATTTGAAAGGCGATGCCCAGGTCGCGTCCGTAGGCTGACATTTGCTGAGCGATCTCCGCGGTTGCTCCGGCATAGTGTGCACCCAGTTCGCAGCTTACCGCGCACAATTCCGCTGTCTTGGCTTCCACGATCGACAAGTATTCCTGCTCCGTCGTCGCGTGATTGCCACGCTGTCCCTTCTGTCGCAGTTCGCCTTCACAGACGATGTTGGTCGCCTGGCCGATGAGGCGGCAGGCGAGTGTCGTGGGCATGGTGCTGGCCAGATAGAACGCATGGGTGAAGAGGAAGTCACCCAGGAGCACACTGGCCTCGTTGTCCCAGCGGGAATTTACGGTCGCTAAATGGCGACGCATGTCGGCTTCATCGATCACGTCATCGTGAACCAGCGTGGCCGTATGAATCATCTCGACGACCGCTGCCAGGGTACGATGAGTCGGCTGCACGTCGCCGACGGCTTTGGCGACCAGTAACAGCAGGGCGGGACGCAGTCTTTTGCCGCCGAGCAAACAGCCGTAGCGCACAAGTTCGTCCACGTAGGGATAGTCCGAACGCAGCTCACGCTTCAGCAGCGACTCCACGTCGCCTAGCTCCGCGCCGATCACGCCAAATAAACTGCTCTTCACCTCAGCCGCTAAAGTCGCAGCCGAGGGATGGGAATCTAAAACACCGGCAGTTCCTTCAGTCATCGCATGATCTCCATCTCTCATCGTCAGCGAGTGTCATTCCGTCATCCCTCAGCTAGCCGCTGGGGTGGTGCTGCGAACATAGTCACCTCGCTGCCCTCCCGATTTCTCTTCCAGTTGCACTTGCGTCACAACCATCGCACGGTCCACCGCTTTGCACATGTCATAAACCGTAAGCGCGGTGACGCTGACGGCGGTCAGAGCTTCCATTTCCACGCCTGTTCGTCCAGTGGCCTGAACCGTTGCCGTAATCGCGAGGCAATCGGCTCGGGGAAAAGAAAAATCAATCGTTACTCGATCGAGGTTCAGTGGGTGGCAGAGCGGGATGAGGTCGCTGGTTCGTTTGCTCGCCATAATCCCGGCGATCCGGGCCACTTCCAGCACATCGCCTTTGGCGAGTCCGCGATTGCGAATGAGTTCGAGCGTGCTGGCGAGCATTTCTACGTGACCACTGGCCCGCGCAATGCGAACCGTTACTGGTTTGCTGCCCACGTCCACCATCCGGCTCGCACCGTGCTCGTCAAAATGACTTAACTCGCCCATCGCTCGCCACCGCTCCTGCTTCGTTCTGTCTGTATTCGTGTGAACCGCACTTTGCCAGCACCCTTAACGCTCGGTAGGTCTGGTCCGCTGACCGTCGGGTACGTGGTTTGTCGGTATGGCCTGAGATCGGTATCATACTGGCCGATTGACTGCCCTGTCTTCGTCTTGCCATCCGAGTATCCATGAGCGATTTTCTAGCCACTCTCGATTCGTCCGCGCCCCAGATTTACGACATTTTAACGCATGGAGCGGGCCCGGCCGGCCAGTTGCCGCTGAGCGACACCATGTTGCGGGAGTGGTCAAGCGGGGACCTGTTTGGACTGACGCAAAACGCCGGCATGGGCTGGGATCCTCGAGAAATGCTCGGGCCGCAATTCTTGATCCTCAGCACCCAGGGCGGCGTGCGGGCACCCGATGGACGTCCGATCGCGCTGGGATATCACACGGGTCACTGGGAGGTGGGGTTGTTGGTGCAGGCTGCTGCACGGGAGCTGAAGTCGCTGGGCGGAGTGCCCTTTGCCGCGTACTGTTCGGATCCGTGCGATGGTCGCAGCCAAGGCACAACCGGAATGTTCGACAGTCTTCCCTATCGCAACGATGCGGCGGTCATCTTGCGGCGCCTCATCCGCTCGCTGCCTCAGCGGCGTGGCGTGCTGGGGGTGGCCACCTGTGACAAGGGGCTGCCCGCCATGATGCTCGCTTTAGCCGCGATGCACGATCTGCCCACCGTGCTGGTGCCGGGGGGAGTGACATTGCCACCGACGCACGGTGAAGATGCCGGCAAAGTGCAAACGATTGGAGCTCGTTACGCTCACGGTCAAATCAGCCTGGAAGAGGCGGCGGCGGCGGGCTGTGCGGCCTGTGGTTCCCCCGGCGGCGGCTGTCAGTTTCTGGGCACAGCCGCGACCTCGCAAGTCATCGGTGAAGCGCTGGGATTGTCGCTACCCCACTCGGCACTGGCCCCAAGCGGTCAGCCGATCTGGCTGGAACTCGCCACCCGCAGCGCGCAAGCCTTACATCACCTCACCCAGCGCAAGATCCATACGCGTCACATCTTGACGGAGGATTCCATCCACAATGCACTCGTCGTACATGCCGCGTGTGGTGGTTCCACCAATCTGTTGCTGCACGTGCCCGCGATCGCTTTTGCCGCCGGACTTCCGCGTCCTTCCGTGGAAAAGTGGAGTGAGGTGAATCGAGCGGTGCCGCGGTTCGTGGACGTGTTGCCCAACGGTCCCACGAATCACCCCACCGTGCGAGTTTTCTTGGCGGGTGGTGTGCCGGAGATCATGCTGCATCTGCGGAAACTGAACCTGCTGCGGCTCGAGGCGCTCACCGTTACCGGTCAGCCGCTGGGCGAAGTGCTCGACTGGTGGGAGAAGTCCGAGCGTCGTCAGCGAGTGCGTGAGCTGCTGCGCGAGCGGGACGGGATTGATCCCGACAACGTCATCATTCCACCGGCCGAAGCGCGGCGCCGAGGACTTACGAGCACCGTCTGTTTTCCCACCGGTAACCTCTGCCCCGAAGGCTCCGTCATCAAAGCGACCGCGATTGATCCGCAAGTCATCGATGCCGATGGGGTGTACCGCAAGACGGGGCCGGCGCGCGTGTTCACTTCCGAGCGAGCGGCGATTGCAGCCATCAAAGGACAGGGCGAACGGCCGATCAAGCCCGGCGATATCCTCGTGCTGATCGCGCGCGGACCACTAGGTTCGGGGATGGAAGAGACCTATCAGATCACGTCAGCGCTGAAGTTCATTCCGTGGGGGCGTGAAGTGGCGGTGATTACCGATGCAAGGTTTTCTGGTGTGAGCACCGGGGCGTGCATTGGTCACGTCGGCCCGGAAGCGCTGGCGGGCGGTCCGATTGGAAAGCTACACGATGGCGATCGCATTCAGATTATGATCGATCGCCAGCAACTCGTCGGCACGATCGACTTCGTGGGCGATGCCAACGGAACCGTGTCACCGGCGGAAGGCGCTCGAGTGCTGGCGGAGCGTGCACCGCGAGGCGATTTGCAGCCTGATGCGCAGCTTCCCGCCGACACACGACTTTGGGCAGCACTACAACGTGTCGGTGGCGGCACCTGGGGCGGCTGCGTGTACGACGTCGACCGGATCGTGGAAGTGCTCGAAGCAGGTGAACAAGCACTCGCCAGTCGCACTACTTCTTAATCGCTACTTCAGCACGGGGCAGAAATCAAACCATTCTCGCTTCTGACTGCGCATCCAGTCGACGCAGGCATCGGGACCCCAGGCGTTAATTGGATAGAAATGCAGTTCGGGAGCTGCCGGGCTCTGCCAAGCCTTCAGAATTGGATCGATGATCCCCCAGGCCAATTCCACTTCGTCGCTGCGGGCGAACAAGCTGGCGTCGCCGTTGAGTGCATCGAGGAGCAGACGCTGGTAGGCGTCGGGCAACGAGCCAGAGAATTCGCGCCCGAATTGGAAGTCCAGATCGGTCATTTGCAGACGCATGCCGGCATCGGGAATCTTGGTCTGGAACTGTAACTGAATACCTTCGGCAGGCTGAATCTGCATGACCAGTCGATTGGCATCCATGTGTCGGCGTGGACCGTCGGCAAACAGCATGTGCGGCGGTTCGCGAAACTGGATGACAATCTGAGTGGTCCGGCACGACATTGCCTTGCCGCTGCGCAGATAAAAAGGCACTCCATTCCAGCGCCAGTTATCGACGTGCAGTTTGAGTGCCGCAAAGGTGGCCGTTTCGCTCTCCTTCGGCACTCCCTCTTCATCGCGATAGCCCGTGTACTGACCGCGAAAGGTATCTTGCGCGAAGGTTGCTCCCTGCAGCGAACGCACGGAGCGCAGCACTTTCACTTTTTCATCGCGCACCAGATCCGCATCGTAACGGGCGGGCGATTCCATCGCCGTGACCATCATGAGCTGCAGCAGGTGGTTCTGGAACATGTCGCGCAGCACGCCCGATTCATCGTAGTAGGCACCGCGCCGACCAACCGTCACCTCTTCGGCGACCGTGATCTGGACATGATCGATGTAGTTGCGATTCCAAATCGGTTCAAAAATCGAATTGGCGAACCGCAATACCAGCAGGTTCTGCACGGTTTCCTTGCCGAGGTAGTGATCGATGCGGAAGATTTGCCGCTCCGAAAACACTTCATGCAAGGAGTCGTTGAGTTGTCGGGCGGAGGTGCGATCGTGGCCGAACGGTTTTTCGATCACGATGCGACGCGCGCCGTTCTCTTCCGAGGCCAAGCCGGCGGCACCCAGTTGAGCGGCCACCTGAGCGTATAATCGTGGCAACGTCGAGAGATAATAAACTCGATTGGATTTCTGCCCCTTTTCAATTTCGGCGAGTGCCGCTCCGAGCTGAGCGAAGTCGCTCGGCTGCTGAATATCGAGCGGCAAGTAATGCAGCAGCGGGGCGAATTCATTCCACGCAGTCGCGTCTACTTCTTTGCCCGTCAGTTTCTTCATGACTTTGACGAGGTCATCGCGCCAGGAGTCCGACGTGTACTTCGTGCGTGCCACACCCACGATGCGAGTGTCGGGCGCGAGTCGCTTTTTGCGGTACAGTTCGAACAGAGCGGGAATCAGCTTGCGACTGGTGAGATCGCCCGAGGCACCGAAAATGACCAACGTCTGAGACATGCGAAGAGACCTTCGTGACAAAAAAATGCTGCTACGGAGTGACGGAAGTAGGCTGCACTACGGACGAGGTGTCTTGCGCAGCTGCAGCCATTCCGTATGGAACACACCCTCGCGATCGGTGCGCTGATAAGTGTGAGCGCCAAAGTAATCGCGCTGCGCCTGCAGCAGATTGGCTGGCAGCGATGCCAGTCGATAGCTGTCGTAGTAGGCCAGTGCGGTGCTGAACGCCGGCAACGGAAGACCGAGCTGAGTTGCCAGGGAGATCACCTGTCGCCACGCCTTCTGGCTCTTCTTCACCGCTTCGGTGAAATAGGGTGCCAAGAGGAGATTTTCGAGTTGTGGTTGAGCGTCGAAGGCTTCCTTGATGCGATCCAGGAACTGAGCTCGAATGATGCAGCCGCCGCGCCAGAGCAGGGCGCAGTCGCCGTAGTTTAGCGGCCAGTTATGTTCTTTCGCGGCCGCTTGGAGCTGCACAAATCCCTGGGCGTAGCTGCAGATCTTGGAAGCGTAGAGGGCTAGCCGAACGGCTTCAATGAATTCTGTTTTTGAACCGACGTTCACACTGCCGGGAGTCGCATCTGGGCCGGGCAGCACGCTGCTGGCTCGCACCCGCGCCGCCTTTTGAGCGGACAGGCAGCGCGAGAAAACGGCTTGCGTCACCAGCGTACTGGGCACGCCCAGATCGAGCGCCAATTGACTCATCCATTTTCCAGTTCCCTTGGCACCGGCGGTATCCAGAATCTTGTCGACCAGTTCGCCCTCGGCCAGTTCATCGCGCACGCTGAAAATGTCACGCGTAATTTCGATCAAGTAGCTTTGCAGTTCACCGCGGTTCCAGGTGTCAAAGACGTCGTAGAGTTCCGCGTTGGACAAGCCGAGTGCCTGCTTGAGGAGGAAGTAAGCTTCGCAGATGAGCTGCATGTCACCATATTCGATGCCGTTGTGAACCATTTTCACATATTGACCAGCACCACGTGGACCAACCCATTCGCAGCAAGGGATGTCATGATTCGGTCCTACTTTGGCCGCAATCGCTTGGAAAATCGGCTTGATGATGGGCCAGGCTGCTTCGCTGCCACCCGGCATCAGGCTCGGACCCTTCAAGGCGCCCTCTTCACCGCCCGAGACACCGGTGCCGATGAAGAGCAGGCCTTTGCTTTCAATGTAGGCAGTCCGTCGTTCCGTGTTCGTATAGTGCTCGTTGCCGCCATCAATGATGACGTCACCCGGCTCCAGATGAGGAATCAATTGTTCGATGAGTTCATCGACAGCGGCGCCCGCTTTCACGAGCATCATCACTTTGCGTGGTCGAGCGAGATTCTTGACGAGTTCGGCAATGGAATGACAGCCCACAAATTTCTTGCCTGCCGCTCGACCCTGGATCAAGGCGTCGACTTTATCCACCGAGCGGTTATAGACCGCCACGCGAAAGCCACGACTCTCGACGTTCAGGGCCAAGTTTTCGCCCATGACCGCCAAACCAATCAGCCCGAAATCACACAGTTCACTCATCGTAAAGCTCGATTTAAGTTGTTCATCAAAGGGTAAGACAATGCTGCGCCTCGCACGTCGCTCGAAGGAATAAGAGCCGAGCCGCAGATGGGCAGGCATACGCCCCAGAACTAAAAACGTGCGAAAGCAGGAGCAGAACGGGCCAGATTCTAGCGGCGCTGGGAAGTCGGAGCAACAACCAGAGATGGTAAAGTGCCGGGAGACGGTGGCGAGTCGACGGACTGGGATTGCAGGCTGGAACTGCAGGCTGGAACGGCAGGCCGGGACCGATGCTGGCGAGCCGGTCACGACGTGATCAGAGGAGGATTACGAT
>JBJSXJ010000341.1:0-9156 GCA_046086325.1 Planctomycetota bacterium | reverse complement strand
ATGTTTGTCGAATGACCGCCGCAGCAGACCGCATCCAAACGAGGTCTCTCCGGTGGTAAAGTAGCGGCCCGGGCGAAAGCCCACCGGCAGCAAAAGTAGCGGCCTGGGCGTAAGCCCACCGGCAGTAAAACAAAATACCTTTCATTCACATTCAGGAGACTTAAATCATGCCGAAATCTTGGATCTCTATTTCCCCCGACCGTGGCTGGACGATGACCTGCCGCATCTGGCTCGCAGCACTACTGCTTCAGGTTCTGCTGACTGGGCTGACTGCGAGCCGTCTGCCGGCAGATGAATCGGCCACGGCAGCTACGGCGGCCACTCCAGCGCCGCAGTGGTTCAAGGGAAATCTGCATACTCATTCGCTATGGAGTGACGGGAATGATTTCCCCGAAATGATTGCCGATTGGTATCAGCGACAGGGTTATAACTTCCTGGCACTCTCCGATCACAATCTGCTCAGTGAGGGCGACAAATGGATTGACGAAGCCAAGGCGGCAAAGCGTGGTGCGATCGGTGGATTTGATCGTTATCTCAAACGATTCGGATCGGCGTGGGTGGAGACGCGCGAGCGAGATGGTAAGCGGGAAATTCGTCTGAAGCCGCTCAACGAGTTCCGGCCGCTGTTCGACAAAGCTGGCTCTTTTTTGATGCTGCAATGCGAGGAAATAACGGATGGATTTGGTAACCAACCGATTCATATCAATGCCAGTAACATCCGCGATGCGATCAAGCCTCAAGGTGGAAAAAGTGTGCAAGAGACGATCAAGAACAACCTGGTCGCCGTGCAACAGCAGAGCCAGCGAGTGGGACAACCGATTCTCGCGCATTTGAATCATCCCAACTTTGGCTATGGGGTGACAGCGGAAGATTTAGCGGCTGTGATCGAAGAGCAATTCTTTGAAATCTATAATGGTCATCCCGGTGTGAATCATTTGGGTGACGATAAGCATGTTGGTATGGAACGACTGTGGGACATTGCCAATACCCTCCGCATTGGCGAAATGAAAAGTCCGCCGCTCTACGGCATGGGGACCGATGATTCGCATAACTACTTTGGCGAACGTGGTGCTTCGCCGGGGCGCGGCTGGGTCATGGTTCGTAGTCGCTTTCTCACTCCCACTCATCTGATTGCTGCGATGAACGCGGGCGACTTCTATGCTTCCAGCGGCGTGGAACTTAAAGACGTGCGATTCGACGCCGCCGCGAAGACGCTCCAGGTCGAAGTGCAGGCGGAGCCGGAGGCGAGTTACACGATTGAGTTCGTGGGAACTCGGCAAGGCTACGATCGTCAGACGAAGCCGGTGGTGGATGACAAAGGCCAGCCGATTGTCGCCACACGTACCTACTCGGCCGATGTCGGCCGCGTCTTTGCCAAAACGACCGGTACGAAAGCGAGCTATCAATTGCAGGGCGACGAGCTTTATGTGCGCGCCGTGATCACGTCGTCGAAAGCACCACGTAATCCAGCCTTTGAAAATCAGCTCCAACAAGCCTGGACTCAACCTGTCGGTTGGCAAAAGTGGATTGCACCACCCCAGAGTGAATAGCTAGGGAACCGTGAAGGGCAAGTCATGAGTCAAAGACGATAACCATGAATGACGAGCGACATGAATGACGAGCGACATGAAGGACGAGCAAGTGATGAAGGACCAGGCGATGCGGGACGTGATCGATGAGTCAGCAAACGCAGCTTCGGCGCTAGCCGCCAGTGCGCTGGTGACGCGAGCGGCGGAGTTTGCTCAGGCAACGCTGCAGGGCGACAGCTCAGGCCATGACTGGTGGCACGTCTGGCGCGTGTGGCAAAGTGCCTTGCGCATTGGAAAATGTGAAGGCGCTGATCTGGAAGTCGTGCAGCTGGCAGCACTCTTGCATGACATCGCCGACTGGAAGTTTCACGATGGCGACGAAACCGCTGGGCCGCGAGTGGCTCGTAACTGGCTGGCAGAAAATGGAGCGAGTGCGGAGGTGTGCGATCAGGTCGCGGCGATTATCGAGTCTCTCTCGTTTAAAGGCGCGGGAGTCGATACGTCGATGGCGACGGTAGAGGGGCGAGTGGTGCAGGATGCGGATCGCCTGGATGCAATCGGCGCCATCGGCGTGGCGCGAGCATTTGCGTTCGGTGGTCATCGCGGTCGATTCATGCACGATCCCACGGTCCCACCAACTCCCCACGATTCATTCGCCGCCTATAAGAAAAACTCCGGGCCCACCATCAATCACTTTTACGAAAAACTGCTCTTACTGAAAGATCGCATGCAAACCACCACCGGTCGGCAAATCGCTGACCGGCGCCATGCGTTTCTGCAATCGTTTTTAGAACAGTTTTTGGCCGAATGGGATGGTGCTGATCACGTTCGCTGAGTGGGTGCGTCAGGGATTAGCGCTGGAATTGAATCCAATCCAAATTCATCAGTCCGCTGGCTCCACCCGGATGAGTGAAGCGCACGATCACGTCGTGGACTCCCTGCGTCTCAGGCAGCTCCACGCTGCGTTCATAAAATTTTTCCCACTGACCGTTCACTTCCACAGGGACGGTCGCCAGTAGCTGTCCATCGGGTTTGTCCAATCGCAGTTCCACGGCACCACCGGCACCGGCGGAAGCCAGCGCGACCGAAATACGACGCACCTTACTCATCGGTATCTGGCGAAAGGTTAACGTGTGACCGTGATCAATCGCTCCCATGAACTTGCCACCGGAGGCTGTGGCAGCGGGCAGGACTCGCGGACCACGAACTTCGTCCGCAGTTTCCGCTTCGATACGACGTTGTCGTAGCACGATGGTGGCGGAACCGGTGAGGGCTGGAATGTCACCTGCGCCGCGATCGAGGTACGTGGCTTCCAGTCGATAATAGCCAGGTTTCTTGAGGTCATCGGCGGCTACGGGTATCTCGCCGACGAAGCCGCGGAACACGCGGACTAATCCGGCCGGCTCCAAGCTATAAATCCAGCTCACCATATCGCGCACTTCATCGGCGGTGTGTTGGGAGTGAGGAATCATGGGAATCTTTCCCCAGACGCCTGTCGAGCCTTTCAGCACTCGCTGCACGGAGGCCTCGAGCGCACCGTTCTGACCACGGTATTTATTGGCAATCTCGATCAACGGCGGGCCGACTCGGGGGGCGTCGACGGCGTGACAATTGAAGCAATCACTACGTTTCATTCGTCGCAGACCCAGTGGCGCCGCGTCGTCGGCCACTCCACCGTCCGGCGCAGGGATGGGCCCTGTGGCATACACCGCGTTCACCGTCACTCGATCCACATCGCGTGGTTGCAGTTCTTCGAGTCCCTGTGAATCGACGAGTTGGAAGTCGTTTGTGCCGTCTTCCGCATCACTCACGATGAGTCGGTATTGAATCGGTTGGTCAGGATCGAGGAAATCGCCTGGTGCCGGTTCGACGAACCGAACACGCGGACGTTCATTGCCGACGACCACGGGCACCGTCGCCACGCGTTTGGCTCCCTGTTTGTCCGTGACGACAAGTTCCACGGTGAATACACCTGCTTCCGCAAAGGTCACGGTGGGACTCGGCTCCCGCGACAGCAGCGTCGCGGGCAGGTTGCCAGCGGGAGCATTATTAGCAGGAGCATTGCCAGCAGGCACGCTGGTGGCTTTGACGGCGCGCCATTCATACGTCAATTCATCGCCCGCATCCTTATCGAAGGAGCCTTGGCTGGAAAGCTTGACTGCCAGTGGCGGCTTGCCGATGTTGTTTTCCACCGCTGCCACGGCGACGGGAGGACGATTGCCAGCGAGGTAATCGATGCGAATCAGACGCGCGTTTTGGTTGACGCCCCAGGTGTCTCCGTATTCGATGAGATACAGCGAACCGTCGCGCCCGAATTCCATGTCAATCGGCCGGATGAAGGGCTGGCCGGGCATGAAAGGCTCAATCGACTTCACCCGCTGCTGTTCATCCAAGTGCACCACTTTGATCCAGTTACGACTCCATTCATAAATAAACAAGGCTCCGTCATATTGCTGTGGGAAACGTCCCGTTGCTGAACCGGCGTTAGGTGAGAAATGGTAGACCGGGCCGGCACAGGCCGTTCTGCCGCCTTGGCCAAGCTCGGGGAATTCGGTGGAGTTGCCATAGGGGTAGTACAAGAGGGCAGGTTGAGCGGGCGGAAGCTCCTGGCGGCCCGTGTTGTTGGGTGAACGATTGATCGGCTTGCTGGCATCAAACTTCTCACCAACTTTTCCGGTCGCAAAATCGACGGTTGCGTAAGGCTGATTATTGGCGATGAAGTAGGGCCAACCAAAGTTGCCAGCGCTGCGAGCTTGATTGATCTCGTCATAACCTCGTGGCCCTCGCGGACCATCGCCACCCGCGTCGGGTCCGACCTCGCCCCAGTAGACGAAACCGGTTTTGGAATCGACCGTCATCCGCCACGGGTTGCGACATCCCATGACATAGATTTCGGGCAAACCTTGCGAGCCATCGCGCGGGAACAAATTGCCGTCCGGAATACGCATCGTGCCATCCGCTTGCGGCTGAATACGCAGGATCTTGCCGTTGTAACTGTGCGTGTTCGAGGATGATTTTTGAGCATCCCAGGGGGCTCGGTCCGGACGTTCATCAAGTGGTGCATAGCCTTGCGAATCGCCGTGCGGATGAGTGTTGTCTCCGGTCGCAATGTAGAGATTTCCGTCGGGACCAAACTGCATCGAACCAGCGTGATGACAACATTCCTTACGCTGTTCCTCATACTTCAACAGCAGTTTTTCGGATTGCAAATCGAGTTGACCGTTTTGGATCGTAAATCGACTCACGTGTTGCCCGGGATGGTCGGGAGGTGAGTATTGCAGATAGACCCAGCCGGTCTTGTCGAATTGTGGATCCAGGGCGATCCCGATGAGTCCATTTTCCTGGGCGGTGGTCACTTTGAGTTCGCCGACCAAGCGAACGGCGCCGGTGCGCGGTTCATAGACCTTCAGCCGTCCTTCAATTTCGAGGTAGTAGACGTCACCGTTCGGCGCCACGGCCAGTTCCATCGGCTGTCGTAATCCGGACGCTAACACCGTGATCTCAAACCGGCTCGGATCAACAGCAGGAACAGGAGCGGCAGCGGCAGCGGCAGCAGCAGCAGCAGCGGCGTCTGACTTGGGCCGTTCATCGGCACGCGCCGCTGGTGTCACCAGCGGCTGCGATGGAAGACTGGGATTCCACCAAAAAGCAGCCCCTAGTCCCACGAAAGCAACTCCGACAGCCGCACGTGTCAGCAATTTCCGCGTTCCCGCCATCACACCGAAAACAGAATCCATAGAGTAAAACCTCGGCAACAAACGAACTGCAATTTAACTCTCAGCCAACGTCAACGACTTCTGTTGTAACAACCGCTAGTGGTCGTCCGCTAGCAGACTTTAGTCGGTGCGCGTCCAGGGTACATCCGCCGACGCGGGGCAAGCTGCGTGGCCTTGGCGTGAGAGCCAAAAATCGAGCTCATCGATCTTCTCGCAGCGGTGCGGCACGTTGCTTGCAGGTGAGAACTGAACTAAGCGGGCCGTCGTGCGGCACTGATCGCTGCCTGCGTTCCGCACGGTTTCCGCTTTCGCACACAACTCGTATCTCACCTCGCATCACCTCACAGGAGCTGCTCCATGGACGACCTATCGACGGATTTAGTACAGCAAGTGCTGCAACATCGTTCCACGTGGTGCGTGACCATCTACCTACCCACGCATGTCGGACATCACGAGAACCGTGACGACGCCATCCAGCTTAAAAACGTTGCCGACCAGCTAACCGATGAATTGATCGCTCACGGCATGAGGCCGGCGGCGGCACGCGAGCTGATGCTGCCCGTGCGACAGCTTCCTTTGGATGAGCCGTATTGGGCGGAACGCGGCGCTGGCTTAGCCGTTTTTCTCTCCCCAGACACCTTTCAAGCTCTGCGCCTTTCGCGGACCGTGCCTCTGTACACCGTCGTGAATCGTCGTTTTCATGTACGGCACTTGTTGCCGATCGTTACCGAAAACCATCATTTCTTTGTGCTTGCCATCAGCCAGAAATTCGTCACTCTGTTCCGCGGGGATCGCGATCATTTACAGCCCGTTGACCTTCCGGCACTCAAGTTGAATCGGGAACTCGTCCTCAACCTCGACATGGGTGAACGCGGAGGTCAAATCCACTCGGGTGGCCGCTTCAATTCGCTCAAACAAGGTGCTATTGCGTCGGGGCATGGCGGTATGAAAGACACCAACAAAGCGGAACTACTGTCGTATCTACGGCGGATCAACGACGAGATACAAGAGACGATCAAACGCGAGCAGTTGCCACTCGTCTTGGCCACCGTCGACTTTCTCGCGCCCCTATTTCGCCAAGTGTGTGACTATCCGCACCTGATTGATTCGTTTGTGACGGGCTCTCCCGATCATCTGTCGCCAGTCGAACTGCAGGCGCGCGCCTGGCACTTGGTAACGCCTCTTTTCACGGCTGCGCAAGAACAGTCCATACAGCGTTTCCAGCAGTTGTTTCGCAGCGGCCGAGCACTCGATCAGATCAGTGAGGTGATGCCGAGTATTATTGATGGTCGTGTGGAAGCTCTGCTGATGGATGAGTCGGGAGAATGTTGGGGCAACTACAGTCCGGAGGAGCGTCAATTGGTGCTGCACGAGACTCGGCGTCCGGGGGATGATGATTTGATCGACTGGGCTGCAGGCGAAACTTGGCTGCGCCGCGGAACTGTCCACAGTTTGCCGCATCACCGCATGCCAACTAACAGTCCCCTCGCGGCCATCATGCGTTTTTAACTTGCGCACTGAAGGAGCTCAAAAGCCTGTGAGAGTCGTTGCCCGCTGCCATCGGACTGGTACAATCCGCAGCAATCCAGTTTCTTGACGTTGCTGTCCGCCGGCTGTGGCGCTGTGGTGCTGTGGTGCTGCAGGCGGGCAAATCCAATCATTACCAGGACTATTGAAAATGCGGTATGGTTCACTCCCAAGGTTGTTCCTGACCAGTTGTTGCCTTGTCGTGCTGAGCACCGTGGCCACTCGCCCCTGTGACGCTCAAGTCACGCTCACCAAAAAACTTCCCGAGAATACCGCGTATGCCACCGCCAATCGACAAAAAGTCACTCAGGCGATGACGATTGCAGGGATGAAGCAAGATACGTCCAGCGAACAGAATTCCGTGGTGCGCAATCGGATCGGCAAGCGCGATCCCGACGGCTCAGTCACCGTCATCTCTGACATTCGTCAATTGCAGGCCCAGCTCAAAATTCCCACGATAGGCGACGTGACGTTCGATTCCGTTAATCCCGATAAGGCGACCGAAAGCCCACTTACTCCTCTGCTTAAAGCAGTGGCGACCATGGAGTGGAAGAGTACTTATGATCGCAATCACAGTGTGACCTCGGTTAACGGTCACGATAAAGCGCTGGAATCACTTGATGGCCCGCTGCGTGACGGTGTGAAGAAACGCTACGAACCCGACTACCTTCGAAGCATTGCCAATGATGCCTTGAATCGTGTTCCGACCAAGCCGATCAAGGTGGGGGATAGCTGGGAACAAACCAGCATCGTGCGACTGGACAGTGCCCAGTCTCTTACCTTCACCAAAAAATACACGTACCGCGGCACCGTGAGTCAGGAGGGAAAGACACTCGATAAAATCGAGGTCTCGACTACCGCTGTAAAACTGGAAATCGAAGGGGCGGCAGGAGTACCCCTGAAGCTCATCAAAAGTAATCTGAAAATCGGCAAGTCCTCTGGCGCGCTGTTCTTCGATCGACAGCTGGGACGCATCGTTTCAGAAAACGAAAACATTCAGATCGTGGGCCCGATCACACTCGGAGTTGGCGACCAGCAGCTGCCGGCGGATATTGATCTAACACTCGAATCCGAAATGAACGAGCGTCCCGGGTTACTCAACTAAACCTTGGTCCGAGTAGCAGCATTACGAGTCACGTTCGTTGTTCTTCATTCCGCCTGGTCGGCAGCAGGATGCACCGTCTTATGAATTGTCTGCAGCGATACGTCATCGGTTTCTTTTTCCTGGTAACTCTTGGGACGATGGAGCTGGCTTGTTGTTGTGCAGCCGATCCTGGTTTGGAGCGATTAATCGATGAGATTTGGCAATCTGACCTGCGCGCAGATCCACTCTTTGCCACGCACGTGGGAGACAGTCGTTATAACGATCAACTGCCGCGCGTGAGCTTAGCGGATCAAAAACGCCGCCTGGTTGAAAAACGCGAGCTTCTCGCCAAGCTCGAAGCGATTCCGACCGCCTCGTTCATTCTCGCCGATCGTATCAATCATGGGATTCTCTTGCGTCAGCTTCGTGATGAAATTAACGAGCTGACATTTCAGTCTTATCTGCAGCCCATCACCAGTCGCTCAGGATTTCATATTTCTTTTCCTGACCTGCCCCAACAAACGCCTTTTCTGCAGGTGCGCGACTATGAGAATTACATTCGTAGGCTGGAGCAGTTTGATCGCTATGTGGCCGAGCATATGGAGCTCATGCGGGAAGGCGTAAAACTGGGCTGGGTCCTGCCGAGTGTGGTATTGGAAGGCTATCGCGATTCGATCGAGCCGCATGTGGTGAGTGACGCAACCAAAAGTCTCCTGTTTGCTCCCTTCAATCGTTATCCGGCAGTAATCTCTGCCGCCGATCAAACGCGGCTTACGGAACGAGGCACTGCGGCGATTCGTGAGCATGTGGTCGTTGGGTATCGCAATTTTCTGAAGTTTATGAATGACGAGTATGTACCAGCGGCTCGAGCGACTATTGCTGCTGCGGCGCTGCCGGAGGGACGAGCTTTTTACCAGCATCGAGTGCGACATTTCACGACGCTCGATTTGACTCCGGAACAAGTGCATGAAACGGGTCTGAACGAGGTCAAACGGATTCGGGCCGAGATGTTGCAGGTGATGAAGAAAGCTGATTTCAAAGGCGAGTTCCCGGCGTTTCTGGAGTTTCTTCGCAGTGACCCTCGGTTTTATGCGACGAGCCCTGAGCAGTTACAGAAAGAGGTGGCTTGGATCTTAAAGCGTATGGATGGTGAACTGCCGCGGCTCTTTCAAACCTTGCCACGCACGCCGTACGGTTTACGTCCCATCCCCGATTACATCGCACCACGCACGACGAGCGCTTATTATCAGCCACCCGGAGGCGATGGCCGCGTCGCGGGGTTTTACTACATCAATACATT
>JBJSXJ010000340.1:0-14982 GCA_046086325.1 Planctomycetota bacterium | reverse complement strand
CGCCAACCGCCGCTTCCACTCCACCACCTTCCCCGCACCATCTCCACACCGTCCCATTTGCGTACCTCACGAAGCTTGAGTTGAACCCCCCCCCAAGCTCGCAAAATACCACCCCGGTCAACCATGGTGCTGGTGAACGGTTACGTAGAAAAAACTAAGGCTCCCCGTGAAGCACTCGGAATCTACAGTCGCGAGTCAACATAATAAGCTGACGTCGGCCCCCACGCCGAACGCTAGGCGGGCCAATCGACCAACAGCACCATCTGCCTTTGTTTCTTCCATTCTCGTTATGGCTGCTGCTGGTCCGCTATAGGACTCTTTAAGCCTTTGTTATCTTCTTTCACCGGCTGTTGAGGCAGTAGCTTGCGACAAAAGAGTGGTCCAGCCAATCTCGCAGCTCGAGTTGAGTTGATGTGAGTAAAACGCGTTGTTGATCACAAACAGTTGCCGGTGAGCCAGGACACCCGGTTCGGGCAGGAAACACGAATGAGCTGCTTTCGGTGGTGCGGCGGAAATGGAACTCGCCTCGCTATTCAGGATCTTGACCGTTCGCTCACGTACGAGCAGTTGCAGCAGCGCGTACTGCAATTGGCGGCCGCACTCCCCGCACCGTCCGACACCGGTAATCCACACCTAATCGCGGTGGTGCTGCCCGCTGGTATCGACTTCACGCTGGCGTTTTTAGCTGCCCTGGAAAGCGGCGCGATCGTGGTGCCCCTGGATCCCGAATTGCCGCACAAACGAATTCTGGAACTGCTGCGGGATGCCAGCGTCACGCGCGTGATCACCAGCGCCGAACAAATCTCTTCCCTCACAACCGACGAGAGAACATGGGAACTCGTAACGGTATCTGAGTTAGCGATGCGTCCTGCGGCCTGGAGTCACTCGCCGGAAAACTCTTGGAAGGGTGTGATTCTCTATACATCAGGATCCACGGGAACGCCCAAGGGAGTGCTGCTATCAGGTGATATGATCATCCGTGAAGCGACAACGCTGATCGAGCGTCTGGGAATTGAGGCGACCGATCGTGTCTCGCATCTGCTATCACCAAGTGTCATCGGTGGATTGCGTGAGATATTCAGCGCGTTGCTGGCCGGGGCGCTGCTGCTTCCATTACGAGTCCGCGAACTGGGAATCAGCGGCTTGATAACACAGCTCACCGTGCATCAAGTCACGGTCTGTCGTCTCGTCAGCACCTTGTTTCGCTCGCTGTGTCATGGACTTCCCGCGACGCATTCGTGGCATTGCCGCCGGATCTACATTGGCGGCGAGCCACTGCTGGTCTCAGATGTACGGCTCTTTCGTAAACACTTCTCAACTGCTTGCCGGCTCGACAATGTATTTGGAGCCACCGAGTTTGGGCTGTGTACTCACTACTCGATTCCGGATCAATTTCATGGCAGTGACACGGATACCGTCCCGCTAGGGCTAGCCAATCCCGGCTATCAACTCACCGTGGTCGA
Organism: Planctomycetota bacterium; assembly: GCA_046086325.1. Taxonomy (GTDB): domain Bacteria; phylum Planctomycetota; class Planctomycetia; order Pirellulales; family Pirellulaceae; genus JBJSXJ01. Next base: position 13,519 of record JBJSXJ010000340.1, on the reverse strand, counting down.
TGAGAACGGTCGCGAGTTGCCACGTGGGGAAACAGGACGACTGGTAGTGTCGGGTGAGTGCCTTGCCGAAGGTTATCGCTCCGGAACCGTACACCAGGAGTCCAACTTTTTACCCGATCCTCGCCAGCCCGGTTGGCGCATTTTTACGACTGCGGACGTCGTACGCGTCAATTCCGCCGGGCTCTTCGAATACTGCGGTCGCAGCGACTCCCAGACCAAAATCATGGGGAATCGAGTGGAGTTAGGTGCTGTGGAAAACTGTCTGCTCAGCACCGAATGTCTGCTCGATGCCGCCGTCGTCAACGTCACTAGAAACGATCGCAATCAGCTCTATGCGGTTGTGGTACGCCGCCCTACTTCGACCAAGAACTCAAAAGCCCCAGAACCAATAGCCGTAAACTTGATCGATTGGTGCAAGGATCGTTTGCCGGCCGCCGCCGTACCTCAAGGGATCATCGAACTGTCCAGTCTCCCGAAAACGATACAAGGAAAATGTGACCGCCAGAAAGTGCGCGAGTTAGTTGAGCAGCAGCTCGCCGACTTGACGGAATCCATACCGAAGGTTGGTCCAGCGGTCACCAGCTCGCAGACGCAGCCAGAAATACTGGAGCAACTCTGGCGCAAGGCACATCAGTTATCCGCCGACTCACCGCTCAAACCAACGGACTATTTTCAGGCAGATTCCATCAGTGCGCTGGAATTCCTACTGGCAATTCGCCAGCAATTGAAAGTGGAGATAACCCCTGCCGAGTTGTCTTCCCATGCAGCCCTCGAAAAACTGCAGGCTCTCGTTTGTTCTAAGACCGCTAACTTGGTGCACGGTCGTGGCGAACGCTGCCTGCGTCTCTCCCCAACCTTTCCAGGTCCGGCTCTGTTTCTTTTGCATACGGCCACCGGAGACTGCGCGATTTATCATGCACTGATGGAATCATGGCAGGCTCCCGTCAGCGTTTATGGCGTGATGGCTGATTCCAAGCAACTACTGTCACAGAACTCTCTGACATTCCACGACATCACTCGCTTGGCGATCGCATCGATCCAAAGCCAACAGCCCACAGGGCCCTATCTGCTAGCGGGATATTCTTATGGAGGAATTCTGGCACTGGAAGTGGCCCGTGAATTATTGAATCGAAAACAGGAGGTGATTTTCTGTGGTTTAATCGATAGCTTCCTGCCCCTTCGAAGGCGTTATCCCACAAGCTGGCGGCAATGGCTGTCTGCACTTCCTAACGCACCTCGGTGGTTGATCGATGCGATTGCCAATCGGCAGCTGATTAAAGGAATAGGGAGGTATCGAGCGATTCAAAAAGATGCCACTCAGCGGATTGGAACCATCACTGCCCAAGCGAATCGTTATAAGGAATTCATTCAGAAAATGTTGCTGGCTTACGACCAACATACATTCAGCCCCGGCACGTATGCTTTTACCGTGGGCTTATACCAAGCCAGAGTCCGGCCGCTCTTGCATTCTCATCGAATAGACCGACAACTGCAGGCGGCGACTGGTGCCGATCTATTTGTCCGAACACTTCCCGGAAACCATACGACGATGATCGAGAGCCCTCATGTCTTGCGGCTCGCACAGGCACTCGGCGATGACGTATCGCGAGTGCTAACCGCGCCGAGCCAAGCTGCGGTTCAGCTTGCGGAAACGAAGAGCAACGGCATGAAGATCCACTCTCAGGTGTAACGCTGGCCCAAGCCTAGCGAGTTCCTGCTTGAGGTGCTGGTGGAGCACCGGGCGGAGCTCGCAGCATCTCCAGATTGGCCTCGGCAAAATGTTTACCCATCAGCGCGAACGTTTTCGCACAGCCAAGGTAGTGATAACCAGCGTTGGATGCACCCCGTTTCCACAGCTTAACTTCGGCGGGTGTGATCAGGTCGGCTTCAAACTTTTTCAGATATTCCCGCTTTTCCTGGTCGGTCATTTGACCCGCGGCATTCGCGTAATCTTTGTGCTTGCTATTCAGGTAATAATCCATCTGCCGCACTTTGCCGTACTTCTCTTCAATCGCACTTAGTTCTTCCGACCAAAACGGCGCCGTCGGTACGGCAGTGACGTTGCCCTTGAATTCGGGTAGCAGCGCCGGGGCGGTCATCGCTTCTCGGAAGGCGAGGATATCCTTGTTTGCATTCACGCCGCCGACCCCCAGCACGCCAATGACGAATGGCATCTGCGGCGCGTTCAGGTCCTTACGTACATCACGAATGAAATGTCCGAGCACCTCGCTATATTTTGCAAACCGGTTCGTTGTGGTCCCCTTCGGCACTTCAGGGTAGGTGTGATGATCCACCAAGTCATTAAATCCTTGTAGCCAGATAAAACCAGCGATCTCATAGCCTGCCGCCGGGTCATAAGCTGGACAGACTCGCTGAGGATCAGCGAGCACGCGTTTCACATGCTCCACCATATAACGATAGAATCGACCCGTTTCCTGTTTCTTTTCCGCCAGCCACTGGTTCATATCCTTGGGAATGCCATGGCCGGGCGGTCCGTAGTAAAGCTTTTTCTGATAGTCGTTCAGCTCATACGGCCCAGCACTCGGGGGACGAAATTCGGTATGCAAACTCCGCCCGCCCCAGGCGGTCTTGATGATCAGCACCGGCTCTTCAATCGCGGCGTCCAGCGTTAAACCAAACGTAAATTCCGGGCCAATTTTGCCATTGGATTTTGTTGCCTCGTCGCGAGCTCCGAAACCAGCCGTCAGTTTGCCGGTCCCCTCACCATTGGCGCTCCCGTCATATTTCCCCGTGTAGTAGGAAATCCAGACGTGGTCACAAACGCGTGGCTGACCATCGTCACCGCGCATCTTCTGCAGCAGCGGAGCGGTCGCGGGATCATCGCCGATGTAATCAAACGTCTCGATGCGCGCGTGCCCTTCCATGTTCGACTGCCCGGCCAGGATGAAAACCTTGAGCGGCTTCTTTTTTGCTCCCGGCACGGCGTCCGCGCCAAATCCAGGGATCGTGAACGCGGTGAGAAGCAGAGCGAGCACGACAGAAATTCGAGTTCGATGGATCATGAAAAGTCTCGGTGATGGAAAATGAGAATGAAAAAGAAGCAGTTCGACGCTGGGCTTACTGCAGTCGCCGCAATTCAGGCCGCTCCGTTGCAGCTTCGATTTTCGTGATGGTTTCACGCACGGCGGCAGCCTTTTGCAGACTAAGTTTTTTCGGGAAATCCGGTTCGCGCTGCTCGAAGTATTCCGCAGCTGCACGCAGTTTCGGCAATGCGACTCGCGCGTGAACACCGTAGCGCTCAAAGAGTGGCAGAATTTGCAGAATGCGCTCCTGGCTGGCCCACGGATTCTGTGTGACCACATAGTCGGCACTCGCTAAGATCCCCTCCTCGACGACGTGCGCGGAAAGCAGTTTTAGACCAGCCAAGCGAACTTCGTCGGCAAACATCTCGCCACTCGGTGCGGGCTTTTCGATAGCCTCGCGAACAGCCGGAAGTAACGGCTCGATTTCTTCAAATGTCAAACGCGAGTAAATGCGGCTGACCTGCCCGCGAGCTTGGCCATCCTGATTCTGCAGCCCACGCGCGACGGCAACCCGGAGTTTATCGCGATCTACGCCTTCAAGTTTCTGGGCGTCGGTGAGCATTTTCCCAAATACCGCGGAGCATAGATAACGCTGCTCCATCGCACGCGGGTCGTCCGGGCCCGGTTCGCGCGCAATCCGGTCGAGAATATCGGGCAAGGCCGATAGTGCCGGCTTACCGATCGACGCCAGCGCCTCCGCTGCTTTGATGCGCAGCCACAGATCCGAAGCTGTGAGTGTTTGTCGCAGCTGCTCCACAGCGGGAGCAGCCTGTCCGCGGAGGTGGATCAGGCCCTGGCACGCACCGTAGCGAGCCTCGAGGTTCGAAGCGCCCAGCATCTCGATCAACGGAGCGACCGAAAAATTATTGCGTCGGCCGATAGCCATCGCGGCACGCTCGCGCACCACGGGCGACCAATTGCCCAGCCGCTCAATCAGCTGCTCGTTGCTTAGCGCATCGTAGTAGCTATAGCGATCCTTGTTGTTCCAGCCGCGACCATCCCCGATGATCGCTTGAGCGGTAACGGCCTCGATTGGTTGCAGCCCGTCGGTTTTTTTGCCAGTGAAATGAATCTTCCTCAGCGGCATCGCATAAGCGAGCAAATAGGCGCCGCTGCAGTCCCAGCCCGCATAGCTGTCATTTCCGCTTTCCGGCGGACCTTGATGAGGGAAGCTGCTATCCCACTGACGCGCAAGATCGAAATACCACGCGCCGAATTCGCGCATCCATGCTCCCGTGGCATGAGGCCCGGCGTGTGCTACGCCTGGCATGGCCCACAGCATGTTAAAAAAGTTGCCGGTGTGGCCCGTGTCACGCTCGGGGCCGTGCGACGCGAGGCACATACGAGTAAAGAACTCGGTGCCCGCAGTCTCGCCCAGCAAATGAAACAAGACGGAAGCCATTCCACATTTTCCGTTATCCTCGTGATTCTCGATCCAGGGTTGGTGATCGCCGTACGGGATGGCACCTTTACCAATGTAGAAACGCAGCAGTCGCGCGCTGCGTTCAATCGCCAGGTCAATGGCAGGATCCCGGACGCCCGCTTCACGAGCCAGGACGAGCGAAATCGTCAGTGGCAATCCTGGCGAATTCATCATCCCGTAGCCTCCGAGTCGTCCGTCAGGCCGCGCAAACCCATGTCCCCACGAACCGACTGCACTTTGCCCCTTCGCAGACTCCAGTGCGAGACGGCTCAGGCCTGGCATCACCGACTGATCACCGGTCGCAATCACATACTCAGCCAGCAGCATCGTCACATAGCCATAGTGCCAAGTCTGCATGCTGTGGGATGAAAACGTTGCCGCCCACTCGGCTTCCTTCTTGACGAGTGGCAGGTAAGCAGGGTCACCGCTCGCCAGCAAGGCGAGCGCATTCAAGGAACGCGGGATCGGATCCTGATTGCCATAACCCGCCTGACTCATGCGCGCGGCAAGTGACTTGCAGCCCTGCTCCAGAATGCGCTGCGACTTGGGACAATCGAAAGGAGCTGTCGGAGAGTAGCTTCCAAGCACGGGCAGCTGGAGCGTTACCACTTCCGTCTTCCCGGCACGCCAGCGTATGAGCCGCAACTTACCGCCACCCACCTCCGTCTCTGCGGCCGTGAGTGCCTGCCCCATCTCTGTGCGTGGATCGAAAGAAAACGGTTTCTCGCCCACGCCCAGAATCACATCGCCCACCGCCATCAGACCGTCCGCCGGCGACTTTTCTGCCACCTTGGTAATCCTGATCTGCCGAGCATCACTCGTTACGAGCGTGTGGCCATGCATCCACCCGCGCAGCCCCGTAGCGCCAAGGTTCCAATCGTGGTTCGCCTGCGCTGGGATCGCATCACCCTTCGTAAAGTCGGGGATCACCACCGGTTCAGCAGAATGCGCTAATCGTGAAAATTCAGGCCATCCCATGTAGATCGGTAGAGTGCCTACCATGGCGATGCATAATGCGAACGACGACCGAATGAAAGTTCTCAAGTTGTATACCTAAGTGTATAGATAATGTCTGAAACATTAAGCTAAGAATTCAGTGATTGGTCCGACTTGCGGCAGCTTCTTGCTTTCAAGCGCCATGTCAAGATCACCGAAATGTTTGATCGGATGGCCATAGGCGTTAAGAATCGTGGTGTACCAATTGCCAAGCGTTTTGTGTCCCGCTTCGCCGTGTTTGGGGAGACGAATGTAACGGCCAGCGATATCAAGTTTCGCATGGCGGCCCGAAAAGACCATGAACGGCCATTCATGACCGTTGCTATGATGCGTTTCGCCATTATCGGCAAAATAAAAAATCATGGTGTTATCGAACATGTTGCCATCCTCTTCGGGCACCGCTTTCAGTCGCGAGATAATCGTATCGATGAGCTGCATATGCTGCGTACGGACAGCCTTGCGAATCTCTAAAGCGGTGAGATTTCCAAATCCTTTCCCATGCCCGACATCGTGCAGATTCACCGGATAGTTCTCGACACCCGGTAGCCCGGTGTACGGCGTACCGAGCTCATCGACCGTGAAAGCGACGACATTGGTCATACCCGCGATGAGCGTGGAGAGCAGTATTTCTACGTGTCCGCGTTGACGGTCGACCGTGGTGAGGGAGTCGGCCAGATACTTAGGATCCAATTGGGGCAGATTCCTACGAATCGCCTCCGCCATGCCATCGACCTTTTCATTGCGACGACGAATGTCATTGACGGCTTCGGCGTAGTTCGCCACTTTCGCCCGCTCGCCTCCCTGCAGATCACCGGCCAGTGAAGATTCGTTGCCAGCGGTAAACTCCAGCAATTTGCGTTCGAGTGCATAACGCGCTTGGGCGTCTTTATCGGCCGTGACGGATTTGAAGAGCTCGCGCAGCGCAACCTTGGGGGAGCCGAAGGCGTAGTTGGGCTGCCCGGCTGCGCGCGCTGAGAAGCCAACGTCGATCCCTTCGATGTTACCGCGCGCATTTCCGCCGCCGTCCGGAAAACAAGCAAGTTCAACGTGCTCGAATGGCGACGGAAAAAGCCGCGCAAGTTCGAAATCGACCGTGGCCCATTTGATCGAACTGAGCCGCTCGTTCGCTTTGTAAACTCCTAGGGAAGACTGCCAGGTATGGTGCCCCGTGGTGCACATCATGCCCGAAAGCCCCTGCAAAATGGTGAGGCTGTTTTGGTGCTTCCCGATCGGTTGCATCCAATCGGGCAGTTCGTGCTTGTTTAGATCAACGCTAAAGGCCTGCTTGGCTTGTTCCAAAGCTGATTCGTCGGCCGACAGCGAAGGAGGAATCATCACCTCGGGAAACAATCCATTCCCTTTATGCATGAAAATGAATCGGCGCGGAGCCTTCCCCGTGACGGGAGCCCCCAGCAGTTCTCGCAACCACGGAGCAAGCATGAACCCGCCACCGGCTAAGGTGGAGGCACGCAGGAAGTCCCGTCTTTCCAACATCGCAAGCTTTTCCGTTCTATTTTCGATACATAAAGGAATCCGATGTCAGCAGTGAAACGATCACCGCTTGAAAACTCCCGCCACTCGACACGTATGCCCGATCGGCTTCGATGAGCGTGAGCGAATCACTGAGCATCTCGTTGCGTCCCATATAATACCGGAACGCATGGCGGATGATCGACTGCCGCACGCGTTTTGATTTTGCGAGGCGATCAATCAAGGCGAACGCGTCCTGTACCTCACCGTCAATCCCCGCTTCACCGGTTCCCGTGATTTCGCCGGCGGTAGAGAAAGAAGCAGTCTTATAGCGGTTACCGCCGTGCTTGGTCGTTCCTTTGCTCACCACGTTATCGGGATGCTCCAAGCTCTCTTCTTTCCGGAACCGCCCAAAATCGTCGTACGCTTCGAAGGGGATACCCAGTGGATTCATGCGCACATGGCATTTCCAGCACTCCTGCTTACTGGTTACCAATTGCAGGCGTTCGCCGAGCGTTTTGTGTGGATCATCCGGAATCTTGGCATCAACGGTGATGGGTACGTCGGGGATGCTGCCTGCGAGCAGCTTTTCACGAATCCATTTACCGCGCCGCACCGGATCCGTGGCGGTATTCGCTGAATGGGCAATCAACCAAGCCGGATGGGTCAGCATGCCTTTGCGATTCGGCATCTCAAACGGCTGAACAGGCTCATAATCAAAAACCGCTTCTTGTCCGTAGTTTCCCTCGGTAGGAGTCTGCGGGAAATTGTAAATGGGTGAATGCCAGAGTCGATTGCCGTGTGCCCACGGAAACGTGGTAAAGGGGCGGCCTCCTCGTCCAAAGGTGTCTTCAAATAACGTCATCAAACGCACGAGATCGGTTTCGTGAACGCCGCGGCCCTTTCCCTTTAAGATCCGCGGATCGACATACTGCTTCAGCAACTCGGCGTGGTCGGCGACGACTTGATCGGGATTTTCGCGCCAGTTGGTATTCTTGAGCTGGTCGTAAACGATGCGCCAGCCAGCAATCAGCTTGGCACCTTTTTCATTCTCGACATTGTGATACATGAAGAAGCGATTGGTGGTGAGTAGCGTTTCAAATACCTGCTGATCCGCTTCCAGAATGTGCGCTACGACTCGATCCGCTTCCGCCACCAGAAAGCCTGGAGTGCCGAAGGTGCCGCGATCGGGAACACGGTAAATACCGTCGCTCCGCTGGCTATCCTTGAACACTCGGACCGCCAGCGGGTAGCCAAAAAAATCTCGAAAGAACCGAATGGTCTTCGGATGCGCATTCGTATAGTAGTCGCCGTGCTGCTCGATGCTGAGCGCCGGATCGATGGCACCCTTGTTGTACGTTTGATCGGCCAGCAGACGACGCACCTCCCGCTCGTAATCTTCCTTCGTGACGAGCCGTCCCTCTCGCGCACTGCTCTTTAACACCGCATCCGGACCTTTATCGCCGATGGCGTAGGCGATCGCGACTGCTGCTTCATGGGGAGCGAGCTTTTTGCGTCCATACTCATCGGCCGGACCGGCCCCGAATTCCATCCGATACAAGAACTCGGATTCCAGTAGCACCGCCTGGAGCATTTGCCTCAGACCTTCGGTGTTACCAGCGATTTGGATTGCATCAGATGTCAAAGCACTATAGCGTCGCAGCTCGTCATCACTCGGCAATCGTTGGAGTACACGGTCGAACTGCATCCTGACCGCCGCTTCGATTTCCTCGTTTGTGGGATCGCTCTTCTTCAAAATGATCGCTTCGAAGACCGGTGGCGTGAGGGGAGAAAAGCGGTCGGCTTTGTTTTCGAATTCATCCGCCTTGATCTCCCCGCTCTTCACACGTGCGGCGCGAATCTGTTTTTTCGAAATCCAATCCGCGTTCCCGAGCATGGTGAGCAAATGACCGCCGTTTAAGACGGCGAGATCGTAATCGCGTACGCCCGAATGTTCAGGGAGCGTAACAGGGCTCGTCAAACCGCGCAATCCGTTCTTGTTCCCTTCGCGTTGTCGTGGTTCCAGAGCGAAAACATCAAACGACCGTTGCAGAAAAATCTGTGGACTAACTAACCAGCGCCGCGCCGGACTGAAGGGTCTCTCTCCCACACTCCCATCAAACAGCTTGGTATGATCCACCCAATTCCCCGCTTCGGGTGAACTAGCTTTTTGATCCAGTCCCGAGGCATTGCTGGCGCGGAGGGAACGCTGCACACCGGCCAGCAGACGCTGCCGATCCTCGGCGGAGGGTTGAGACGCATCGACGGGAGGCATCAGGCCGAAAAAAAGCTGTGATTCCACCTGCTTCAAAACGTTAAGAAACGGCTCTTTATCTAAAGCTCCGAGCGCATCGAGTCGGACATTGCCTTCGCGCGCTTGCTGGCTATGGCACTCGCCGCAGTATTTAACAAGCAGGGGCTGAACCTCATTGAGGTTCTTGGAGGCGTCGTTCATTTCCTGCGCTAAAGACGACTGCGGGGACGCCACGCCATTCTTCAATCCCGCCACCGCGAGCGTTATCGATAACGCGACAAGTGGATATAGAGCAGCGGCGAATCGGCAGCGTAATGAATGGATCATGTTGGCATCCAGAACGGGGGTGAGTGCTGGCAACGGGAGATTTACAACGCGGCAGTGATCAACCAACCGCATTTGTCCCATCGGCCCAAGGTGCATCCGTTTAGTCTATCCGGGTTCGTTGCGGTTCGCGATCCACGGAGTCCTCGGCGAGACGATGCGCAGGGGGTGGCCCAGAGCGATTCCCCTCTCTCCAGCCGCTGGCGTGAGGGGCGCGTTGGCGTCCCGATGTGGTGCTCCTGAGCACTCCTTGGGATGTACGGACGGAGCGTGAAGTGGCGGATTTCATTGGCTATTGCCAGGAACATTTCCGGCGCGTGCTGCTGGTGGCCTTCATCCTCAAAGGATTGGCAGGACGCACTCCATTATTCCCTCACGCGCGCCCCACCGAAATACCCATCGCCAGTGACCCCTGACACTGGCAACCGACGGCTCTACCACTGCCGCCATTGCCTTGATGTTCAGTAGTCACAACGCTACAATCCCCGGACCAATGCCTCGGGAACTCCACAGGCTGGCAGCGGCGGGGGCAACATGATTGGCCGCCTGGTTTTTTTGGCGACTTGCCAACAAGATCGGCTGGACGCCATGCGACTTTGAGCAGGTTCTGGCGTTAGATGGACGGCAATGTTGGCTTCATGACCACTTGTTTGTGGAGTGCGGGGGAGGGGAGACGGAATGGCCAAGACGATCTCACCGACGTTACGGATTGAGCGGGTGGCGGTGAAGGATCTGGAGTCGTTGGCGCATCGTGACAGCCAAGGTTCACCGGATCAGGGAGTGGTGCCGATCAATCTTCGCAGGGCGCGAGCCCATGCCAACAACCCTCATGCCAGCCCGGATGATGTCTCCCTGATCATGGCCTATCTGGGCGACGCCTGTGTTGGCTATCTGGGATTGATGCCGGGCGTGCTGCGAAGGGGTGAGACGTTCCACAAAGTCTTGTTTGGAACGACCTTGTATGTGCAGCCCGAGTTTCGTCGTTATGGCGTCGTGTTCAGTCTCATGGGTGAGTTAAAGCGTCTGGGAACAGACGTGGTGATCGCGGGACAATCGGACGATGCCGCTTCCGTTTACCGTCACCTGCGATTGAAAGAGTTGGCCAAACTGACGGTGTACGAGTTGAAGATTCGTAAAGGTGAGGTCGCCAGCATTCCGCTGCGAGTGGCAAGGCGATTGCTGAAACGGGTCGGACTACCTTCGGGATGGCTTGATTCTGGCATCGCTGGAATTGACGCGATGTATTATCGGGTCCAAAAGAAGCGGCTGTACACCAGAATGGCGCGGAGGTCTCAAGCCGGCATGGAAAAGATTGCCTGGGTTGAGGTGAGTCACGTGCTGCCTGACGAGTTTGACGGTCTCGAGCGGTCACGAGCGGAGCCTTATTTTTATCGGTCAGCACAAGTTATTAACTGGATGATTGCTGATCGTTGGGCTGAATGCAAAGCGGATGGGAAGCAAACGAGCGGCGGTTATTACTTCGCCAGTTATTGTGACGATTTCCGCCATCTGGCGGTGCGGCTGACTGCCAAGCCAGGGAATGACTGTCTCGGCTATGTTTTGCTCTCCATCAGGAAGACCGCTAGTTCCTCGACGCTCAAGCTGCTGGATGTTCGCTTGGGTGAGCGATTGTCGATGCCAGCGGTGGTGGCCGTCGTGATCCATTACGCAAAAATTTACGACGTGGACCGTCTGGAGTTCGGCGACGAGTGGCTAGAGGTAATGTCAACTGCCTTTTCCCAGAGCGCCAGTACAATTCGTCGCGAGCGAAATTATTTCTATTTCGACGCCGCCGGTGAGGGGCTCTTGACCGAGGTTGCTGATCAACTTGCACTCTCGTACTGTGACGGGGATCGAGCGTTTACGTAGTTTGTGTTGTCCTTGGGCAGAATTTTTGGAGGATCAATTCGATGGATATCGAGAATTTTTTTGGTGACTTTGATACGACGATGGGATTTGAGAGAGGGCGTAGTTCCGAAAGTACCAATTTTTTAGATTTGCTCGAATGGGACTCCATGACGACGCTGGCGGTCATCGCCATGATCGACGAAAAGTATGGTGTGACGCTTGAAGGAACCGAGATCGCCGGCTGTCAAACGCTGGGTGAGCTTGGTCGGCTGGTGCAGTCGCGCTTGCAGTGAGCGCTCTTGGGTTGATCTCTAGTATCTAGCGCATTGACAGGAAACCCGGAAGGATTTTTGAAAAGGGGCTAGTTGAGCGAGAATCGGTCGATCGATTTCACTGGACGTGTTTCCTGCAACACGGTCAGCAGATTGGCGATAGCCAACCGGCTTAATATGAAAAAAAGAGGGACTTTTGCAGCTTGTTGCTGCGGGGAGTGTCGTGATTACGTTTCGCCCCAGCGGCATTCAGACGCTGGCTATAGAACTCGCCACCAATTCACCCTTGAGGCCGTATGTTGTTCACTTATGGTTCGCCGTGGACGGGCGTAGAATTGAGTCCCCGAACGGATCCCTCTTCGTAACAGCGCAGAACAATTCTCTTGTTGGAACACACGCTTCCGACAGTCTGTACGGAGTCCGAGTCCCTTTCGGTCCCCATGTAGTCGAAGGGACCGGTTTCGAATGCGAACGATGTCGGTTAACGGGGTAAGTACTCGGCGCGTGCATCGAGTCTTCCTGCGCCCGCTATCTTCGGCCGATGGAGTGGTGGCACAGGACGGGTCATGGCTGGGGCATCATCGCCGTCAGAGTCTGTGAATTCAGAAACAGCCGATACGGATTGCCCGGCAATTCTGCGAAGTCCCATCGCTGGTAGAACGATTTGGCCCGATCGTCGACGCAATCCAGGATCACGGCCACAAGGGCAAACGTCTGGCCCGCCACGTGGCAATCGCGGAGCGCCTGCGCGAAGAGCAGGCTACCGAGTTTCTGGCCTTGGTGGGCTTGGCTCACCCCCAGCCAAGCGACGATCGCCACGGGGAGTGCGCGTCGGGGTAACTGGCGCACGAGGTCGGACGGCAAATCGGCGAAATCAACCTGGCCGGTCGCCAGCGTGTAGAAGCCGGCAATCGCGCCGTTACCGCCTAACAAGACCTTCGTGGCGGAGAGCCGCTTCTCCTGATGTTGCAGCGCCTTGGTGCGGAGCCAGTCATTCACAGCCCCTTGTCCGCAGTCGAATTGGCGGCGCGGGGAACTTTTCTGGAGCGATTCGAGCTGGAAACCCTCAGGAAAGAGAACGCCGTTCACCGCCCTCCTCGCATCAGCGCGGCGAGCCGTTTCTGGGCGGGCGTGAGTTTGGGGGGCGCTTGCAGTGCCTGCCAGAAGGCCAACTGCTCGTCGGGCGTGAGCAGGATCGTCTGATCGCGGGCACTGGCGACCTCCCGACGGGCCTGAGCGACAGTCACCGTCCGCACATAGTCACTCACGCTGATCCGCCGCAGCTCGGCGGCGGCGGTGAGCGCTTGCTTGCTCTCCGCATCGAGGCGAACCATCAGCGGACTGGCCTTGGCGGTGGCTGTCTCGGGTGTCCGTTTGGTCATAGTGTGGGCTCCTTATGACGGAGTGTATTGCACATCGCAATACAGTCAAGGTGGGCTCTGCCGAGCGATGGCGGATGGCTGCCGCTTTCATCGTAGCCTGACCCGATGCCGCAGTTCATAACCCCGCAGTCACAAATTCGTATCTCATTCCTACAACTGAAATCCCTGGCCCCGAACACATGGTCCCCCAGGGTGAAGAGACAAGGCCGACGCTAACCACGTCGGCCTTTTTCGTTTTACCACCAGTTCCCGCAAGGGTTTGCGGCGGGCGGTGTCTCTTGCCGGATGTCTCTCGGTTGTCGCGCGTCCAAATGCCGATTTCCGGTCGCGACCAGAAATCGGGACGTCTCGGGCCAAAGTCTCACTTGTCTCTCGCTCCGAATCGGGGCCGGGTTAACGGGTCGTTTGAGTCCGCAGCGCGAACCGAAATGCCACGATTGAGTTCGCAGAGCGAATCTGCTTCGAGTGTCGGACCATGTACCGACAATCGATCAGATCTAGACGCG
>JBJSXJ010000339.1:0-13584 GCA_046086325.1 Planctomycetota bacterium | reverse complement strand
ACTCCTCTGCCTGGGATCTGGTGGCTGCGGTCCGCAGCAGTCCAGTGTCGAGCCGTCCAGTGTCGAGCAGCCCAGTGCTCAGCAACATCCCGCGCAGCAAAATTCCAGCCCGCAGTCTGCGGCGCCATCAGCCACGGATCCGGCTACTGCGAAATCAAATACGAACTCCACGTCCGCAGACCCGACACCGGATTCAGAGTCGGAGACCAACCAGCGCCGTTTACAGCTGCTCACTCAGGCTGAGCAGCAGTTGAAAACCGGTGATTGGGACGAGCTAGCAGAGACACTGGAATCTCTCGCGGAACTGCCGACGCAGGGGCAAAGCGAAGAGCAAGCGGCGGCGATCGAGCGGCTTACCACGACTGCGGTGACCAAGCGTGCAGAGGTCGCAGCGCAGCAGCGTGCGGCCCGGCTAGCTCAGTCCCAGCAGCTCATCGCGGGCGGGCGTCTCGATGAAGCGCAGCGAGCCCTGTCCGACGTGCTCACACGCGGTCCGACGGACGAACAGCGCGCGGAAGCGCAGACGCTGACGGATGAAATTGAACGAGTCCGCAAGGCTCGACGGCAACTCAAATCCTGGATTCAGCTCTTGGGATCGGCCGAGCGGAAAGATGTGCAGGCGGCTCAAACACAGTTGCTGCTGGACCCCGACACGGCGCTGGGCATGGTGCTCGATGCGCTCCGCGGAACACAGTCTGCCGATCAAGCCGCGAACTATATCGAGACACTGGGGCTGCTCGAACGCCCCGACATCGTGATGCTGGAATACATCGAACTGCTCAAAGATGAGACGAAGGAGTCGCTGTGGCCGGTGATTCAGCAGCAGCTGACCGCACCCGGAGTGGCCGGGGCCGGTGAAGCGCTGTTGTCGCTCGCCGCACAGTCGAAGAAGGTCGAGCAGCGGCGTGCCGCCTGGGAGGCGTTGGCCGGTGTGGCTGATCCGCCCGCTGCCACCTTGCTAACCGCCGCGCGCTTGGTGCCCGAGACCGACGAAGCGACGTTGCCTCTGCTGCTGCAAGCCACCACGCACGCTATTTTGGTCCACGGTCAGCAGGACTTGGCCGCGCGACGCGGACAACCGGCACTGCAGCCCGCCGATGAAACGGCTCTCGCCAGTTTCTTGCAGCAGCTCGATCGCTGGACCGGGGTCGCTCCCGGCACACAGCCGACAGCGGCCAACCCACCAGCACCAGCCGCCGCCGCCGCGCCAGCCGCTCCACCAGCCGCCGCCGCACCAGAGCCGGTGATGCTGGCAGCGCGGCGATTGGCCACGGTACTGGGGCGCCTTACGGCCCCGCCCATCAGCGGTATCAAGATCGCCCGTGTGGAAGCGGAGTTGCCCGAGAGTCCGGCAGCGGCACTCTTGGATGGTGTCTGGAATGCGGTGGAGCCGAAGACGATGTGGCGTTATCCGATTGCCCAGCGGGGAGTTGTCCTGCTGGATCTGGGCCAGGAGCGCCTGGTCACGGCCGTACGCGTCTGGAATTTAAACGAAACCAGTGGCACTCAGCGCGGCTGGAAGGAAATCGAGCTCTTCGTGAGTGACAATCCGGCGGAGCTGACGCCAGCGACGACCGCCGTGGTGCCGCCAGCAGCAGGAGTGGTGCAAACGGCCCAGGTCGCTGATTTCGGTACGACCATCACGATACCGCCCACGCGAGCTCGCTATGTGCGGCTGCAAGCGAAAAGCACCTGGACCACCGACATGCACTCAGGCTTGTCGGAGATTCAGGTGCTCGGCTGGTAAGTGCTCGCACGCCCCGCATACCCGCACAACATCATCCCCGTAGCGACTTACGCGACCGCTTCGTCGTCCCGTTCGCGCCAGTACATTTCGGGTGATTCCCAGGTGAAGCGGCGTTCGGCCACCGGGGCACTACTCACCACTTTACGTGGGCGCGGTGGAGCGATCGCTGTCGGAGCGATGGCTGGTGCAGTGGCGACAGCGGCCGGCGCTGGCTCTCTGGCCACCAGTACCGGTTCCTCGGTCGTCTCGGGAACGGTCTCTTCGGCGATGGTGAATAAGGTCACCAAGGGGACGACCGTGGCGACCGGCTCCGGCTCGCGCAGCCGATACTCGAAATCCTGCATGGGGAAGCGGATCGTCGGTTCGTGATGATCTTCCAGCGCCGGCACGTGAGCGGCGACCGGCTCCAATTCTGGTTCCTCAATCGTTTCGTACCAGTCCGGCTCTTCCGGCGCTGGCTCGACGTCTAATTCAGCCGCCGTCGCGGGCTCCAATTGCGGCTCCGGTTCCGGCTCGAATTCGGGTTCCGGCGTCACCTCGGCGACGGGCTCGGGGCGATCCCATTCCGAGAACGATCCGTCACGTCCGGGTAGCAGTCGGATTTCGGCATCAATCGAGCGGAAGATTTCCATGATGTGTTCATGGCAGGTGAAGAGCAGCAGCTGATAACCTTGACGAGCGAAATCGCGCAGCACCAGTGCGGCCGCACGCACTCGACTGGAATCAAAATTCACCAGCACATCGTCCAGGATCAGGGGTAGCTTGGCGCCGCGTCGAGCGTAGCCGGCGACCAGGGCAAGTCGCAGGCTGAGGAATACCGCTTCGCGCGTGCCGCTGCTCAGTTTATCGAGTGACAGACTCACACCGTGATGGTCTTCCACTCGCAGTACTTTTTCTTCGATCGGAGTCCAGATGCGGACATACTGACCTTGGGTAAGTCGTTGCAGGTAGAGTGAAGCTTCACGGAGCGTTTCGGGTTGTCGTGTGGTCTCGTAAATACCACGCACCGATTCGAGCAACTGTCCGGTGACCGCGAGGATTTGCCAGCGGCGGGCAGCCGCGTCAATTTGCTGTTCGACACAGCCCAGTTCCAGTTTCGCCTCGTCCAAGCGACGATCGGCGATCATCGCTTTCATTTCAGCCCCCAACTGGCCACGCTCTTCGTGCAACTGGCTCAGTTCAGCTTTCAGCTTTGAATGTCGTTCGGTCAACCGCGAGCGCTTCTGCTCGGGAGTATTGCTTCCTTGAGCGGAAAACTCATCGGATGCCGCCTCGTCGCTCCACATATCACCCAGGAGGCTACGCAGCTGCTGACTGATTTCATCGCGCTGAGTGCGGAGTAACTGCGATTGATGCTGGCGTGCGACGAGCGTACGCAGTTGCTGTTCGTCGCTCGCGCCCGCTTTGTCCAGGAGCAGTCGACGTTGCCGAGTAGCGAAGTCGAAACCTTTGCTGGCTTGTCGATAGCGGCCATGCCATTGCTTCAATTGCCGCTGCACTTCTCGCCGACGTTCGGCAATCTGCTGTTGTTCGACGAGGACGGTCGCGAGTTGTTTCAGTTGAGCGGGTGGGCTGTCGCTATCGGCCACGATTCCCAGTTCCACGAATAATTCGTTAATGCGTCCAGCGAGTGCGGCGAATTCACGGCGACGTGCGTCGAGATCATCGCGACGCTGTTCCAATTGCTTACGAATGGAGATGACCGTGCGGAAGCCGCGGGCGAGTTGACGGACATCGTGAGGCGAAAGCGTTTCCGGTAAGGCGACCGCTTTTAAGGCCGTTTGCCAATTCCGACGAGCATCTTTGAGATCTTCGCTGGCCTTCGTCGCTCGACGCTCCGCCGCATCGACATGCTGGCCCGATTCATGGCGCTGCGCGTCCATCGGGGCAAGTTGCTCGAGCTGCTGCAGTTGTCGTTCGGCGTGCGCGAGTCGGGCATCGAGCGGGCCACCGCCGGTCGGCAGTTGTTCGTCCAGTGCCGAACGTTCGGTCTTAGCTTCTGCTAGTTGCTGTTCCAGCATTTCCAGCTGTCGTTCACACGATTGCCATTCTCGTTCCGCGTTGCGTTCCCAATCCAGTTTCCAGACGATCGACGCGCCTAAGCCAACGAATCCCATGAAGGTCATCATCAGGCCGAGGAACCAGGAGAGTCCCCACAGCATGCCGCCGAAAACGCCTGCCAGAATCAGCACGCTACTGAGGACAAAGGACGAGAAGAGCCAGACCATGCGTTCGAGCGGCATGACCTGCCCGTCGAACAGTTCGTTGCTTTCGCCTTCGAGGTCGTTGTGCTGCAGGTTGAGCTGTTCGATGCGTTCTTCCACTTGAATTCGACGTCGCAGCTGGGCGACTCGCGCACCCGCTTTCTCCAAGGCGGCAGACAAGCTGGATTCATCTAAATCTTGCAGTTCGCTGGAGACTCGCTGCAGAGCTTGTTCGCTGCGCTGCTTGACGGCACTGGCTTCCTGCTGCGTGCGCTGGACCAGTTTGAGCAGATGGTTGAGGCGAGTGGCCGGTTCGCGGAGCAGAGAGAGAGTTTTGGACGTGATTTCTGGCAGTTTTGACCGCGAGGTGCCCGCTGGGGTGTCCATCTGCGGGCGACGGGCTTCGATTTCTCGTTCGAGTGCCACGGTGTCGGCCGTCAGTCGAGCGACTTCTTCTTCTAGCGAAGTGATCCACGGCGCATGTTCGCCAAGCGCCTGAATACGTCCGGCTTGAGTGAGCAAGTTGCGATTGCAGACGTGCTTGGCTAACTCTTCCCGCAGGGCGGTGCGTTGTTGCCGACAGGTATGCAAACGACGCTTGAGCTTTCGCAGGCGAGCGTTGATGGTGTCGACTTGTTCGAGGGCATTGGCAGGTAGATCGGCGACCGCACCGAGACTGGTGAGCTGATCTTCGAGGGCGCGACGCTGTGTCCATTTGTCACGCGCGGAGAGCAGCACGTCGTAGTGGTGAGTTTGTCGCTGCAGATCCGACATGGATCGTTCAATGCGGTCAATCTCTTCGCTGCGAGTTTGTCGTTCCGCCAGCAGTTGCGGCCAGCGACGTCCGCGCGTGGCGAGTTCCTCAATCTCAGCTTGCAACTTGTCCTTACGCTGCAGCAGTCGTGGTAAGGTCGCAGAGCCTTCGTCACGATCGCTGAGATCTTTACGGGCCGACGCGAGATCGCGCACCACGTCAATCAGGGAGACTCGATCGAGACCGCTGGTGAGTTTGTAGAGGTGGTCAGCAGCGGCGCTGTCATTGAGTGCGCCCAGCTCCTGCATCTCTTTGAGGCCGATTGCGAAGACGTTGGTAAAAATCGATTCGTCCACGCCCCCGAGGATCGCACTCAACTGATGCGTGCCGAGCGGACTGCCGCCTTCATCCAGCAGTTCTAAATGTCCGAGTGATTGGGGAGCGTCGTTGTGTCCCAAGTGGCGGCGGACTTCATAGTTGCCGCGGGGTGAGGAGAGTTCGAGCAGTCCACCGGCATGACCACCATGAACGGGCGGGAGATAGCGACCGCGACGTTCGCGCGAGAACCCATACAGCACCGTGCGCATGAACTGCATGAGCGTGGTTTTGCCCGCTTCATTGGGACCATAGAACACGGTGACATCGCCTGAGAGGCGACGTACGGACAGGTTCGACCAGATTCCAAAGCCGTCAATTTTTACATCCGTGATTTTCACGTTGAGCCCTCCCAGCACCTTACGTTTCCAGCGCCGCTTCGCCGCGCAGTAAATCCACGCCCAAAACTGCCGCTTCACGCATCAGACGCGTGCGAGTGGCGATGTCTGGGATCACCAGCAGGCGGCGAATGACACCATTTTCCGGTTCATCACTCAGGTAGTCGCTGACGTCTACCGGTTGATGTTTACCTGATTCATGATCACGAACGGAACGCAAAAAATCCCCCAGAATCGAATCCTCTTCGTACCACTCGACCGGCAAGGTCACGGGTGGTTCGCTGTCGATTGCCGTAGTCCAAATCGGGAAGCGACGATGACCAAATTCGGTCTGGAGTTCTCGCAGCAGCTCGGCCGCCATCTCTCCTTGTCGCAAAGCAAGGCTCATGCGACCGGTCCCTTCCAGTTGCCAGCGGAGAAGCAAAGCACGATCGCCCGCTTCGGCGGCGAGTGCCTGGGTACGTTCGCGGAGCAGGCGCTGCAGATCCACTTTAGTTTGCGACTCGGTGACGGTCAGTCGTTCTTCGTGCCAGCGGATGACGTCGGTAGCGAGCATCTGCATGCGCACTTTGCCGTCCGGGTCGACGCTGACAAGAGTACAGCCGTGCGGGCCGGCTTCCACGGGGGAACGACCTTGAGGCGAGCCGGGATAATGAGCGGCGTGGGGAGTACTGAACAGCGTTTTACGCTGATGTTCACCACCCAGTGCCCAGTAGTTGAGCGGTTGTCGGGCCAGCACGGCGGCGTCGGTTAGTCCGTGCCAGATACCGATCGTGAACGCTTCGAGGCTGTCGCGATGATAATCGGCGAGTGACGCCGGGCCATGCTCGCGCGTACTGGCACCGATGATGCCAATCGAAACTTCGGCGGAACGCTGATGAGTGAGCGACTGCACGCGGTTGGCGGACAGGTGATGGACGTTGTCTGGAAGCGCGACGACCGAGGGCCAGTTTTCGGGAGAATCCTGTTCGCTTCCCACCCAGTAAACGGCGATATTTCGTTCCGCGAGCCGCTGAAATTGTTCGGTGAGAAAGGCCAGGGCGCGGGGGCTGCCGTGCAGTGGATCGAGGATGTCGCCGGACAGAACAAGGAAATCCACATGTTCGGCCAGCGTGCTGTCAAACACTCGAGTCGCGGCTTGGTAGGGCGCTTCGAGCAACCATTCGCGCAGATGATCAGGGACGACTTCGAGGCCGTAAAGCGGCTGCTCTAAGTGAAAATCACTGGCGTGAATAAAGCGAATCAATTCGCCCGACATATGCACCTCCCTGTGCAACCGGACCCTCCAAACCGACTTACTGGTGGGGAAATGTAACCGGACAGCTCGTTTTCCACTAGATCAGTTTTTACACCTACAGCGCCCACTTCGCCCCGCCACCCAGGTCCACCCAAATACGTGCCCGAAAGTGCGATTGACGGGAGAGTGGTTTGTTTTCGAGTATGCAGAAGAGAAGTAAGTAGCGTTTTTCTTGTGCGGCTGATTGGCTGAAAAGCAGCACAACGCGTTAGAATGTCGGGCTGAAGCAAACCTGCAGCGACTTGCTTGGGGAAGGAATGATGGGAAATGAGTGACGGTGAGCAACGGGAGGGAGAAGCGCGTGAGACTCACAGGCCGGGCGCGGGTGTTCGTGCGACGGTGGAACGAGTGGATGCGCTGCCAGCGGATGAAACGCTGCGGCTGTCGGGAGAGGAAAGCGTTCGTCAGTCGAGGTTGAAGGAGGGGTTGGGGGGAGATGAACGCGGGGCGGTAACGCGACCGAGGTTGTCAGGGCCGACAGTTTGGGACATTGCGGGACAGTCGCATCTGGGTTTGATTCGCCAGGAAAACGAAGATCATTTTCTTGCCTTCCGACGGGAAAACGGGGCCGAAGTATTGGCAACGAATCTGCCGGTCGAGCTGCAGCGGTTACGCTCTTCGTCCGTGCATGTGCTCGCCGTTGCCGATGGGCTGGGTGGGGCGCTGGGCGGAGTGTGGGCGAGTCGTTTGGCGCTGACGGCAGCGCGTCGTCGCGGCAATACTCAAGTTAGCTGGTTGGTCGATCTGGCCACGCACGAAGCTGCGCAGTTTGCCCACCTGTTCACGGAATCTGTGCAGGAGTTGCACGAGAACTTGCTGCGGGAAGCGCAGATCAACACGAAATTGTCGGGCATGGGGACGACGCTGACGGTCGCCTGCGCGTGGGGCACGCAGCTGTTCCTGGGGCACGTCGGGGATTCACGAGTTTATTTAGTGCGGCGCGGTGAGCTGCAGCAGCTGACGACCGATCACACCTTGGCGGAGGATTTGATTCGCAGCGGTGCTCCAGCAGTGGCCGTGGAGCGAGTGCGAAACGTCCTGACCAATTCACTGGGGGGAACGGAAGGAGCGGTAAGGGCCGAGTTGCGGGAAGTGAGTTTAGAGGCTGGTGATCAACTGCTGCTCTGCACGGACGGACTGAGTGATGTTGTTACGAGCGCCGAGATGCTCGCGACGCTCACAACGGCCGCGACGGCCGCTGACGCCTGCAGTCAGCTGGTAGAGCGAGCGCTGGCGCGGGGCGGCCGCGACAATATCACGAGCGTGGTGGCGCGGCTGCCATGCGGTTGAGTCGGCTATTCGAATGAGTCGGCCACGCGGATGAGTCAGCCACTGGGATTTCGCTGCCACTGGGATTGAGGAAAGCTGTCATGAATCGACGGATCGTCATTTTGACGGAAGGTCATACGAATCCGCACACGGCGAAAACGGCCAGTTGCATGATTCGATATCGACGGCCGGAAGTGCTCGCTCTTTTGGACAGTACGCAGGCTGGGCGCACGACGCAGGAGCTGCTGGGCGTGGGTGGTGACTTGCCGGTGATTGCATCGCTCGCTGAAGTCCCAGCAGCCGACACGTTGTTACTGGGGATCGCTCCGCCCGGAGGCAAGATTCCGGTGGCTTGGCGAGCGGTGATTCTGCAAGCCATCGAGCGTGGTTGGACGATCTGGTCGGGCTTACATGATTTCCTGACGGAGGATGAGGAGTTTGTCGCGGCGGCTCAGCGACAGGGAAGTCAGTTGATTGACGTGCGTCGCAATCAAGAAAAACAGATTGCTCGTCGCCTGGGGCTGCGAAACGACTGCTTGCGTATTCATACGGTCGGTCATGATTGCAGCGTGGGCAAGATGGTGACGTCGGTCGAGCTCACGCAAGCGCTCCAGCAGCGTGGCATCGATTCCAAGTTCATCGCGACCGGACAAACGGGAATCATGGTGGAAGGCGATGGGTTACCGCTGGACTGCGTGGTCGCTGATTTCGTGGCCGGTGCCGCCGAGAAAATGGTGCTCGCGCAGCAGCATCACGAGGTGTTAGTGATTGAGGGGCAAGGGAGCCTCATTCATCCATCCTATTCGGGAGTCACGTTGAGTCTTTTGCACGGCTGCGCTCCGCATGGACTGATCTATGTCTATGAAATGGGACGAACCGTCGTGACGGGTGTGAATCATGTGCAGATTCCGTCTCATCGCCAACTGCTGGGACTCTACGAGGCGCTGTCGAATGCCAATTTCACCTGTCGCATCTTAGGTATTG
This sequence comes from Planctomycetota bacterium, assembly GCA_046086325.1. Classification (GTDB taxonomy): domain Bacteria; phylum Planctomycetota; class Planctomycetia; order Pirellulales; family Pirellulaceae; genus JBJSXJ01. The sequence continues at coordinate 4,616 of JBJSXJ010000339.1, read as the reverse complement.
CGATCAATAGTCGGCGCGTGACCGCCGAGGCGGCGGCGGAGGAGCGGGAGCGGGTTCGAGGCGAATTTGGCTTGCCCGTCTGTGATGTCATTCGCGATGGTCCTGAGGAATTGGTGGAGGCGATCGTGAAGTTTCGTGATCATGGTGAGTGGCGTCAGTGGAGCTGCTCACCGTGAAGCTCAAGATTCTGACCTTCGATTTGCCGCTCCGGCATCGTTTCACGATTTCACGCGAGTCGATTGCGGTGCAGCCGACCGTGATCGTGGCCTTAGAGCAAGATGGGCGCACGGGCTACGGCGAGGCGACGACGAACGCCTATTACGGCGTCACGCGCGAGCGCTTGATGGACGCCATTGAGTCCGCTCGCGGGCTGCTCGAAAATACCACCCTAAGTGATCCAGCGGAGCTCTGGGAATCGCTGCAGGGAATACTTCACGACCAACCGTTTGCGCTCTGTGCGATCGATCAAGCGGCTCATGATTTGTGGGGGAAGCTGCGCGGCCAGCCGGTCTATCGACTGTGGGGATTGGAAGCTGCTAACTTGCCGCTCACCAATTACACCATCGGGATCGATACGATCGAGCGAATGGTCGCCAAGATGGCCGAGTTTCCCGACTGGCCGGTCTACAAAATCAAACTCGGTACCCCCCAGGACTTGGAAATTGTCCGGCAACTGCGAACGAAAACGAATGCCAGGTTTCGAGTCGATGCGAACTGTGGCTGGACGGCGGCGGAGACGATCGCCAATGCTCGCGAGTTACGCGAGTTAAACGTGGAGTTTATTGAGCAGCCGCTGCCAGCGAGTTGTTGGGATGAGATGCGGCAGGTGCGCACGGAGTCGGTTTTGCCGATCATGGCCGATGAAAGCTGTATCGTGGAGAGCGATGTGGAGCGGTGTGGAGGGGTATTCCATGGCATTAACATCAAACTCGTCAAGTGCGGTGGTTTGACTCCCGCTCGACGCATGATCGCAGCCGCTCGTCGTTTAGGCTTGCAGGTGATGGTGGGCTGCATGACGGAGTCGACCGTGGGCATTTCGGCCATCGCGCAGCTGCTGCCGCAACTCGATTACGTCGACATGGACGGTGCGTTGCTGCTGGCGCGAGATATTGCCAGCGGAGTGACGATCGAGCGTGGACGATGTCAGTTTTCGGCGCTGCCCGGTACGGGAGTGGAGCTGCTACCGAGCTGAGCTGAGCTGGTAGCTCCCGAGGCGGTAAGGCACAGAGGTGTCTCACGCAGAGGCGCGGGGTTCGCGGAGGGGGCTGGTAGCTGTTTTTGCTTGGCGTCTTTGTATCTTGGCGTGAGCCTACTGCGGTCGGCTAGCCGCCGATTTGGTACATCGCTCGCTGGGGCTGAAGAAAGTCGGGCGAATCAATTCCGTGGCCTGGCTTTTTGGCGAGTACCGCGGCACGCACGCAGGCGGCGATCTCTGCGTCCGACGCGCCCCGTCGTAGCAGTTCCCGCACATCCCACTCGGTCGTGGAAAACAGACAGTTACGCACTTGCCCTTCAGCGGTTAGTCGCAGCCGATTGCAATCGCCGCAAAAGGGTTGGCTCACCGGATTGATCAACCCAATCCGACCACGTCCATCCGCAAATACGTAGTCCACTGCGGGCTGACTGGGATCGGGGCGAGCGGCTGGTAGCAAGGGGCCCAGGCTCTCACTGATGCGCTGCCGAATCTCGGCGCCGGTGAGCACCTGGGAGTGATCCCAGGCTCCGTCGGCATCGAGCGGCATGAACTCAATAAATCGCAGCTCGAAATCCCACTTCCGTGCGAACTCGGCCAGTGGCACCAACTCGTCCTCGGTAATCCCGCGAATGGCCACACAGTTCAAACGGATCTCCGTAAAACCCGCTTCGCGCGCCGCTTGTATTCCCGCTAATACACGGTCGATACCAGCGCGCCGCGAGATCCGCTGGAAGGTCTCTTCGCGCAGCGTATCGAGGCTGATGTTGAGCCGCCCCAGGCCGGCTCGTTTTAACGACTCCGCCTGCTCCGCCAACAAAATGCCGTTCGTGGTGAGTGCCAAATCGGAGATGCCGGGTAGCTGCACCAACTGGGCGATTAATCGATCGAGATCCTGACGTACGAGTGGTTCGCCACCCGTCAGACGCACTTTACTGATTCCCATGCGCGCCATGACTGCCACGAATCGCGTGATCTCTTCGTAGGTCAGCAATTCCTCTCGTGCTCGAAACTGCACGTTCTCTTCCGGCATGCAGTAAAAGCAGCGGATGTTGCAGCGATCGGTCACACTCACCCGAAGGTTCGTGTGGCGTCGACCGAAGCGATCTATCAAGGCGGAAAAAGGATCCATCGACCAACCTTAGTTAAACGCGCCGCTCTTCACCCGGATGCACCCAAGCCGTCGAACCGTCCGACCAGTGCTCCTCTTTCCAAATTGGTACCACTTGCTTGAGCGTATCAATCAGCCATTCGCCCGCGACAAAGGCGTCGTGACGATGCGGGCTACTGACGACAATCGCCACACTCGCCTCCCCCACATCGACTCGCCCTAAACGATGCGTGATCTGACAGCTTACCAGCGGCCACCGCGCGCGGGCTTGCGCTTCGAGTTCACGCAGCTTCTCGAGTGCCATTTCGCAAAAAGCTTCGTACGTTAACCACAACGTCTCGCGACCGTGAGTCCATTGACGCGTGGTGCCCAGGAACAGCAGGGTCGCCCCGGTCGCGGCGGTCGTAGCGGTGGCAAGCATTCGCTGCGTATCAATCGGATCATGAGTCAGTTCAGCCATGAGCGAATTGTGATGCTAACGGGCCTGGCGTTCAAGCGATGGCCTGCTGAATCGCTTCGCGAATCGACATCGGCCGAATGGCAAACTCGGTCAACGCGCGGCGGTCGGTCACAATCGTGGGGTTTTTCAGGCCCTCAATGAGATGTCGACCGACGGTGAAGGCCGCGGGTGTGACCAGCGCCAACCACAAACTCGAAAGATTCGGCGTCAACACCGGTACATAGATCAAATGGCGACGTAGTCCGCGTTGCCGAGCATACTCCAGGATCATGCCGCCGTAGGTTGTCTGGTCGGAGCAGCCCACTTCAAAAATCGCACTCGACCCAGCCGGACGACTCTGCGCTGCCACCAAGTAATCGAGCACATCGTGAATGGCGATGGGCTGAGTGGGAGTGGTCAACCATTTCGGACAGAGCATGATCGGCAGACGGTTGGTAAGTGCCTGCACCAGATCAAAGGAGAGACTTCCGGTGCCGATCACCAGCGAGGCTCGAAACTCGATCGTTTCCACTCCCGAGTCGCGGAGGATCGCGCCAACTTCATGTCGCGAGCGGAGGTGGGGCGATAAATGCTGGTCGGCAGAATTACCGAGTCCGCCGAGGTAGATGATGCGCTGCACGCCGGCCTCGCGCGCGGCGGTCCCGAAGATCTGCGCCGCCTCGCGATCCTGACGCTCGAAGTCTTCGCCACCTTTGCCCGCCATCAGATGGACCATGTAGTAGGCCGTTTGAACTCCGGACAGAGCCTGCTTCACGGCCTGTCGATCCCGTACGTCGCCGGCCTGGATTTCCAGTGGCCCACGCACCTGGGAGCGGCTGGAGCGGAGTTTTTCCGGCGACCGTGCCAAGCAGCGCAGGTTAAGCGGTAACTGCGCCAAACGTTCCAGCAGTCGCCCACCGACATAGCCGGTGGCACCCGTAAGCAGCACCGTGGGCTGTCCGGCGGCGACGTCGGACGTCGAATGATCAGTAGTAGAAGGGGTATTCTGAGACATCGATTCGTGGTGCTGGGCGAAGGCAAGACAAAAAGCCTTGGTCGGTTACCGTCTGCACTTCGCTGCGGTATACGACGAGGACTCGGCGGTGTTTTGAACCGCTCGCTCCTTATTCTAGCTACCTTCGCCGATATTGCCGTGACAAATTGATTTTTTCGACGAATGTAGCGATCATCGATGGATCAAAGGACATTTCTCGGTCGGTGTGAGGAACCGGTTCCATGTACTTGCTGCGACGACCTGACGAACAAGCCATCCAGCGATTCTTGGCCGGGCAAGCCGGTTTGGACTTCACCTACCCGCAGGTGGGAGCGACGGCGGGCGAACCGCCGCGGGGCTTCCGCATCGATCACACGCGTGTGGAGCTGGGTAGCGGCGAAGCGGTTTACGAAGCGGCCGTGGAAGCGCTCAAGAGCTGGGATCAGTTTCGCCTACCCTGGATGATGACCGGCCCCAGTCGAGCGGCGATTAAAACGGGGAACTTAGTGGCGGTCATCGCGAAAAAGTGCGGCTTTTGGTGGATGAATTCCTGCCGCATTGTCTATGTCACCGAGGTTCGCGGTCCGGTTCACCGCTATGGCTTCGCCTATGGCACTCTGCCCGGTCACATGGGCCGGGGCGAAGAGCGTTTTTTGGTGGAATGGGATCGAGCTACCGACCAAGTTTGGTATGACATCTTAGCCTTTTCGCAGCCTCGGCATGTGCTCTGTCGAGTTGGTTATCCGCTGTTCCGGATGAGCCAGAAAGAGTTTGGTCGAGGCTCTGCGGCGGCGATGCGGCGAGCTGTAGCGGCACAGCTCGGCCTTTCTACGCCAACCACTCGGTCTCAGTCGCGGCAGCTGGTCGGCAGCGCGTAAGC
>JBJSXJ010000338.1:0-18412 GCA_046086325.1 Planctomycetota bacterium | reverse complement strand
CGGAAGTTGACGACGCATCCCGAGGGTGGACGGTCCTTTGATCCCGACCATGTGGCCGAACAGCTGTCGGCACGTGGCCAAGTAACTGCACTCGGCTCTATTTTAGATGAGGCCGCGCAGCAGCATGGCACGGGTAAGCTCGCGGGTGTCGTCCTCTTTAGCGACTTTGTCAACAACGCTGGCCCCTCACCGCTCAACGCTGCTCAGCGCCTGAATGTGCCGCTTTACACTGTCGGCATCGGGGCCGTTGAAGCGCTCGATGTGGCAGTGGAACTCGATACGGGCTCGCGCTGGAACACGATGAAGCGGGCGGAGCGTACGACGTTGGGTGTGAAGCTGCGTTCCACAGGCTTGCAGGGACAGCCAGCGAATGTTTCGGTTGTGGCTCGGCGCATGGGCGGTGAAGTCGGCTCCGACTCGCCGGCAGAAATCGTCGTCGGCCAGCGCACCGTGATGCTCAACGCGGAAGTGGAGAATGTCACCTTCCCCTTCACGCCGCAGGAGGCCGGTCGTTTTGAATTTGAGGCTCGGGTGGAACCGTTGCCGGGCGAGACGATTGATCAGAACAATCGAGCGACGCGCGAGATCACGGTCACGGACGATTATCTGCGACTGATGTACGTGGCGTATGAACCGACCTGGGAATGGCGCTTCATCAAAGAAGTTTTTCATCGCGATAAGCTGGTCGGTCTGCAAGGCTTTCGCACGTTCTTAAGTTCTTCGGACGCGCGGGTGCGACAGAGCAATACGCTGTTTCTGCCGACGCTTACGCCGAAGCGTAGTGAGTTCTTTGCGAACGACGTGATTTTTCTGGATGACATGCCGCAATCGGCCATCGGTAATCGCTTTGCAGAAATGCTCAATGAATACGTGGGCAAGCTGGGTGGTGGGCTGGTCGTGATTTCTGGACCACGATTCGGACCGCGCGAATTGCCGCCGACGATTCGAGACATGCTGCCGGTAATCGTCGACGCGAATGCTAAACCGAAAGATGAACGCGAGTTTGCACCGCAGTTGACACCTGATGCACAGCGTTACGATTTCATGCGGCTCGGAGACAACGATGCTGATAATGCTCAAGGTTGGAAAAACCTGGGCAGCCTCAGTTGGTACCAGCCGGTGGCTGGTGTTCCTGATCGAACGACCGTGTTACTCGAACATCCCACCGATACTTGTGCGGATGGTAAACGCCGACAGCCGCTGGTGGCGATTCGCCAATATGGAAATGGACAAGTGGTCTATCTGGGGTTCAACGAGACGTGGCGGCTGCGTCGGAAGTATGGCGAAAAGTATTATCGTCGCTTCTGGTCGCAGCTCATCTATCAGCTCGGGATGAGCCATGTTCTGGGCGACTCCAAGCGTTTCGTACCGCAACTCGATCGACAGCAGTATCGCGCCGAAGAGAAGGTGACGTTTACGGTCGAAGCGTCTGACGAGAACTACGAGCCGCTATCCGAAGAACAGGTCCCCGAGCGCGTGTTGGCGGCGGAACTGATCGCGCCGGATCCGGCTGGTGGCGCACCGATTGTGCGCGAGCTGCCCGTACCGCTCCTGCGTTCCGGCGTCTTCGAAACTCGGTTTCCCGTGTTCACACCTGGGTCGTATACGATTCGAGTGCGCGATCCGATAACGAATAAATACGAAGAGCGACGGTTTGAAGTGACGAGTTTATCGGCTGAACGGCGACGCAGTGTTCGCGATGTTCAGCTGCAGACCGACCTGGCGCAGCGCACGGGTGGACGCACTTATGATTTGGTGAGTGCGACGAAGCTGATTGATGATTTACGAGCGGAACCGACTCGTGAGACGGTCACTCGCAATCATGCTCTGTGGCATACGCCGCTCTGGTTTGGGCTGATCATTTTGCTCATGCTAAGCGAATGGCTCGTGCGGAAATGGATTCGGTTGACCTGATGACTACACACGCCACAAAACTGGAACTGCTGCGACGCCGACTAGCGGATCTCCGCCGCGCGCGCCAAACGGTGCGGTGGGGAGCCGCTTACAGTGCGTCGCTCGTTGCCGTCCTGCTACTGCTCGGGGGACTCTGGGCACTCGATGTAATGTTCGAGCTGAGTGTGTTGCAGCGTGCCGTGATGATGGCCCTGGCGGCGGCAGGAGCGATGTGGAGTTTCATTCAATACACTCGACCGCTGCTTGGTGTACAGGAATCCGAAGTGGACTTAGCGCTGCAGGTTGAGCGTCAGCAGGGGATTGATAGTGATTTGGTGGCCGCTTTGCAATTTGAAACACCGGCCGCCGCCGCGTGGGGATCGCGCGAACTTTCGAGTGCCGTGATTGACCGCGTTTCGAACTGGGGCGCGACGCTCGACGTCTTCCGCGGGTTTTCACGCGAGCAGTTACGGCGCCGTGCCTGGGCGCTGGCACTCACCGTGGGCGCGGCCGTCCTGGCGGCCATGCTGTTTCCGCAGCATGCCCGCGTCTTTGTCAACCGACTGCTGCTGGGCCAGCGACACTATCCGACCAGAACGGTGCTGGAACGCATTGTCGTCGGCGACTCGCTCGTGCTCGCGCAGCAGCGCGACGACACTCAGCCACGCTCGTTTGCTGCGGCTCAGGGACAAAACCTGGGATTCCTCGTGGTCTGCACCGGGGAGACGCCCCGCAAAGTCACCGCTCGTTTGCAAGCTCTCACCGGTGGCACGAGTCGCTTGGTGGAATTGACGGCGGTGGACGAGTCGGAGCGCAAGCAGCGACTGGAACAGATCCAGGCACGATTGCGCGCTCCGATGCAAGGCACCGATGGGGTGCAAGAGAGCGAAGATTCGGCCACGATGCTGGCGACGTTGCAGGCGGAGTTTCCGGAAGTTGCGGAACGCTGGCGAGCGGCATCCGAGTCGCGGGCAAGCTGGGAGGATGTGACGAGTCTCTTCGAGGAGTCATTCGCAGGTTGGGAGCGCACGGCGACGACCACACGTTTGTATCGCGGTGAGCTCGGGCGACTGGTGGATTCCGCTCGGTATAAACTGCAAGCGGGAGATGCTTGGACCGATCCGGCGGACATTACGATGACGCTGCGGCCCACCGTAGAGCTCAGTTTCACGACGGAATCGCCCGATTATGCTCGTGGTTCCGACGCCGTACGGGAACTGGGACCACGACAACTCTCTGTGCTGGAAGGATCCCGAGTGGGCGTGCAAATCGCCTGCTCAAATGGCAAGCCGCTCAAAGAGGCATGGCTCACTTGGAAGTCACCGGAGGGGACACAGCGAGTTGACCTGGAACCAGCCCCGGGTGACGGTCGGACGTGGAAACTGCCCGACGGCACGGCACCATTTTCCGCCGTGTCCACGGACGTTCGGTTTGCCGTGCAAGTGCGAGATGAGGATGAACTGGGACTGGAAACGCCCGTGGCGGGGCTCATTCGTATCAAAAGCGATCGACCACCAACGGGTTCGTTAGATGTGGTGCACAAGGTGGTCTTACCAATAGCCAAACCGATTGTGAGTTTCCGGGCTTCGGATGATTATGGGATTGCCAAAGTTCTGTTGCATTTGGAGCACGAGCGGGCCGAGAATAAGCGGGCTGGTCAGGCGGCCGAGAACTCACCGACGGCGAGTAATACGGCCAGCAATTCGGTAACGGAATCGCCCGACTCGCCCAGTTCCGAGACGGTAGAAGCCAGGCGACAGACGGTGGTTTTGCAAGGTGATGGAGCGCCTCTGCGAGCAGCCTCTTTACCGCTGGTGAGTCAGAAGGAAATTCAGTTGGCTCCGCTGGCGATGGTCAAGGGAGATCGGCTGCGGATGACTTTGGAAGTGATGGATGATCGCGGCTCCAAGCCAGGTGTGTCGTATTTGAGTGAACCGCTCTATCTGGAGATTTCCGATGAAGCGGGAGTGCTCACCGCCATTCTGGAAGCGGATGAAAAGTCGGAACAACGATTGTCGGATTTGATTAAGCGTCAGCTCGGGATTCGGGAAGCCCCGTAAACACTCAGGAGGATGGCAGATGTCACGTAACTCGATTTCGGTGATCGCCAAGCACTCAGCACGCCTCCGGGCAGCTCGGATCCGCCATCGCGCGCGGCAGTTCGCCTGGGCACTGTTGTCGTTGGCAACAGCCAGTTCTGTCGTACCGCTGCCCGCTCGACTGCTGCTTCCCACCTTCACGCAAACCAGTTTGGCAGCGGAAGGTGGCAGTGATTCCCTGCGGCAAAAGCAGCAAGCCCAAGAAAAAGCTCGACAACTGGCCCGCGAGTTGGTGTCGAGTGTGCTGGAAGTGCAGCTCCGACAGCTCAAAGAAAACGGACTTGATAAGCAGCCCGTGTACCGCGACATCCGCGAGATGCAAGGCAATGTCGATGCCATTTCGAAGCGGCAGATGGAAGAGGTCGTGCAGTTGCTGGTGAAGGCGCAGGAAGGTTCGCAAAAAGAACGACTCGCCAACTTCAACTCGGCACGCGATCGTATTCGTGATGTGGACGTCGAATTAATGGGTGAGCGACAGAAGTTGCATCGCCGACTGCGCGTAGCACGCGTCCAGGCGCAGGTGGAGCAGTTGATTGGTCTCGAGACGAAGGTTCTCAAGTCGACGCGGTCACTCACCGAGGAGACGGCCGAACGTCGCGACTCGCTGCAGCTCAGCACCATCGCGGATCAAACCGACATCGGCGCCCTCTATCTGCAGCTGCTGGAAACGTTGACGGATTTGACAACGTGGAGCGGAGATGTGGCGGCGAGTGCCAGCGAGGGGATGCGGATCCTCAAGGCGGGCCAAGTCGATCAGGAGCTGAAGAGTGCCGTGGTATCGCTCAAGGATACCGATTTCGCTACTGCGGCTCAGCATGAGCAAGCGGTGATCAAAGGCTTGCGAGCCCTGCTGCAAAAACTAGAAGAGACGCGCGGACTGATCTCCTCGGATCGTGAAGCTGCGATCAAGATGGTGCAGGAGATGATGAAGAAGCAAGAGAAACTGCGCGAGCAAACCAAGCAGTCTGAGCTCACCGAAAAACAGCGCGAAGAACTCGTCGCTCAGCAGACGCAGATTCAAGAGGAACTAGGTCAGCTCGCGCAGGCGCTGGAAAAATTCACCAACACGCAGCCGCTCTTGGAGCAGGCTAAACAGGCCTCGCAAGAGGCGACTCGAGAATTGTTTGAAGAGCAAAAAGCGGACGCGGTGAAGCAGCAAAGTCAGGTCATCGGTAACTTGGCGGAGGTCGCGGAGCAGCTGCGCCGGGCTGTCGATCTGGACCAATCACGCAAGAGTTCCGAGCAATTGGCGGCGGAAGTCAAGAAGCTCGAGAAGGTCCAAGAGCAGCTGAAGAAAGCGATCGAGCCGCAGCGGGAAGCGACGGCGCTGGCGGAAAAAACACCCGATCAGGCGCGTGCCAAGGAGCAGCAGGTTGAGAAAGCGGTAACCGAGGCGGCGGCCACCGAAGAGCTGCCCGCCACGGTAAAGACGCGACTGGAAGATGCTGCGGCACAGGCACAAGAGGCGGTGGCGCAGCTGAATGATGCGAAGCCTGAAAAGGCAGAACAGCGTAAAGCAGCGGCCGAGAATGCCGAGAACGCGCTGCGACAAGCGGCGGCCGAAGTAGCAGCTCAACTAGCCGACACCAAGCGGCAACAACTGGCCGTGGAAGTAGGCGAGTTGGCTCGTGCGGCGGAGGCGTTGGAGCGGGCGGCCGCAGCGGAACGACAAGTAGCAGCCGATGCCAAGCAGGCAGCGGAGCAAGGTTTGCCAGAAAAGCAAGCGGCGGCGCTGATGGCGCAGCAAGAGGAAGTCGCGGAAGTCGCTGCCAAGACGGCTGAGGGCGTACAGAACTCGGCCCCGGAAGTCGCCAAGAAATTAGCGGATGCCAAGCAGCCGTTGGCGCAAGCGGCCGACGAGCTCAATAAGGCAAAGCAGACGCCGGGCGAGGCGGGGAAAGCAGCGGCGGAAAAGGCAGCCGAGAAAGCTCAGGATGCTGCCGAGAAGCTAACGCAGGCGGCGGCCGAGCTGCGTAAGGAAGCGGGCAAGACGGCGAATGAATTGGCCAAGCTGGCTGATGAACAGCTCGATCAAGTCGCCAAGGCGCGTGAGGCTGTCCAAAACGCGCTCGATCAAAACGCGCAGGCGAACCAGTCGGAAACGATCGACAAGTTGCAAGCGGCGCTGGAGAAGGTGAATGAAGCTCAGCAAGCACAGTTGAAGGCGGAAGGACGAGAGGAAGCAGCCGCCGCTCGTGAGGCGCTCGCGCAGGTCGATCAAGCGCTGGCTCAGCAACGGAAGGCGGAACAAGCTGCGCAGGATTTAGCGAAGGGGCGCGCCAACACGCCGCTCGAAGCTGCCGCGGAAGCGCAGAAGTTGTCCGAGCAAGCTGCGCAGTTAGCTCAGGAATCTCAGGGCGAGACGAAGAGTTCGCTACAGAAGGCGTCGAAAGCAGCGGCAGAGGCAGCGAAGGAAGCACTCAACGGCAATCAGAAGAAAGCGGATCAAGCCCGCGAGCAAGCTCGCCAACAACTCGCCGATGCTCGGCAGGCCGCCCAAAAGGCAGCCGCAGAAGCTGAGGCCCAGCCGGCTGGTAAGCCCGACGCAGCGGCTCAAAATGAAGTGACTCAAAAAGCTGCGCAGGCCGGTCAAGAGGCGGCCGAGTCGGCACCGCAGGCAGCGGAGCAATTAGCGCAAGCACGCGATCAGTCGCGGGCGGCGGAGAAGGCAGTCGAGGCGGGACAGAATTCTGAGGCTCAGCAGGCGCAGCAGAAGACGGGCGAGGCGCTGGCGCAGGCCGAGGAGCAACTGCGTCAGGCGCTGGCAGAGGCCGTACAGAAGCAAGCCGATCAACTTGGGAAAGAGGCTCAGCAGGCCGATCAACTGGCGATGCAGGCGGCCGAGGTTGATGCCAGTGCGGCAGCGGCATTGCGTCAAGCGCAGCAGGCGGCGCGCGAGGGCCAGGAGGCTCAGAAGCCAGCCAGTGGCCAGCAGCCGCAGCCAGGTGACAAACCGCAGCCGGGGAATCAGCCGCAGCAGGGTGATAAACCGCAGCAGGGGAATCAGCCGCAGCCAGGTGACAAGCCACAGCAGGGGAATCAGCCGCAGCAAGGTGATAAGCCGCAGCCGGGGAATCAGCCTCAGCAAGGGAATCAGCCGCAGCCAGGTGACAAGCCTCAGCCGGGGAATCAGCCTCAGCCAGGTGAAAAACCTCAGCCGGGGAATCAGCCTCAGCAAGGTGATAAGCCTCAGCAGGGGAATCAGCCGCCGATGCCGGCGGATCCGGCGGGTGATCCGACGGGGCGTGCCGAGCAGGTAGCGGCGGCGCAAGCGGAAGTGCAGCGAGGCGAGGAACGTGCCACGGCGGCACTGGCGGCGCGCGAGTCACAGATTCGTCGTGATCGCGACATTGCCGAGGCGCTGGCGCGATTGGCGGCGGAGCAGCAGATGGCGCGCGATGAAATCGCCGCTCAAGCGGCTAAGCTCGCGCAGCTTGCCGCCGAGCAACCGGGGAACACGCCGATGCCCGGCGAAAATCCAGCGGGCGAAAATCCCGCCGGTGAAAATCCAGCGGGCGAAAATCCTGCGGGTAAAAATCCTGCGGGTGAAAACCCGACCGGCAATCAGCCCAGCGGTAAGCCCGCCGGCAACACTCCGCCGAATCCCAACAGCGGGAAGCCAGCGGGGAACCGGCCACAGCCGACCGCCGAGCAGCAGGCGGCCGCGAATGCACTGCGACAAGCTCAGCAGCAATTTGCCGAGGCGCAGCGAGCGACGGGTGAAGGCGCCGCAGAGGTCTCACGGCAGCAGGAGGTGGTCAATCAGCCACTGCGTGAAGCTTTAGAAGCCGCGTCGAATTTGGGGCAGAATCCGCAGGGCAGTGCCGACTCGCCGATGCCTGGCGACATGGGCCAGCCACAATCCGGCCAGCCGCAATCGGGTCAGCCGCAATCGGGTCAGCCGCAATCGGGGGAGCCGCAATCTGGTCAGCCGCAATCTGGTCAGCCGCAATCGGGCCAGCCGCAATCGGGCCAGCCGCAATCGGGGCAGCCGCAATCTGGTCAGCCGCAATCGGGCGGAGAGCCGCCGGCGGGTGGTGAGCAGCTTGGTACGGGACTCGTGCCGAACAGTCCGGAGGCGACCGCGCAGCAGATTGCCGGTCCGCAGGCCGAGCAGCAAGCGCAGCAGGCCTTGGGACAATCACCGTCGCAGGCCGGATCGCAGGCGCAGCAAGCGGCGGCGAATCCGTCTTCACCGAGTGGTCAGCAGCCGAGTGGTCAGCAGCCGGGTGATATGCCCAGTGGGCAGCCGAGTGATGCGCAGGCCAACGCTCAGCCTAGTAAATCCACGACGGCCAAGAGTGGAGCAGCGAAGCAGGGTTCGACGACTCAGAATCAAGCTCAACCCGACGCGCCGCTGAAACTTGATCCAGCCGCGCAGGCGGACAGTCGAGCGGGTGATGGCAAAGAGGATGCGAACGTGAAGGCGCAGGCTTTCAAGCGAGAACCTTGGTTTTCAAAGTTGCCTCCGTCGCTCCAGCAAGCGATTGAGGCGAAGGCGCGCGGGCGTGCTCCGCGCGGCTACGAAGAGCGATTAAAGCGTTATTTTGAGAGTGTGGATTAGGTTGTGACAGGGGAAAAACATGAGTGAGCAGATGCAGGGTGAAGATTTAGCGGCGGTGGAACGTTGCCAGCGCGCGTATGAAAAAATGCGGGCGGAATTGGGCAAGGTGATCGTCGGTCAGAACGATGTTGTCGAGCAGGTGTTGATTGCCATGTTAGCGAAGGGGCACGCGTTGCTCGAAGGCGTGCCCGGGCTCGCCAAAACGCTGCTCATCAGTTCGCTGGCGAAAGCGATGCATCTGTCGTTCAAACGCATTCAGTTCACGCCGGACTTGATGCCGAGCGATGTGACGGGTGCGGAAGTGATTCAGGAAGATCCGGAGACGCACGAGCGTCGTTATCGCTTCTTGCCTGGTCCGCTGTTCGCCAATTTGATTTTGGCGGACGAAATCAATCGTACGCCTCCGAAGACTCAGGCGGCCATGTTGGAAGCGATGCAGGAACGGCAGGTGAGTGCGGGTGGCAAGATGCATACCTTGCCCGCTCCGTTCTTCGTGCTGGCCACGCAAAACCCGCTGGAACAAGAAGGCACCTATCCGCTGCCAGAAGCACAGCTCGATCGCTTCCTGCTGTACATCAAAGTGGATTATCCGTCGGGTGCCGAGGAATGGGAGATTGCTCGTCGCGTCACGTCGGGTGACATGGGTGAGATCACGGCTTGTCTCAGTGAACAGGATATTTTGGCTTACCAGAAACTGGTGATGCGGGTGCCGGTGAGTGATCAGGTGTTGGGCTACGCTTGGGCACTCGTGCGGGCCTCACGTCCTGGTACCGAGGAAGCTCGGTCGGTGGAAGAGATCAACAAGTATGTGAGCTGGGGAGCGGGACCTCGTGGTGTATTGTCGCTGATTGGAGCGGCGAAGGCGCGCGCGATTCTTTACGGTCGTCATCATGCGACGATCGGCGATGTACAAGCGGTGGCTCGTCCTGCGCTGCGACATCGACTGGCTTGTAACTACAAGGCTCAAGCAGAAAACATCACGACGGAAACGGTAATCGCTACGCTGTTGGCGAAGATTCCCGCTGATCGTCAGTACCAGAAACCGGCGGCCTGATTGCCATGTCTTCCGTTCTCTCGCGATATCTCGATCCAACCGTGTTAAGTCAGGTGGCGGAACGTCACCTGAATCCGCGCGGGCTTGTCGTTGGCAATCTCGCCGGTGCTCACAAATCGCCACTCTCCGGGTTCGCGGTGGAGTTTGCGGGGCATCGAGAATATGTGCCGGGCGACGATCCCAAGCACGTGGATTGGCGAGTTTATTTCAATCGAGAAAAGATCTTCGTCAAGCAGTACGAACTGGAGACGAATTTCAATTGCCATCTGGTACTCGATATCAGCGCCTCAATGCGTTACGGAGCGGACGACGAGCAGAAGCTGGCTTATGCCCAGCGGATGATCGCCACGTTGGGTTATTCGATTGTCAAACAAAGCGATCGAGTGTCGCTGGTGATGTTCGATGATCGAGTGCGCGGCGTCGTTCCCGCCAGTAACTCCATGGCGCAGATTGTGCGCATCACTCAGCAGCTGGCCGGGGCTGCGGCGACGGAAAAAACAAATCTGGCGAATTGTTTGGATGAAGTTGCAGGCCGGTTAGGACGCCGCGAAATCGTGATGATTTTCAGCGATTTCTTTGGTGATCCCGATTCAATTGAACCGGCCTTGCAGCGGCTGCGGTATCAAAAGCATGAAGTGGTGCTGTTTCAAATTCTGCATCACGATGAATGGGCGTTTGAATTCGACGGGATGATCAAGTTCATGGGCTTGGAGATTCCCGACGAGTTGCTGGCGCAGCCGGAGGATTTGCGCCGAGGATATTTGGAGGCGCTCAATCGATTTAATCAGCGACTGGAAGAGATCGCACTTCGCAATGGCTGTGAGCGGATTGCCATCGACACTCGTCGCGATCTGGCGGCTAGTCTGATAGATTACTTGAACCAGCGCCAGTCCCAGGTGAGACGCCGCTGATCCTTTCTTATCAGGGATGGCAGTCTATGCGTTTTTCGTTTCGTCTGGCCGAACTGCTGCAGTACAGCCCGGAGCCGAAACGACGGCCGGGAGTGATCAAAGGCATTTGCGATGCCACCGGGCTCGACCGACATCAAGTCGCTTCCCTCTTGCGCAACGAGGCCAAGAACATTCCGCTGGACGCTTTGTCGCGGTTGTGCGATTACCTCGTCGAACATGGCCATGCGACACCGGAGCAGTTACCGGCGGCGCTTTTCGCTGTGCAGGCCGAAAATTTTTGGGAACTGCTCGCTCGTCGCCAACGGCTGGAACTGTGCGTTGGGGTGCGTCGAGCGGACACGAGCGACTGGCCGGAAGGAGCCTGGGTGGTCGCCTCCGACGCCATCCTGCTCGGTGAACTGCTCAACGGCGTCTCCACGTTAGGTGGCACCACCAAGTTGCTCGCTCGGGAACGTACGACGAACGGCACGGCGGCGCCGAACGTACCACCTCATCCCGAGCATCTGACGCAGACGCTGGTCTGGAGTCCGGGGCAGGGGGGGTTAGGAGAAGCACTGGCTCGAGCGCAAGAGGTCTATCAAGGCTTCGCAGCCTCACCGCACGATAAAGCTTTGGTCTGTCTCGGCAGCGCCAAGAGCAATCCGGTGGGCGAGCTGACGTTTGCCTCGGCGTTTGGCTGCGAACCGTTTCGTTCCCAGGATGATCGCCAGCGGGCCACGGAGCGTGATTGTCCGCTCTACGTGCGGTTCCGCGAACACGACCCGCATCCCGATTCCTGTTGGGGCGGAGTGCAATTGAGTAAACAGGATGAGTCGACTCAGCCGGGAATCTATTACGAGACGGCGGATGGTAGTTGGCATTGTGCCCCGTGTGATGGCAGTCGCCAGGATGCGGCGTTTGTGATGTATCAGCACCGCGAATCTCAGGGCTGGCTAGAGATTACGCTGGGCGGTTTTTCAGGTCGAGCGACACGACTGCTGGCGCGCACGCTCGCCTCGCGTGCGCAGGATTTTTGGCCACCAATTTACAGTGGCTTTGGTCGTGACTACGGGATCTTTATTGTCCGCTATGAGTTACCGGAGGAGTCGGATCGCAAGCTTGATCTGTTGCGGACGGACGTTGACGCGATGCCGCAAGTCATTCGCTTGGACCCCGAGGTCGTGCGGCGCCGGATCGAATCACGGTACACGCATTAAGAGGGTGACGCTGGTTTCAACGCGAGGCGAGCTAGCGTTTGGCGGTTGATTCCCCGGCGAGCTCTAAGCAGCGACGGAAGATCTCTTGGCCCTGCGGGTCGGTGCTTTTCCACGGCTCGATGGTAGCCGCTCCCAGCCGCGCACAAGCTTGACTATCCACTTGGCTCCCAATCGCTTGAAGAGCCATGGCTTGCCCTAAATAGGCCTTAGCGAGCAGCTTGGAATCGGTCGGTAACGATTCAGAACCGGGCTCGCAGATGCCGTTGATCAGTTGCGAGTAAGCTTCCCGGGCGCGCGGCCAGTCTTGTTGGCTGATCGCGAAGTCCGCCAGCGAATAGGTCGTATTCCATAATCCCGTGCGATAGGCAGCAATCGCAGGATAAATGGTGATCAAGTCGTCGTAGATGGCTTGGCTTTGTTCAAAACTTGCATAAGCCTGAGGACGCTGGCCTAATCGCCCCTGCACGGTGGCCATGATGTTGTAAGCGGCCGCCAAGTTGTATTGGTATTCCGGCTTGTGGGCGTTATCTCGACAGAGTTGCGTTTGCAACTCGATCAGTTCCGCGCCGCGCTGGCTGGCCTCGGTGAGTTGATTGGCCGAGGCCTGGATGGCCACGAGGTTGATGAGGGACTTGGCTTTTTCACCTAGATACTCGCTGTTCCCTGGATGCTGCTCGGCCAGCATGGAATTGATGCGCAGGCTATCCGTGACGTACTGCACGGCCTCTTCCGTTTGCCGGAGGCGAACGGAGACCACGGCCAAAGATCCGTTGAAAGCGGCATAATTCTTCAGCAAATCCGCTCGACTTGGATAAGCTTCAAGCACCTTCTTTTGGCATCGCAGGGCCTCCAAGAATGAACTCTTACTCGCCTCCAGACGCCCCAGATTCAGTTGGCAAATACCGATCGTGTTTTTTTGTACGGATATTAAACGTTGAACCGTAGGATCGTCTGGTAACTGCGCAGCTAGTTCGGCCAGTTCTGTCGGGGCCTGCTCCAGTAATTCGACTGCTTCCGCAGCTCGACCTTGTGTGAAGATCACGCGTGCCAGTGCAGTCCGCGAGGCCCAGAGCTGTTTGAGAATCACCGGGCGCGAAATCGAGCTGGTGCTCGTCGCGGTGGTTGCTGATGGAGCGGGCTGCAGCGACTGCAGGACGGAGATCGAGCGGGTGAGCGTTTCCTGTGCATCCTGTACTCGGGATAAACGAGTCAGTACCGTGCCATAATCACACAGGATCTTCGACTGGAGTAAGGGGTAGCTGGCTGCCAGCGGTTGGAGTTTCTCCGCTTGTTCCAATTTCGCTAATCCGTCTCGAAATGCTCGATCCGACTCGTCCGCCTGACCAGCTTCGAACAAGCATTTAGCCAGTTGCCAATGGGCCTCGGCTGCGATCGCAAGTCGACGCGATTCCCGGACGGAGTCTTCCGCTGCGGCGGGGAGGAGATCCAAGGAGCGACGCAGTTGTTCTTGCGCTTTCTCCAAATCACCCAGCGTGGCGTGAATACTACCGATGCGCATCCAGGCCTCGGCACGTACGAGTTGGCTGGTATACGAGTCTTCGATTCGATCCGCGAAGCGGCTCCAGCGCTGCGACAAGCGTTCGAGTGCTTGCCACTCGGAGTCATTCTTCTGAGGCGGAGAACCAAATAATCGCTCCGTTGTTTCTTCTAGATTGATGCGCATTTCCTGGAGCACCGCCTCTTCGGCGCGATCGGCCCTCACCGCTGCCACTTCGCTGCGGGTTGCCGCCTGCTCGATCGATGCTTGCAGTTGCGACTTCACTCGGGACTCATGCCAAAACATGATGGCTCCCGTGATGGTTAAGCCACCGACGATCAGCAGCATGGCACTTATCGCGCGATGGGCGCGGAGTAACCGCAGCAGTTTTTTGGTGACAGACGGTTCTTTCGCCACAATCCTTCCGTGATTCAAGAAAGCCTGCAGATCCTGGGCGAGCATTTCTGCCGATCCATAGCGATCCTCAGGGGCTTTCTCCAGGCATTTGAGACAGATGCGTTCCAGGTCGACCGGAATATTGCGACGCAGCTTGCGCGGGCGCTGCGGTGACTCACGGGCCACTTTGGCCAGTAGCATGGTCGAGTTCGAAGCGTCAAATGGCGCTCGAGCCGTGAGCAGTTCGTACAGGATTGTGCCGAGTCCATAGATATCGGTGGCCGGATGTGCGAGCAGCGAGTGGCCGGTCGTTTGTTCGGGAGCCATGTAGGCGGGTGTGCCCAGCACATCGCCCGATTGGGTAATGTGCCACTCCTCGTCGCTCAGTTTCGCCAGTCCAAAGTCGATCAACTTGATACTTGGAGTGTCCTCGTCCGAGGTCACCAAGACGTTGTGAGGTTTTAAATCGCAGTGCAAGACGCCCTGCTGGTGCGCGTGCGCGACGGCTTGTGCTAACTGCCAGGCGAGAGTGGCGGCGGTGCGATAATCCGGCTGGTGTTTGCGGATCCAGCGATGCAGTGGTTGACCGTGGACGTACTCCATCACGAGCGCCGGCGAATCATTCACCAAGATCGTCTCAATCGCTTGGACGATTTGGGGATGATTGATCTTCGTCAGCGCGTGCGCCTCGCGTAGCAGACGCTCTTTACGATCGGAACCGTAGTCGTCCTGGACCGGCGATTTGATGACTTTGATGGCCACTCGCTGATTCGATTCCGCACGAATGGCATGGTAGATGACTCCCATGCCACCGGCGGAGATGCGTTCCAGCCGCAGATAGCCGGGAACATTCGGTACCGGCTCCGCGATTTCCGAATCTGAACGAACGGATGGTGAGTTCAAGTCGGCCGGCGCCTGGGGTAGCTCGATGCTGTTCATCGTCTCCACGAACGCCAAGCGGCAGGTGGGGCAGAAAGCTAGATGATCGCTCACCCCGTGAGATGCTTCGGGTGTCAGCGTGCCGAGGCAAAACGCGCGCAGCAAATCGGAGGATTAATGATTTTCAACAATCGAGTGTTCCCCTGAAACTTCTTGCTTTCATTGCCAGGTGAGTTAGTCAGTGCCCCGTAGCGTTCGCAGCGTTTCATGGAAACAAGTTTCAAAACGCTGCTTGTTCTTATAAACGCAGTTGAGCGAAATCCCAAGACGCTCAGCTGCTTGAGATCCGGAAAGGCCGTCGAGTGCCGTCAGACGATAGGCGTTCCAAGCCAGCTCGCTACAGACATTACGGGTCCGAGCTAGGGCGCAATCGAAGAATTCTTGTTCGATTAAGAGGTCGATTTGCTGATCGATGGAGCAGAGTGTTTCTTCGGAAACTAACTGGTTGATGTCCACGCATTGGCGTTCAAGCCGTGCGCGGTAGGCCGTTTTTCGGATGACTTGCAGCCAGCAACTGCGCGAGACTTCTTTCAGCCAGGCGCGAAAGGAGCCCTGCCCGCGATGTTGGAATTTGTGGATGCTGCGAAATACTCGCAGGCAAGCGTCTTGCAGGATGTCGTCTGCATCAGCGAGCGGAATGTTCCAGGAGCGGAGCCAGCGGCGCATCATCCAAGTGTATTTGGTGGCGAAATCCTGCCACGCCCGGGGTTCTCGTTTGGCCAGTCGTCGGATGAGGGAGGTCGAGGTTTGACAATGTGAGGCGGTCATGTGGCGGATTGTAGAACTCTGAATGCCACACTTCAAGCAAGTGTCTCGTCGCCCAATCCCGTCACTGTACCGTTCGATTTCGCGGTCGTCGCTCAGCGCCGAATGATGCTCCACCATGCATTGAAGACGAGAAAAAATAGTGGTTTCCGACAAAAAACGCGAAAATACCGGGAAATCAGCCGCTTTTTTAGCGCTTTCCCGGTTGCAATTTCAGGCCCAGTGGTTTTAATCATCCGCGTTCAAGGTGTGGACGTGAAAGAGCAGCCCGTCACTACACGCTGAATCAACGTTCAAAATTGTTTTGGTTTTCAATTTCTGTTCCTCGATCCCGCAAGGAGGGTCTCGCATCATGGCAAAGGCCGAAGAAGCAAAGAAGGGTCCATCGAAGTCGCAGTTGTTCGCCAACGTAGCGGAGAGCACCGGGCTGTCGCGCAAGCAAGTCGCGGCCGTCATGGAAGCACTTGGCAAAGAAATCAGCACGACGTTGGGCAAGAAGAAGATTCCGGATTTCACCATCCCCGGACTCTGCAAGATCGTCGTGATTCGCAAGCCTGCAACCAAGGCTGGCAAGCGCGCCAATCCGTTCAAGCCTGGCGAAATGATGGACGTCAAGGCAAAGCCAGCACGCAACGTGATCAAGGTTCGCGCCCTCAAGGCCCTCAAGGAAATGGTCTAGTCGTTCTCGCAACGACAGTCCGCCCCCCAACGGCTCACCTGGATTAACCCCTTCATAACCGCCCCTCTTAGAGTTCACCGGTTTCCACCGGTCGCTCTGAACGGGCGGTTTTTTCGTATCACTCAAACCACTTCACCCCACAGCCCAACATTCGATCATGGCCAAGAAAAAAGCTCCCGCAAAAAACAAAGTAACGTCGACATCCAAGAGTGCTGCAAAGACCAGCACCAGCACCAGCAAGACCAGCACTGACGAACGCATCGTGCTCCGCACCGGTGAAGCGTTGGTGGAAGCCGATCCCGCCTGGTCAGCTGCCGAACCTGAAGTCGTCATCGGAGAACTCGACGGCCCCGTCGGTTACGCCATCGCCAATCTGCTCGGCGATCAGGTCAAAGGACATACGCGTGTCTTCGCCATCCTCAACAGCGATGTGCAAGTGCGTCCCACGACGATGATGGTGAGTAAGGTGACGGTCAATAACGAACGCTATACCAACATCCTCATGGGAACGGTCCAAGCCGCTATTGCGCATGGAGTGCTGGATGCCGTTCGGGCCGGCGACCTGCCGAAGCATAAAGTCAACGACCTCGGGATTATCATCAGCGTCTGGCTCGATCCCAGTGTGATCGATACCGAGATCGATCCGGAAGTACTGTTTCAAACCAATCGGGAAGCGACCGCGAAAGCCATTCGCAAGGCGATGCGCCATGAACCTGGCATCGATTGGTTACTCGCGAACCAAGATAAAGTGCCCCATTACTTCCACCAATTGGCGCTGGATCGCAAACTGTAAGCAACCTGCCACCCAGGCGGTTCAGGGCGCGAGCGTCTGGCGTCCATCCGCCGAGGTTCTTGGACTCGAAGAACTTGGCATCTCGTCCCTCCCGCCGAACTGATCAGCTCAGCCGTGCTCGCAGTTCAGCGAGTACGTCGGACTGACTGGCGGGAGCGGTGATCGTGATCTGCCGACGATCATCCGCCGCTAACTCGATGTCGATGCGCCAGTGATCGAACGGTAACACTCGCTCCACGCGATCGCCCCATTCCACCAAAGTCAGCACCGGCTGGCTGAAATACTCTTCCACTCCCAATCGCAGAAACTCGTCGTCATCCCGCAAGCGATAGGCATCCAGGTGATAGATCGAACGGCGGCCGTGATACTCATGACAGAGTACAAACGTGGGACTCATCACCGTCGACCGGTCAATGTCACAGGCGGCGGCGATCGCCTGCACCAGTCGCGTTTTGCCGGCACCGAGCGTGCCACACAAAGCTACGGTCGTACCATCACGCCACACCTCCGCCAGCGCCGCTCCCAGCCGTTCGGTATCAGACACCGAGCGTGATTCGTATTCCCAGCGGATGACGGGGAGGTCTGTCATGGTTTATCGTTGACCTGGATCGTGACTGCCATGTTCCCAGCCACGCGGAACCATGGGGCGTAGCTGCTCGCCAGCAGCATCGTGCGGGGACGATACCTGCTTCTCGCGACACCAGAGACCACGCTGAGCCACGCATTCGCCAATTCGCGTCACCGGTATGCCTAGGCTTTGATCGGCGAGCAGTTGCTGGGCGACGGCTGGAGCGGCGACCAGGATCAATTCAAAATCCTCTCCGTCACTCAGCGCATGCTCCAGCGCACTGCGTCCGTCCGCTTGCTGACGTGCGTACTCATGGGCCGCTGCAGCTACCGGGATCGCGGCCTCATCAATCACCGCTCCACACCCACTGGCTTGCATCACGTGCTCGAGATCCAGCGACAAGCCATCGCTCACATCCGCGGCCGCATGAATCGCATAACGCTGAGCGATCCGCAGCGCCTCCGACACGCGGGGTGTGAAATCGAACTGTTTGCCCAAGCGACTTCCTCCGAAATCGCCTGTCACCAAAATCACATCACCAGGTTGAGCACCGGTGCGACTCCAGCCACTCGCCACCACCGGCTCGCCCAGCGCCGTGATGTTGATCACCAAGCTGCCATCCCACGTGTTCGTATCACCGCCAGCGATGGCCACCTGGAACTGTTCCGCCAACGGTAATAACCCTTCAAAGATTTCGCGCGCCAGCTCAGCAGCGCCTATGCGTGGCAGCACCAAAGAGACCAGCACTGCCAGTGGTCGCGCGGCGGCAGCCGCCAGATCGGAAAGATTGACGGCCAGTGCTTTGCGACCAATTCGCCGAGGATCATCTTGGCCTAAGAGGAAATCAACTCCATCGGTCAACGCATCCGTAGTGGCGATGAGCCCTGCCGTGCCGCTAGCCTGAGTGCCACTTCCCTGAGGGCGATTGAGAGGTATGAACGCGGCATCGCTACTGAGCCCCAGCGGAGTGCGTTTGTCGGGCGGCAATCGTCGTCGTAACCAGTCCAGAAAGTCCGCTTCCATCTGCCCGACACCCTCCCCTCACCGTGCCACCGCC
>JBJSXJ010000337.1:0-8595 GCA_046086325.1 Planctomycetota bacterium | reverse complement strand
GTTTAATTCTCTGTGACCTCTGTGCCTCTGTGTTTTAAAAGCCAGTGTGCCGCTATGTTTTAAACGCCGTTGTGCCTCTCTCTGCAATCCTGGCCTGAGACAACCGTGAAGTTAAATCGATCAGGCGGAGGTTGCCGAGTGGCTGGGGAGGGGAGGGTTGTTCGGGATGTGCGGCTGCGGACCAATTCGACGATGTTTTCGCATCTTGCGGGCCGATGGAGAAAACACCTGGCGAGCTGGATGGAGTTGGCAGCCGGTGGTTCTGTAGGCAATTCTGCCTCTGGATCGTCGAGCGGGCATGCCGACGTCCCTTTCCGCAAAGCCCGCAGGGCGCCGATTCTCACTCTTTTCACTAGTTTTAAGAGTGTCGATCGGTCGAAAAAGGGAAGGTATTGGACCGTCCGGATTGACCGTGAAAGCGGTGATTTCTACGAAAAATGCGAGTGACAGCCGAGGCTGGAGGCCTGGTTTTGGAAACGTCAAGGCATTTTTGGGACGAGAATTGCAAAATTGTGGAAACGCTTGGTAGGCCTAATTAGACTACGTGGGAATTGCAGTTGGCCTGATGTGACGAATGGGAAGGTGAGCGGTTGGCTACGGAGCGTAGCGGTCGCTAGGTCCTCCCGAACGTGACCGTCACCGGCCGGCAGAAATCACCGGAATCGTCTGACGATAAAGGGGTTACGACGTGAACTCTTGGTTGCACAATCTTCTGGGTGAGTCGGTAGGACGTAAACGTCTCCAGCGGCAGGCCGCGGCTCGTAAAGTCGCTCGACGACGCTCGCTGTTTGAATCCCTCGAAGATCGCTCGCTCATGGCGGTCCTCTCCCCGGCCCTGGATTCGACGATCGAGGCGATTGATTCAGACCAGAACTCCTTTAACAACGCAGGCGCTCAGGTTGAACCACCCGATAATCACGGTGCAGTCGGCCCGAATCATGTGCTGAACGTGGTCAATCAGTCGATTCAGTGGTTCACTAAGACCGGTGAAGTTCAGGCTCACACCAGTCTGACGAATTTCTTTCAACCGCTCTTTCCGGCACCGGGAACCGGTCCCTTCGACCCGAAGGCGATGTATGACGCGGAAAACGGGCGTTATATCGTGGTCGCGCTGGAGCTGCTGGATGTCGGCAATGGAGACGCCATCAATTCATCGCGTATTTTGATGGCGGTGAGTGACGACAGTGATCCGAACGGCTCGTGGCGCTACCAATCGATCAACGCCACGCTCAACATTGGTGGCAGTGCGCAGTGGTTTGACTACCCGGGCCTAGCGATAGATTCGCAAGCGATTTATATCACCGGCAACATGTTTCCCTTTAGTGACGCTCCAGCCACCGCTACGATGGGTGGCTCACGTCTGTGGATTGTTGACAAAGGCCTTGGGAAAGGCGGTTTGTACGACGGCGGCATTTCGGCGGCGAACGTCTATAACCCGGCCGGAACGGCGGCTGCAGGTGCCGGTTTCACGCTGCAACCAGCGCAGATGTTCGGTCAAGGGCCGACGATCTCGAACGGAGTTAAAACCGGCACATGGTTGATCGCGTACAACGGTGCTTCCTCCGGCGGCAAGGAAAGCGTGCTCACGGTGCGAGTGGATAATCCGCTGAACAATCCCACGTTTTTCTCGCAAGCCGTGCAAGTGGGCGACATCGACGACACGCTCAACACCGTCTCGCCTGGCTTGCCGACGCAGTTTCTGCCGCCGGCGCCGCAGCGCGGCACCACATCGATGCTCGACTTCAGTGACCGCCGCATGCTGCATGCTGTCTGGCGAAACAATTCACTCTACGCGACCGCTCCGATTCTGCCAGGCAGTGGTCCCGATATCAATCAAGTGACGCTGCACTGGTTTCGAATCGATACCTCCAACCCCGCTCAGTTGACGCTCGCTGATCAGGGCAACATTGGTGGCGAAGACGTTGGTTCGAACGTCTACACGTCGTACGGATCCATTGCGGTGGACCCGGCCGGTAACATGGCGATCGGTTTCTCTGCCACGGGTCCTGGAATGTACGCAGGTTCGTACTACGCCGTGCGGGCCGCGACGGATCCGGCCGGAACGATGCGTGGTGCCCGCGCGGTGGCAGTGGGCACGGGAGCCTACGGGCAACCGGGCGATTTCCGCCGGTGGGGCGATTACGCCGCGACCGTTCTCGATCCAGTCGATCAAGCGACCTTCTGGACCTACAACATGTACGGGCTCGGGGAAACTCGGACCGGCACACGCTGGGGCTCGTTCCACCTGCTGCCGACCAATGGGAACATTGGCGGTGGTGGCGGAGGTGGTGGTGGCGGTGCGACGGGCGATGCGTTTGTCGCTGGCACCAAGTGGAATGACGCGAACAAGAACGGGATTCGAGATCCCAACGAGAGTGTTGTCGCGGGCTTCACGATGTACGTGGATGTCAACGGCAACGACAAGATCGACATCGGCGAACCGGCTGCCACCACTGGCGCCGATGGTCAGTACCTCATCCGCTCGAACAAACTCGGCTCCTACGCGGTCCGCGAAGTGCCGCTGCCCGGCTGGACTCAGATTTTCCCCGGCCAGGCACAGAGCTTTGAACATGTCGTGACCCTGGTTGGTGGCCAAACGGTGTCCGGGATCAACTTCGGTAATAACGGCGTAGTGTTCGACTTTGGTGATGCTCCGGCACCCTACCCCACGCTGCTGAAGGACAACGGTGGTCGAGCTGCCGTGCTGGCCAATTTCCACCTCGGCCCACCTTCGGTCTCGGCCACCGGCGTGGCACTGGGAGTCGAGCCGGATGCGGAAGCGGATGGATTACCGGAAGCCAACGCTCAGGGCGACGACACCACGGGTGTGGACGATGAAGACGGTGTGGTATTCAATTCCAACCTGATCGCGGGTGCGAATGCCTCGATCACGGTCACGGTCACCACCGGTTCCTCACCGGAAGGTGCTCTGCAGGGCTGGGTCGACTTCAATGGCGACGGCGACTGGCTGGATGCGGGCGAACAGGTTTTCAAGAACCGCTTGCTGGCCGAAGGCACCTACACGCTCACGTTCCCCGTGCCGACCGGTGCCAAAACCGGCACCACCTACGCTCGCTTCCGCTACGGCTACGAAAGCAACATTGGCCCGACCGGAATGGCCCAAGCGGGTGAAATCGAAGATTACCAGGTGCAGGTGATCAGCGACCAGCCGATCGCGAATGCGGACAGCGTCAAGGTGAACCAAGCCAGCAACAACAATCAGATC
This sequence comes from Planctomycetota bacterium, assembly GCA_046086325.1. GTDB lineage: Bacteria > Planctomycetota > Planctomycetia > Pirellulales > Pirellulaceae > JBJSXJ01. The sequence goes on along the minus strand of JBJSXJ010000337.1, from coordinate 5,369 downwards.
AATGTGCTGGCCAATGACTTTGCGAGTTCTCAGGGGGGACTGCGGATTCAATCCGTTTCGAATCCCACGGCGCAGTCTGGCACCGCAGTGATTTTCGACAAGGGCACGGTAACTCCGTCCGACGACGTGATTCTCTACACGCCGCCATCGACGAGCTTCATTGGGAACGACTCGTTCACCTACACCATCACGGACAACTCGGGGAAGACTTCGTCCGCTACGGTGACGGTGAGTGTCGAGAGTTTGACGAACGATCCGATCGCCGTGGACGACTCGTTCACACGAACGACGGCTCAGATCCAAACGCTCGATGTGCGTAGCAACGACATCGTGGGCAAGAACGGACCGATTCTGATCACCAGCGTCACTCAGCCTGACCCAGGCAAGGGCACGATCACGATCACGTCGGGTGGGCAACTGCTGCAGTACACGCCGCCGTCGACGTCGTTTGCTGGCGACCTGCAGTTCAACTACACGATCTCGGATGCGTCCAGTCCGGTGCCGAAGACGAGCACGGCCAAAGTCACCATGCACATCGGTTCTACGACGGCGGATGATGTGATGAGCATCACGCTGCGTCCGTATGACCTCAACGGCAACCCGATCACCGTGATCGCTCCGGGAACCGACTTTGAACTGCGAGCCTTCGTGCAGGACCTGCGGACCGATGACACGGTCGGAGCGCCGACGGATCGACTGGGCGTCTATGCCGCTTACTTCGACACCCTCTACTCGAACAACCTTGTCTCGATCGTTGGTCCAGTGACGTTCAACGCGGATCCAGCCTTCCCCGGTGGTCCGTTTGTGAGCGGTCAATCGGGAGTGACGAGCACTCCGGGCTTGATCGATGAAGTGGGTGCATTTGAAGGCACTAACCCGAAATTCACGCAGAACGCGCTGCTGCTTTACACGGTGCGGATGCGAGCGAATGCGGAAGGTCAAGCGACGTTCACGGCTGATCCAGCCGACAACCTGCCGCTGCACGACTGCTTGCTGTTTGAGCCACCGACGCCACCGGTTGGTTATGAGCAGATCACGTATGGGTCGACCAGCCTGTTCATCGGCAATCCGGCTAGCGTGCTGTTCAAGGCTGTCGATGACAGTTTGACGGCGGGTGCCACGGGTCCCACGACGCTGCAGGTGCTGAGCAACGACTTGGCGGGCATCAACGCTCCGATCGTGATTTCCTCGGTCACGCCGGTCGGTACCTTCCAGGGTGCTTTGACTCGCAGTGCGGACAACAAGACGGTGATCTACAGTGCACCGGGCGCGGGCTTCACCGGCGTGCAGCAGTTCGACTACACGATTCGCGACACGGCGGGTAACACCAGCACCGCTCGGGCCACCATCTTCGCCGGCACCGCCGCGAACTTGGCGTCGAATGATAAGGTGAGTATCCGCTTGGCCGCTTGGGATCCGATTGCTGGTCGAGAAATCTCGACGGTCGAACAAGGATCGACGTTCCAAATTCGCGCTTACGTGAAGGATCTGCGAACTGACGACGGCGATGGTGATCCGAACACGAACCGCCTCGGTGTGTTCGCCGCCTACACCGACGTGCTCTACAACTTCAACGTCGCCTCGTTCGTCGCCAACTCGACGGATTCCACGGGCTTCTTCTTCGATCCGAACTACCGCAACGGCAAGTCGGGTAACTCGGACATCCCGGGTCTGCTGGATGAAGTGGGTGCGTTCCAGACCGGAACGACGCCGCTGCGAGGCAGCGAAATTCTGCTCTTCGCGGCGAATTTCAAGGCCGATAAGCCAGGCACCTTCACCTATTCCGCCAATCCGGCCGATGCTTCACCGCTGCATGACGTGTTGCTGTTCAACCCGCCATCGCCGCCGGTCACGATCGATCAGATCAACTACTTTGTTACGCCGTCGTCGCTGGGTGGATCGTTGACGATCACGGCCGCTGCGGGTGGTGAAGCCGAATACACGAATTCGTCGAACCCGCTGGACGTGAACAACGACGGCTTCGTTACTCCGATCGACGCTCTGCTCATCATCAACAACATGAACTCGTACGGCTCCCGAGCACTTGTTTCGGGTGGCGGTGGTGAGACGGGTGCAGGCGGCGCGGCGCGGGTCTACCTCGATGTGAACGCGGACAAGTTCTTGTCGGCGATCGATGCACTGCTGGTCTGCAACTTCCTGAACAAGCCGGCCAACGGCGAAGGGGAAGGCTCGGCGTCGAGTGATGCGACGCTGTCGCCGATCACGGCGGACGCGGATTTGGGTGGAGTGATCCTGGTGGGGATCGACACGCTGCCCAGCAGCGGCTCGACGCCCCCAGCGGTATCGTCTGCGACGGGAACGGTTACGAGTGTCGCGGAGAGCAAAGCGGTGGCGACGGCCAGTCTGCTGCCTGAAACATCGGCTCCCAAGCCGTTTGTGTTCCGGTCCGCGGCCGACACCGCCCTGCAAGATGTGCTCGACGATCTGGCTCAAGACCTCGCCCAAATCTGGGGCTAAGCTGGTCGCTCCTCAGGGTTGACCAGGTGCTGGACGGCATTAACTGAACGGCATCCAACGGACGGCTTCAACTGGACTGCATCAACCGGATCGCACTTGCGACCGGTTTTGTGCTGCCGCGGTAAGTGGCAGCGCCAGCGGGTGTGATGGTTCTAAACCGCACTGCGCGTTGTTACACTGCTCTCGCCAGTAACAACGACCCCGTACCGTCAACTCCGTCCCGTCAACCCGTTGAATTGCGAGCCAGCCATGGACAACCGCCAGCGAATTTGCGCGCTCGTTACGAACTTCCTCGTTCTGTCTCTGGTCCTTCTGCCACCCCTGGCATCGGCGCAAGAAAAAGCACCCGTGCGCGTGGGAGTATTGGGACTGGATAATTACCAAGCGGTCGCGTTCGCCCAATTGTTCAATGATCCGAAGGCGACGGGAGATCTGGCCGGACTCAAAGTCACCGCTGCCTTTCCGGGCACACCGAGTAACGATATTCCGGAGAGTGTTGATGGGTTGCCGAAGTGGAAGGAGCAGATTGCGGCGTTCCAAGTGCGACTGGTGGAACGTGTCGAGGATGTGCTGGCGGATTGTGATGCGGTGATGATCATGCCGCTGGATGGACGACGTCATCGCGACTTGGTGGCAGCGGCGGTGAAAGCGGGCAAGCGGATTTTTGTCGGTCGGCCACTGGCGGCTTCATTCGACGAGGTGCTGGCGATTCAGCAACTGGCGGCGGAGGCCAAAGTGCCGCTCTGGAGCAGCTCGCAGCACCGCTTCAGTCCGGGATTCAGCGGGATGCGAAATCATCCCGAAGTGGGTCAGGTGATCGGCTGTGATGTCTATGGTGGCTGTCCCACGGTGCCTCATCATTCCGACTACTACTGGCATGCGCTGCACGGCATCGAGACGCTCTATGCGATCATGGGCCGAGGTGTGGAGTCGGTGCGGTGCGTTTCGACGGCCAAGGCGGATGTGATCACGGCGACTTGGAGTGACGGTCGCGTCGGTACGTTTCGCGGAATCAAGCAGGGAGCGGTCAAATATAGCGCGACGGTATTCGGGGACCAGGGCGTGTCGATTGCGGGCGTGTATGGCCATGGAGTGCCGGTGAAGGGAGTCGCGCCGACGAACGACAAGTACATGGGCTACGAAGGAATCGCCATCGAAATGGCCAAGTTTTTTAAGGGTGGTCCCGTGCCGGTTTCCCCCGAGGAAACACTCGAAATCTTCGCCTTTATGGAAGCGGCTCGAGCCAGCAAAATGAATCAGGGGCAAGCGCAGAACCCAGCCGCTTGGACGGCTAAAGCGAAACCGTAATGACTGATGATCCACGGCAGAGCAAATTACGTCGCAAGATTGCCTGGGAAGCAGCCCGCTTGATGTATCAGCGGCAAGAGAGCGAGTATTATCGCGCTAAAATGAAGGCCGCGCGCGCTTTTACTCGCAATCAGCGCGGCTGGGTGAAACCAGCGGATTTGCCCAGCAATGCGGAGATTCGTGATCAGATCCAAGCGATGGCCCGCTACACCGAAGGCGCTCAGCGCTCGGAAAACCTCCGCGACATGCGCCTCGAAGCACTCCATCTCATGCGACATCTGGAACGCTTTCATCCACGACTGATCGGCAGCGTTCTGACCGGTCACATCCGCCGCGGCTCCGACATCGACATCCATCTGTTCTCGGATGGCCTGGAAGCGATCACGGCGATCTTGGACCAAGAGGGCAAGGTTTATGACGTGGAGCACAAACGGGTGCGCAAGAAAGATGAAGAGCGCATCTTCATTCACATCCACGTGCGCGACCGTTTTCCGCTGGAACTCACCGTCTACCCCAGCCGCATGGTGCGCGTGGCATTCAAGAGTTCGGTGACTGGGAAGCGGATGGAGCACGCCACGATCCCGCAGCTGGAGCAACTATTGCGCAAGGAGTATCACGATTTAGAGGCACCAGCAGCCTTGGAAGAAGCGGTGGCCGATGTTGAAGAGCAGGTAGACCGCTTTCAAGTCTACGAGTCCCTGCTGTTGCCGCTGGAATATGTGCGCGAGAATCCGCGTTATCATCCCGAAGAGAATGCACTCTATCACAGTTTGCAGGTATTCGAGCTGGCTTGCCAGGAATTGCCGCATGATGAAGAGTTTTTGCTGGCGGCGCTCCTGCATGATGTCGGAAAAGCGATCGACGCTGCAGACCATGTGCAGGCGGGCCTGGACGCACTGCAGGGATATATCACGCCGCGCACCCATTGGTTGATTGAACACCACATGGATGCTCAACTAGTCCTGGATGAAAAAATTGGCTTTCGAGCGTGGCGACGATTACAACAAAACGAAAGTTACGAAGAGTTGGTGTTATTGGCGCGTTGTGACCGAGCGGGTCGCAAGCCCGGAGCTGCCGCACCCGAACTTGATGAAGCACTGGAGTATCTGCGTGAGTTATCCGACACCTACGGCGAATAAATCGCGACGGCCTTCCCAAATCTTGCGGTACGAGGATCTTCGTCTGCTGGGGATGCTTCTCGGGACACTCCTCTGTCTGGGATCTGGTGGCTGCGGTCCGCAGCAGTCCAGTGTCGAGCAGCCCAATGTCGAGCAGCCCAGTGTCGAGCAGCCCAGTGCTCAGCAACATCCCGCGCAGCAAAATCCCAGCCCGCAGTCTGCGGCGCCATCAGCCACGGATCCGACTACTGCGAAATCAAATACGGAATCCACATCCGCAGACCCGAAACCGGATTCACAGGCGGAGACAAACCAGCGCCGTTTGCAGCTGCTCACTCAGGCTGAGCAGCAGTTGAAAACTGGTGATTGGGACGAGCTAGCAGAGACGCTGGAATCTCTCGCGGAACTGCCGACGCAGGGGCAAAGCGAAGAGCAAGCGGCGGCGATCGAGCGACTTACTACGAC